>JAUXAI010000042.1 GCA_030619985.1 bacterium | reverse complement strand
AAGGTGAGGAGGGTCCTGGACCTCATCAGGGGTAAGAATACAGAAGAGGCCTTAAACATCCTGAGGTTTACCTCAGGAAGGGTATCCCCCATCTTAGAGAAGCTTTTGCGCTCTGCCTTGGCCAATGCCAAGGTAAAGGAGGGTCTCTATGTGGCCCAGGCGACCTGTGATCAGGGTCCCACCCTACCCAGGTGGAGGCCGAGGGCCTTTGGAAGGGCAACCAGGATAAGGAAAAGAACAAGCCATATTACCATTATCTTGGAAGCGAGGAAAGAAAAGCCCCCGAAGGACAAGCCTACGGGGCAGGCAAAAGTTAAAAGTAAAGGAGATAAGTAGTGGGACAGAAGGTTCATCCTTTTAGCTTCCGAATCGGGATCGTAAAGGACTGGAAGAGTAAGTGGTTTGCCAAAAAAAAGGATTACGGCGACCTACTATTGGAAGACTTTCGGATCCGCAAGTTCATAAAGGAGAGGCTGCATCGCGCCGGCATTTCTAAGATAGAGATCTACCGGGCAGGAAAACGCTTAAGGATAAATATCTTTGCTGCTCGCCCTGGGATCGTCATTGGAAGAAAAGGGGCGGAGGTGGAGAGGTTAAAGGAGGATCTCTCTAAAATAACGGATAAGGAGATCTATCTCAACATCCAGGAGATAGAGACTCCCTTCTTAGATGCCCAGCTGGTGGCAGAGAGCATTGCCCTCCAACTTGAGAAAAGGCGCGGCTTCCGGAGGGCCATGAAGAGGATGGTCGAGAGTGCCCTGGAGGCGGGAGCCAAGGGAATAAAGATCGCCTGCAGTGGTCGCTTGGGAGGAGCAGAGATCGCTAGAACAGAGTGGTATAGAAAGGGAAGAGTTCCCTTACATACCCTGAGGGCGGATATCGATTATGGGTTCAGCGAGGCCCACACAACCTATGGAAAGATTGGGGTGAAGGTCTGGATATTCAAGGAAGGGAAGGCTGAGGAAAAGGAAGAAGTGAAGAAAGCGAAGAGTGAATAGTTATGTTAATGCCCAAGAGAGTAAAACATAGGAAACAGCAGAGAGGCAGAATGAGAGGGAAGGCCTTTCGGGGCTCGAAGATAAGCTTCGGAGAGTATGGCCTCCAGGCCCTGGAGCCCTCTTGGGTAACCACCCGCCAGATAGAGGCCGCTAGGGTGGCCCTCACCCACTTCATCAAAAGAGGAGGGAAGATCTGGGTCAGGATCTTTCCCGATAAACCAGTGACCAAGAAGCCCCTGGAGACCAGGATGGGAAAGGGGAAGGGAGCCCCTGAGACCTGGGTGGCGGTGGTCAAGCCGGGTAGGATGCTATTCGAACTGGCTGGGGTGTCAGAATCAATAGCCCAGGAGGCCATGGAGCGCGCTGCCCGTAAGCTACCCCTGAAGACGAAGTTCGTTCGAAGAAGATAAAATGCCCAGAGTGAACAGTCAGTTGGTTAGCCAGTTAATTAAGAAAAACCAACAAACTGGCAAACCGGAAAACCGGCAAACTGGTAAACTATTCGAGCGGAGCGAGGTATAGAATGCCCAAGAAAGAGGATTTAAGAGAATTGAGCATCCCGGAGCTTGAGGTAAAGATCTCCTCTCTAAAAGAGGAGCTATTCAACCTCAAGGCGAAGAAGTCCACCGGAGGACTTGCCAATCCCTTGACCATTCGTAACTTAAGGAGGGAGATCGCAAGGGCTAAGACCATCCTACACCAAAGAAGAGGAGAGAGTAAGTGAGAAAGGTGAGAGTGGGAAGAGTAGTTAGTAACAGGATGGATAAGACGGTAGTGGTCAGGGTGGAGAGAACATTTCGCCACCCCCTCTATGGCAAGGTAATAAAGCGCGCCAAGCGCTTCAAGGCCCATGACCCGAAGAATGAGTGCCAGATCGGGGATAGGGTAGAGATTGTCGAGGCCCGACCCCTCTCCAAGGATAAGAGATGGCGGGTAGCCAAGATATTAGAAAAGGCCAAGTAAGAAAGTATATTTTAAAGTAACCAGTAACCAGAAGTTAACAAGGATACAAGGATACAAGTTAACAAGGAAAACTTATCAACTTATTAACTAATTTTGAGCAAAGCGAGGAGAAATGATCCAAGAGCAAACCATCCTAGAGGTTGCGGATAATACTGGGGTGAGAAGGGTCATGTGCATCAGGGTCTTGGGCGGAAGCAAGAGGAGATACGGCCGGCTAGGGGATATCATCGTGGCCAGCGTCAAGGAGGCCATCCCCACTAGTGAGATAAAGAAGGGGTCTGTGGTACGGGCGGTTATCGTGCGAATGAAGAAGGAGGCCAGAAGAGAGGATGGCTCCTATATAAAGTTTGATGAGAACGCCTGCGTTTTGGTCACTGCCCAGGGGGAGCTGCTGGGGACCAGAATATTCGGGCCAGTAGCCAGTGAGCTGAAGGAGAAGTTTGCTAAACTAATCTCTCTTGCTCCAGAAGTCGTCTGAGGACGCGAATTTCTTTGTATTGCATACTGCGTAGGCGTATTAGACGCTGATTACCGCAGATTATTATCAGCGACCATCTGCGTGCGAACGGAGTGAGCAATGGGTTTCAAGATAAGAAAGGGAGATAAGGTAAGGATTATCGCTGGGAAAGAGCGGGGGAAGGAGGGGAAGGTCCTGGGCCTCTTTCCCAAGGAGGAGAGGGTGCTTGTTCAAGGCCTTAACTTTATTAAGAGGCATACTAAGCCAAGGGGCGAAGGAAAGCCCTCTGGGATCATAGAGAAGGAGGCTCCTTTAGCGATCTCAAACGTTATGCTCATCTGCCCCAGATGTAATCAGCCTACCAGGATAGGATATAAGGTAGTGGAAAAGGGAAAGAAATTGAGGGTCTGTAAGAAATGCGGGGAGACCATAGACAAAGAGTAAATGGCTAGATTGAAGGATAGATATCAGAAAGAGATTGTGCCCCTTCTGATGAAGAGGTTCAATTACACCAACTTCTATCAGGTTCCTAAGATAGATAAGGTGGTGATCAACGTTGGTATGGGAAAGGCTCTAAGCGATTCCAAGTTATTGGATGCCGCAGCAGATGAACTGGCCCAGATTACGGGTCAGAGACCCCTGATTACCAAGGCAAGGAGAGCTATCGCCTCCTTCAAACTGAGGAAGGGAGTGAAGATCGGCTGCAAGGTGACTCTGAGGAAAGAGAGGATGTACGAATTCCTGGATAGGCTCATAAATGTCGCCCTACCCAGAATAAGGGACTTCAAGGGCCTCTCCCCTGACTCCTTCGATGGGAGAGGGAATTATACCATAGGGATAACGGAGCAGATCGTATTTCCAGAGATAGAATATGATAAGGTACCCCTCATCCATGGCATGGATATCACCATTGTAACTACTGCAGAATCGAATGAGGAAGCAAGGGAGCTTCTTCTTGCCTTTGGCTTCCCCCTTAAACGCTGATGCCGGATGCGCTTCGCTGGCATCCGAGAGAGCATGAATATCAAGCAATGACCGCAGATATCAGCGGCTAACGCCTCAAGGCAAACGAAGTGCGTTGAGTGCCTGTGTCCAATAAGCCCAAGCAGTAAGCGGTGAAAAGAAATCCGCGTCCAAGGAGATAAGTAATGGCTAAGAAGTCCTGGATAGCAAAACAGAAGAGAAAACCAAAATATAAGACAAGGACATATAATAGATGTCAGATCTGTGGGAGGAGAAGGGGCTATATGAGGAAGTTCAAGATCTGCAGGATATGTTTCAGAAAGTTGGCCAGTGAAGGCCAGATCCCTGGAGTAACCAAGTCTAGCTGGTAACCACAGATGACTGCAGATATCTCAGTTCGGAGTTTATAGTTCGGAGTTCGGAGACAAAAAACACCGAACTCAAGCGAGGCAAAGCCGAGCGTGCTCCGAACTAAAACCGAGTAAAGCGAGGTTTTTAAAGATGACGGTAACTGACCCAATCGCTGAGATGCTCACCAGGATCAGAAACGCCAATCAGGCAAAGAAGGACAGGGTGGATATCCCCTCGTCAAAGATGAAACAGGAGATCGCCAGGATCCTAAAAGAGGAAGGCTATGTTAAAAACTTTAGGGTGATCTCAGATAGAAGGCAGGGGATACTGAGAATCTATCTTAAGTACACCTCAAAGAAGGAAAAGGTAATTAGTGGCATAAAGAGGATTAGCAAGCCCAGCCTGAAACACTACGCCAAGGCGAGTGAGGTTCCCAGGGTCTTGGGCGGATTGGGCGTAGCCATACTCTCCACTTCTCAGGGAATAATGACGGATAAGGAGGCTAGGAAGAGAAGGATTGGGGGAGAGGTTATCTGCCACATCTGGTAAACGCAAATGCCGGATGCGCTCCGCTGGCATCCGAGAGAGCGTGAATATCAAGCAATGACCGCAGATATCTCAGTTCAGAGTTTACAGTTCGGAGTTCGGAGACAAAAAACACCGAACTCAAGCAAGCCCGTCAAAGACGGGCGAGCGTGCTCCGAACTAACCGAGTGAAACGAGGTTTTTGAATGTCGAGAGTTGGAGAAAGACCCATTATTGTACCAGAAGGGGTAAAAGTCCAGATAGAAGGTAATACCTTTACTGTGGAGGGCCCGAAAGGAAAGTTAACAAGGAAGATCCCTTCTGAAATAAAGGTAGAGGTAAAAGAGAAGGAGATCATAATTAAGAGGCCTTCCAGTGCAAAACCCCATAAATCTCTCCACGGCCTCTCCCGCTCCCTCCTGGCCAATATGATCAAAGGGGTGAACGAGGGTTTTTTTAAATCCCTGGAGATTATCGGGGTGGGCTATAAGGCTAATCTAAAGGGTGATAAGCTCATGCTATCCTTGGGTCTCTCTCATCCCGTAGAGTTCCCTATTCCCAAGGGAATAGAGATAAAGGTGGAGAAGGGAACCCAGATTATTGTCTCGGGTGGGGATAAGGGGCTGGTTGGTGAGGCCGCCTCTAACATCCGGGCCCTCAAGCCACCCGAACCCTATAAGGGAAAGGGGATCAGGTATAAAGGAGAGTATATAAAACGCAAGGTAGGGAAGGCAGCGGTCACTGGACCGGTGGGGACCTAAAACGCGAATCATCGCGAATGGCACGGAGCAAGAAATAAAAAGACGCGAATTGTCGCGAATTTTTTAAAGAGAATGGAGTATGGTTGTAAAAAAAGAACTGGCCAGAGAGAGAAGGCATAAGAGAGTAAGAAAGAGGATCTTGGGCACTCTCAAGAGGCCACGCCTGGTTGTCTTTCGCAGCCTCAACCACATCTACGCCCAGATCATAGACGACCTCAAGGGTGAGACATTGGTTGCCGCCTCCAGCCTCTCCCAAGAGCTAAAAGATAGGATTAAAAAGGGTGGGAACATAAAGAGTGCTTATGCCGTGGGAGAGCTTCTTGCTCAGAAGGCGCTTGCCAAGAAAATAGAAAAGGTGGCTTTTGATAGAGGAGGATATCTCTATCATGGAAGGGTAAAGGCCTTAGCAGAAGGGGCACGTAAAGGGGGACTTAAGTTCTAAAACGCAAAAGTGCAAAAAGACTCGCCAAAGGCGCAAAAATTTAGCGGTCTTTGCGGACCTTTAGCGTCTTGGCGGTTGCAATGAAAGGAACTTAAAAGAGTGGAGAGAATAAGGAAGGAATTAGAAAAGAGGATCGAAGGAAAGAAAGAAGAGGAGCTGATTGAGAGGGTGGTTTCCATCAACCGGGTCTCTAAGGTGGTTAAGGGAGGAAAGAGATTCTCCTTCTCTGCCTTAGTAGTAGTGGGCGATGGAAAGGGAAAGGTGGGGGTAGCAAAGGGCAAGGCCCATGATGTTCCAGAGGCCATTAGGAAGGCCCATGATAGAGCGGAGAAAAATATGATCACTGTTCCCATGAAGGGAAGGACCATTACCCATAGAATCATAGGAAAGTTCGGGGCGGGAAAAGTTCTCCTTCGTCCTGCTTCGTTGGGCACTGGGGTGATTGCCGGAGGGCCGGTGCGAGCGGTGATCGAGGCCTGTGGGATAAAGGATATTCTGACCAAGTCTTTAGGAAGCTCCAATCCCCACAATATGGTAAAGGCCACCCTCCTTGCGCTCTCTAATCTGAAAGAGCTTAAAGAAGTAGCTCGCCTGCGGGGTAAGAAAGAGGGGGAGATCCTTTGAACCCCGCCCCTCGTAGCATTAATTATCTTGAGTTTGAAGAAATTTTTTAAGTAGTAATAAAATGCAAGATAGCATTGCAGGTTTTATAAAATAAGAACCTGACTTCATCAGAACCTTGTTTTGCTTATTGAAGTTCCGATACCTCAAAATGAGAGGAGCGGGGTGAAGAAAATAAAGATAACATTGATCAGGAGTCTGGCCGGAAAGAAAGAGAGGCACAGAAGGACCATCAAGGCCCTGGGCTTGAAGAGGATAGGCTCCTCAGTAATTAAAGAAGATAATCCCCAGATAAGGGGAATGATAGATAGGGTATCCTATATGGTGAGGATAGATGAATCCCGCACCTTTAAGAAGTGCGGGGCAAATTATGGTAAAAAAGGTGCGGGATGAAGTTAAGCCAGTTAAAAGTACCTAGAGGAAGTAAGAAAAGACCCAAGAGGGTGGGAAGGGGTAGATCTAGTGGCCATGGAAAAACCTCTACCCGGGGCCATAAGGGACAGAAGGCGCGCAGCGGAGGCGGGGTGAGGCCGGGCTTTGAGGGAGGACAGATGCCCCTCTCCCGGAGGCTCCCCAAGAGGGGCTTCGTCAACATCTTTAAGAAAGAATACGCTATCCTGAATGTTAGGGATTTAGAAAGGTTCAAGGAAGGGAGTAAAATTACTCCAGACTTCTTAGTGAAGAAGGGCTTAGCGAGAAAGAGGGATAGGATAAAGATCCTGGGTGAGGGGAAGTTGACCAAAGGACTGAAGGTGAGTGCTCATGCCTTCTCTCAGAAAGCAATAGAAAGAATAAAGGAGGCTGGGGGAGAGATAGAGGTGATCAAGTGTTAAGAGCCTTTAGGGATGCCTTCAAGATACCAGAGTTAAAGAAAAGGATCCTATTTACCTTTGCCATACTCGTTGTCTATCGGATAGGGGGGCACATCCCAACCCCAGGGATCGATGGAGCTGCTCTGGGTGAGTTCTTCGCTGAGGCCAAGGGAACCCTCCTCACCTACTTTGACATGTTTACTGGAGGAGCATTGGGGAGGGCCACGGTCTTCGCCCTGGGCATCATGCCCTATATCACGGCCTCCATCATCTTTTCCTTACTCATCCCCACCATCCCTCAGCTTGAAAGGCTGCAGAAGGAGGGAGAGGTAGGAAGGAGGAAGATCAACCAGTATACCAGATATGCCACGGTCTTCATCTGCCTCATCCAGGGTTCAGGCCTCGCCGTCTGGCTCCAGCATCTGAAGACCGAGACGACAGGCATATCCGTTGTCCCCTCACCCGGTCCCTCTTTCCTCTTAATCACTGTCTTAACCATGACCGCCGGCACCATCTTCATCATGTGGCTGGGAGAGCAGATTACGGAGAGGGGGATTGGGAACGGGATCTCACTCATCATATTTGCCGGGATCGTGGCCCGTCTCCCCCAGGCAGGGATCCAGACCGCAGCGCAACTGAGAAGTGGGGTGCTCTCCCCTGTGAAACTGGCCTTCATGCTTGCTCTTATGGCTTTAGTCATTGCTGGGATAGTGATCATCACTGAGGGCCAGAGAAAGATTCCCGTTCAGTATGCTAAAAGAATCGTGGGAAGGAGGATGTATGGGGGACAGAGCACCTTCATTCCCATAAGGGTCAATACCCCAGGGGTCATCCCCATCATATTTGCCTCCTCCATTCTGATGTTCCCGGCCACCATCGCTACCTTCACCGGGCTGGAGTTTATGGAAGGGATTGGGGTATGGCTTTCCCCAGGACATCTCCTCTATTCCATCCTCTATGCTATCCTGATCATCTTCTTCTGTTATTTCTATACCGCCATGATCTTCAACCCCCTGGACTTAGCAGATAATATGAAGAGGTACGGGGGCTTCATCCCCGGGATAAGGCCGGGAAGATCAACCTCGGAATATATCGAGCGCACCCTCTCCAGGATTACCTTGGCGGGAGCCGTTGCCCTGGCGGCCATCGCCCTCTTTCCAGACGTGGTCAATACCAGACTGGGAGTCTCGGCTCTTCTGGCTGGCTTCTATGGGGGAACCGGGATGCTCATCGTGGTGGGGGTGGCCTTAGATACTGTGAAGCAGATTGAGAATCACCTGCTCATGCGCCACTACGAAGGCTTCATAAAGAAGGGGAAGATAAAGGCCAGGTTCTGATGCGTATCATATTGCTCGGTCTTCCTGGAGCAGGGAAGGGGACTCAGGCCAGGACAATAACTAAAAAACTGAACATCCCCCATATCTCAACCGGGGATATACTGCGCCAGGCCTCGGAAGATAGAACTCCCCTGGGGCTCAAGGCAAAGGAGTACATGGATAAGGGCCATCTCGTTCCCGATGATTTGATGATAGACCTGATTAAAGAGAGGATAAAGAGAGAGGATTGTAAGAAGGGGTTCTTATTGGATGGCTTTCCCCGGACCATGCCTCAAGCAGAGGCCTTGGAAAAGATATCCAACATAGATAAGGTCATTAAGCTGAGGATAGAGAATGAGGTGGCCATTGAGAGGCTATCTGGAAGAAGGACCTGTAAGAGATGTGGGGCCATATACCACATTATCTACCTGCCTCCAAAGAGAGAGGGAATATGCGATAGGTGTGGGGAAGAATTAATCATTCGGGAGGATGATAAAAGAGAGGCCATCCTAAAGAGGTTAGAAGTCTATAAAGAAGAGACCCGGCCCTTAATCGAGTATTATAGAGAGAAGGAACTCTTAACCATTATTGATGGAGGGAGAAGCGAGGAGGAGGTCACTAGGGATCTTTTAGCAAGTGTGAGATGATCATTCTTAAGTCGAAAGATGAGCTTCTGCTTATGAGGGAGGCGGGCCGTCTGGTAGCAGAGGCCCAGGCCCTCATTGAGAAGCACCTCCGCCCAGGAGTAACTACAAAAGAACTGGATGAACTGGTTGCCTCCTTCTTAAAAGAGAAGAAGGCCAGGAGTACCTTCTTGGGCTATCGCGGCTTCCTGGGCTATCGCGGCTTCCCGGCCCATATATGCACTGCCATCAATGAGGAGGTAGTTCACGGCATCCCAGGCAAAAGGAGGCTATCTAACGGGGATATTATTGGGATCGATATTGGAGTGAGGTTAAATGGCTACTGCGGGGATCGGGCGGTGACCTATCCCGTAGGAGAGATCTCTTCCCGAGCAAAGAAATTATTGGAAGTAACGGAAGAGGCACTATATAGAGGAATAAAGAAGGCGGTCATTGGAAATAGATTAAGCGATATCTCCCATGCCATACAATCCTACGTTGAGGGAAGGGGATACTCTGTGGTCCGGGATTACGTGGGCCATGGGATTGGTCAAAAGATGCATGAGGATCCCCCAGTTCCTCACTTCGGTCCTCCAGGGAGGGGGCCGAGATTAAAGGAGGGGATGGTCTTAGCCATCGAGCCCATGGTGAATGCCGGCGACTTCAAGGTGAGAGTAAAAGGAGATAACTGGACGGTAGTGACCTTAGATAGGTCTCTCTCTGCTCAGTTTGAGCATACTGTAGCAATAACGAGGAAGGGGCCCTGGATACTCACCGAATTATAAACGCAGAATTAAAAATGCAAAATGAAAAATGTAAAATTTTTACTTTTTACTTTTTACTTTTAACTTCTGAACGCCCGCCTGCTAACGCCTGAGCGTAGCGATGGCGGGCAGGGAGTGAAGATGGTTAAGAAGGAAGAGCCAGTTGTTGTGGAAGGTACAGTAATCGAGACCCTGCCCAATGCCATGTTTCGGGTGGAGATTGAGGGAGGGCATAAGGTACTCGCCCATGTCTCGGGCAAGATGAGGATGTACTATATCAAGATCCTGCCTGGGGATAAAGTAACGGTGGAGCTCTCTCCCTATGACCTGACCAGGGGAAGGATCACCTACCGCCATAAGTAAATATCAGTGAAGAATAGAATAGAGGTTTACAGTAACCAGTTGTCGTGATTTGATATTTGGTTCTTTTGATACTGTAAACTGTACACTGGTTACTGGTTACTCCGAGCGGAGCGAGGCATGAAGGTTCGTAGTTCTGTTAAGCGAATATGTAAGAGCTGTAAGATAATAAAAAGAAGAGGGGTAGTCATGGTCATATGCCGGAACCCGAGGCATAAACAGAGACAGGGTTAATATGCAGAAAATAAAGGGTAGAAGTTGACAAGTATACAAGGATACAAGATAGTGAAATAGGTGGATTAGTTGGACTAGTTGGATTAAAAATCCACCTAATATCCTAATCTAACTAATTTACTAATTTCACCTGAAAGGAGAAATGTATGGCAAGGGTAGCAGGAGTTGATTTACCGCGGGATAAGAGGATAGAGATCGCCCTCACCTATATCTATGGCGTAGGAAGAACCTTAGCCAACAAGATTCTATCAACTGCCAATGTCCATCCAAAT
>JAUXAI010000010.1 GCA_030619985.1 bacterium | reverse complement strand
CAGAGCGATCTTTTCGAGCATTTCTTTGGTAAAGAGAAGTCATCACCAAAGTCAGAGAAGAGACCCTTAGTCCTGAGCTATTCCCAGATAAGTACCTATCAGCAGTGTTCCCTCAAGTATAAGTTTCAGTATATAGAGAGAAGACCCACCAAACCTAGCCCCCACTTAGACTTCGGCCAAACCATCCACAATACCCTAGAAGACTTCCACAAAGAATTTGATCCTAAGAGAACAAGCCTGGAAGATCTATTGAATCTCTATGAGAAGAACTGGGTGGCCGAGGGATACGAGAGCAAGGAGCAGGAAGAGGAGTTTAGGAGAGAGGGAGAGAGGATACTCAGGGATTATTATCAGACAGCGATAAGAAATCCTAATGTTTCCCTTTATCTGGAGGAGAATTTCAAGTTTCGCATGGGGGATTGCGAGATCTGGGGAAAGATCGATAGGATCGATAGGCTTCCTGATGGGGGATGGGAGATCATAGACTATAAGGCAGGTAAAAGAAGAATAGAAGAGGCAGGATTAGAAGCCGACCTAAATCCTTCAGAGATTGATGAGAACTTCCAGTTATCCCTCTATTATCTGGGCTGTAAGGAGAAGTTCAAGAGAGCCCCAGAGAAGGTGAGCCTCTACTATTTGAAGTATAATCAGAAGTTAAGTACCACCAGGAGACCAGAGCACTTGAGGGATGTGGAGAGGATTGTAGGTGAGGTTGCCTCTAAGATCAGGGAGAAGAGGTTTGAAGCAAAAAAGGGACCCCTATGCCCCTGGTGCGATTATAAGGAGCTCTGTCCGACCTTTAAGTAAACATCTGTTAGCGAAAAGATGATAACTTTCCCAGAAAAATAAATAGATATTGTTGAGCTTGCGATTTAGATTATCCCCACTCTTTACCCCGTTAGAGATTTAATTACAGGTAGTAAAATAGATAACTACCTTTGGAATCGGTCTCTTCGTTGTTAAAGAAACAAAGATAGTATTTGAAGATCTAACGGGGTTTACCCGCCTTTCTCACTGTTTTATTCCCTTTAATTTTTTTGGAGATTTTATGGCCAAGAAAAGACTCTTCTTAATTGATGGGAATGCCTATATCCATAGAGCCTTCCATGCCTTGCCTCTCCTCACTACTTCTCGGGGAGAGATGATAAACGCTGTCTATGGCTTTATCAGGATGATACTGAAAATCTTGCGAAAGGAATCCCCGGATTATATGGCGGTCTGCTTCGATTATCCGGCACCCACCTTCCGCCATAAGGTATATGAGGAGTATAAGGCCACCAGGAAAAGAGCGCCAGATGAACTACGAAGTCAAATCCCCCTGGCCCATGAGATCGTCAAAGCATTGAATCTTGCCCTCTTTGAGAAAGAGGGATATGAAGCAGATGATTTGCTCGCTACCCTTTCTGAAAGAGCAAAGAAGGAAGGGATAGAGAGCGTCATTGTTACCGGAGATAAGGATGCCTTGCAGTTGGTCGATAAATCTATTAGAGTCTTAAATGAACCCAAGGACATCTCGTATGACGAGGAGGAGGTAAAAGAAAAAACAGGCGTTACTCCTAAACAGATAACCGATTTCATGGCCCTTATGGGTGATCAATCAGATAATGTTCCCGGAGTAAGAGGGGTAGGACCCAAGACCGCTACCCAACTCATCCAGAAGTTTGGAAGCATTGAGAATCTATATCAACATTTAGACGAGATAAAGGGGAAATTAAAAGAAAGGCTAAAGGATTCAAAAGAGGAGGCCTTTCTCTCGAAGAGATTAGTTATCTTAGAAAAGGACGTTCCTTTAAAGTTTGAGATCTCCTGTTGTAAAATAAAACCACCCAAGAGAGAAGAACTTTTGGGCCTTCTCCACAGGTTAGAATTTCGAAGTCTCATCGCTGAGCTGGTCACCACTAAGGAAGAGAAGCGGGTTAGCTACTCTACCATCCTCTCCAAGGATGATTTTGAGAGGCTGCTAAAGGATTTAAGGAAAGTCTCCTTAGTCTCTATTGATTTTGAGACCACGGGAAAGGACCCCATGGCCGCCTCTCTGGTAGGCGTCGCTCTATCTCTAAAGCCTTTCTCTGCCCATTACGTTCCTCTTATCCATTCCTATCTCGGGGCCCCAGAACAACTGGATAGGGAATATGTCTTAAAAGAGCTAAAGCCTATCCTGGAGAATGAGAGAATAAAGAAGTATGGACAGAATATAAAATATGAGATTATTCTCTTGAAGAGGGAAGGAATAGATTTAAAAGGAATATATTTTGATACCATGGTCGCCTCCTACCTCTTGAACCCTGCGAAGCTAAATCACAACTTAGGCGATATCGCCATTGAATACCTGGGCCATAAGATGACTCCAATAAGTGAGTTAATTGGTAAAGGCAAGAAAGAAATTACTATGGATGAGGTGGAGATCGAGAGGGTCACTCCCTATGCCTGCGCTGATGCGGACATCGTTCTTCGTTTGGCAGAAATCATGGAGCCGAAGTTAAAGAAGAAAGGCTTAGAAGGACTCTTTCATAAGGTGGAGATGCCTCTGGTAAGGGTGCTGGCAGAGATGGAGAGGGACGGGGTTCTTATTGACAAGGAATATCTTGGATCTCTATCAAAGGAATTTGCTTTAGAGCTAAAAAAATTGGAGAAGAAAATCTACTCCCTGGCAGGGGAGGAGTTCAATATCAATTCTCCCAAGCAGCTCTCTTATATCCTATTTGAGAAGTTAAAACTCCCCGTAATAGAGAAGACCAAGACCGGATACTCTACAAAAGAAGCAGTCCTAAGGGAATTAACCCCCAGTCATAAATTACCCAGCCTACTTATCAAATATCGGGAACTGGCCAAACTCAAGTCAACCTACATCGATGCTTTACCTTTACTTATCAATCCTATAGATGGAAGGGTCCATACCTCCTTTAATCAGACCGTGACCGCTACCGGAAGGCTTTCCTCCTCTGAACCCAACCTCCAGAACATTCCCATAAGGACAGAGTTGGGAAGGAAGATCAGGAAGGCCTTTATTCCTAAAGAAGGTTCTATTCTATTATCCGCCGATTACTCCCAGATAGACCTCAGGGTCTTGGCCCATATCTCGAAAGACAAGAGTTTGAGAAACGCCTTCTTCAAGGACGAGGATATTCACTCCCGAACAGCATGTGAGATCTTCAGCATCTCAAAGAAAGAGGTCACTCCCGAACTACGCAGAATCGCAAAGACTGTAAACTTCGGCCTCTCCTATGGCATGAGCCCTTTTGGCCTCTCCAAGGACTTAGGCATCCCTTTGAAAGAAGCCGAGAAGTACATCACAAAATACTTTGAGAGGTATAGAGGGGTGAAGAAGTATATTGAGGAGATCATCGAAGAGGCGAAAGAGAAGGGCTATGTTACCACGTTACTTAAAAGAAGAAGATATATTCCAGAGATAAATCACCCGGATCCCAGGCTCTCCAACTTTGCTAAAAGAGTGGCCATTAATACTCCCATACAAGGGACCTCTGCGGATATCATCAAGGTGGCCATGCTTGAGATAAGTGAAAGAATAAAGAAAGAAAGACTAAAAACCAAGATGACTATTCAGATCCACGATGAACTCCTCTTCGAGGTTCCCGAGGATGAAGTAAAGGAAGTATCAAGATTAGCCAAGGAGATTATGGAGGGTTCAATAGAGTTAGAGGTCCCCATAAGAGTCGATATAAAGATGGGAAAGAGCTGGGCAGAAATCCACTAAAAAACAGGTTAATATCGGTTAAAAACTGTTATCAACGGTCCTTCATTTCATTCAGGATCGCCTAGTCCCGAGTGAAAACGAGGGGCGGTTAAAATTGGTTACCTTAAAAACGCGTAACTGATATTAACTGCTATTAACTGATGTTAACTGTTATTAACCATTAGTTTTGAGGATTTAAAGATGTTAGTTGTTGGCCTGACAGGTGGCATGGCATCTGGGAAGAGCGTGGTAAGTAAGACCCTTAAAGAGCTTGGTCTGTCAATAATCGATGCTGATCTGATCGCCAGAGAAATGGTAAGACCATGTGAAGTAGGTTATCAAGAGATCGTAGACCATTTCGGGAAAGGGATCCTTAATCCAGACCAGACCATTAACCGAAGAAGATTGGCTAAGATAATCTTCACTGATGCCAGAGAAAGGGAGAGACTCAATTCCATTCTTCATCCCAGAATAGTTAAGGAGATAAAGAAAAGAATACAGGGTTTTAAAGAAAGAGGAGAGAAGATAGTCATTGTGGATGCTGCCCTCTTAATCGAGGCCGGGCAGTTATCCTTAGTCAATAAGCTTATTGTGGTCACGGTAAGTCCCAAGATTCAAATTAAACGCCTGGCCCAAAGGAATCATTTGACAGAGAAAGAGGCCAGGGAAAGGATCGCCACCCAAATGCCCCTATCTGAAAAGGTGAAACTGGCTGACCATGTCATTGATAATAGTCGCTCAGTTAAGAAGACTATAAAGAGAACGAAAGAGGTCTATAACCAGCTGCGTTTGACAATCACTAATAAAAAAGAGTAAAATATATTTTTGTTGAGGTGAAAGATGGATATCGTTGCCTTGAAAGAAAAAACCATCTCTGAGTTAAGCGATGTAGCTCGGAAGATGAAGATTCCGGGAATAGGGAATTTGAGGAAGCAGGAGCTCATCTTCAAGATATTAGAGGCCCAGACGAAGGAGGAGGGTCTTTTATTTGGGGAAGGGGTCTTGGAGATCCTTCCCGATGGCTTCGGCTTCCTGCGTTCCCCCAATACCAACTATCTTCCTGGCCCAGATGACATCTACATCTCTCCCTCCCAGATAAGGCGCTTCAGCCTCAAGAAAGGGGATATCGTCTCCGGCCAGATTCGGCCCCCAAAGGCGGACGAGAAGTTCTTTGCTCTACTCAAGGTAGAGGCAGTGAACTTTGAGAATCCAGAACTAGCTAAGGAGAAGATACTATTCGATAACCTCACTCCCCTATATCCCAAGGAGAGGATTAGGCTGGAGACGGGAGCCGATACTATCTCAGAGAGGGTCATGGACCTCTTGACTCCCATTGGGAAGGGTCAAAGAGGCTTAATCGTTTCTCCTCCTAGGGCAGGGAAGACCATTCTATTGCAGAAGATCGCTAATTCCATCACCACCAACCATCCCGAGATGACCTTAATCATTCTTTTAGTTGGAGAGAGACCAGAAGAAGTAACGGATATGGAGCGAAGCGTCAAAGGAGAGGTCATTGCCTCTACCTTTGATGAGCCAGCCAGCCGCCACGTCCAGGTAGCAGAGATGGTTCTGGAGAAGGCCAAGAGGCTCGTGGAGTATAAGAAGGATGTGGTCATTCTCCTGGATTCCGTCACCAGGTTAGCTCGCGCATATAATACAACCTGCCCCCATTCAGGAAAGATACTGACTGGAGGAGTGGATGCCAATGCCTTGCCTAAGCCCAAGAGGTTCTTCGGTTCTGCGCGAAATATTGAGGAGGGTGGTTCCTTGACCATTCTGGCTACTGCTTTAATTGATACCGGGAGCAAGATGGATGAGGTAATCTTTGAGGAGTTCAAGGGAACGGGGAATATGGAACTGGTCCTCGATAGGAAGCTGGTGGATAAGAGGGTATTTCCGGCTATCGATATCTCGCGAAGCGGGACGAGAAAAGAGGAACTCTTACTGGATAAGGAGGATCTGAGCAAGATCTGGGTCTTAAGAAAGGTGTTGAGCCCGCTCAATGTTGTGGAGAAGATGGAACTCTTAATTGAGAGGCTGAAGAAGACCAAGACCAACAAGGAATTCCTGAAATCCATGAATCAAGGAGGTTAATATGAGGAAAGGAATTCATCCTAAGTATATGGATTGCACCATTACCTGTGCCTGCGGAAACGTCATCCATACCAGAGCGACCAAGCCCAGCATCAGAGTGGAGATCTGCGCTGCTTGCCATCCCTTCTTCACCGGAAAGCAGAAACTGGTCGATACTGCGGGAAGGGTGGAGAGGTTCAAGAGAAAGTATGGATTGGGCGAGAAAGAAGAGAAGAAGTGAGGGTGAGGGTTGGAGGGCAGGCGGTCATTGAGGGGGTGATGATGAGAACCCCCCATGCTCTGGCTATTGCCCTAAGAAAAGAGGATGGAGAGATTCTGGTAAAGAAGGAGATCCTTCCTTCCCGCCATCTTCTCTTAAAGAAGCCCATAAGCCGAGGGGCAATTGCCCTATGGGAGGCACTGGTCATCGGCTATAAGGCCTTAGCCTTCTCTGCCAAGAAGAGTAAGAAAGAGGAAAAAGAGATATCAGGTTTTGTTCTGGGACTTACTATGGTCTTCGCTTTTGGTTTAGCAATCCTCTTCTTTATCCTCTTGCCCGCCCTCCTAACTAGTTTATTTCAGATTAAGAGTAGCATTCTCTTTAATCTGGTGGATGGTCTCATTCGCCTTCTCCTCTTCTTCAGTTATCTCTGGGCCATCTCTCGGCTAAAAGAGATTAAGAGATTATTTGCTTATCATGGGGCAGAACATAAGGTGGTCTATACCTACGAAGCTGGAGAAGATTTAACTATAGAGAATGCCAGAAATAAAAGCACCCTTCATCCCAGATGTGGAACGAACTTCATCCTCATCTTCTTAATCATGAGTATCCTGCTATTCTCTCTATTGGGAAGAGCTACTTCTCTTGAGACCCATCTACTGCGCCTCTGCCTCATTCCTATCATCGCTGCTTTTGCCTATGAGATCATCAGGTTCTCTATGAAGAAGAGATGGCACTTCATCAACTTCCTTGGCCTGCAACTTCAGAAGATCACTACCAAGGAGCCCGCAGATGACCAGATTGAAGTGGCCCTAGTTGCCTTAAAAGAAGTCTTGGCCTTAGAAGAGGGAAGAGAAGATGTTAGAGAAATTAGCTGATCTTGAAAAAAGATTCCGGGACCTGGGAAGACTCCTCTCCGATCCAGAAATCGTTGCTGACCGAGTAAAATATCAGAAGTTGGCCAAGGAGCGCTCCCAGATAGAACCCCTGGTGAAGAAATACCAAAGATATGAGAAGGTAATCAGGCAGATGGATGAGGCCCAGGAGCTCTATACCTTGGAAAAGGATTTAGAATTCAAGGCTCTAGCAAGGGCAGAACTCGACAAGTTATCGAAAGAGAAGGAGACCCTGGAGAGAGAACTGAGGCTTCTCTTAATTCCTCCCGATCCCAACGATGAAAAAAATACCATCATGGAAGTAAGAGCGGGCACCGGGGGAAATGAGGCCGCTCTTTTTGTTGGGGACCTTTTCCGTATGTACTCTAAGTATGCCCAAAGGAAGGGGTGGAAGATAAATATCCTAAGCGCCCATCCCGGAGAGGTGGGAGGCTTTAAAGAGATCATCTTCTCTGTAGAAGGGGAGAAGGTATATAGTAGATTCAAGTATGAGAGTGGGACCCATCGGGTTCAGAGAGTGCCGATCACTGAGGCCGGAGGAAGGATTCACACCTCGGCAGCAACGGTGGCCGTACTACCCGAAGCAGAGCCTATAGATGTTCAAATTAAACCAGAATATCTACAGATTGATACCTTCCGGGCAACTGGCGCTGGAGGACAACATGTCAATGTCACCGACTCTGCAGTGAGGATCACCCATCTTCCTACCAAGATAGTCGCTACTTGCCAGGATGAAAGGTCCCAGCATAAGAATAAGGCCAAGGCCTTGAAGATTCTTTATGCTCGACTCTTTGATCACTTCACTCAAGAGCAGATTAAGAAGAGGGCCCAAGAGAGGAAGATTCAGATTGGAACTGGGGATAGAAGTGAGCGCATCAGAACCTATAACTTCCCTCAGGGACGGGTAACCGACCATCGCATCAACCTTACCCTTCATAAATTGGATACCATCTTAGAAGGAGAGATAGAAGAACTGATTCAGAGGTTACAATCAGAGGATCAGATAAAGAAGTTGGAGAGGATTGCAACCGCAGAAGGCGCAAAATAAAACCGCAGGAGACGCAGAGAAAACAAGGAGCAGAGATTTGAAGATAAGAGAAGCTTTTTGTCAAGCCCATCGAGATCTGGGGAATTTCTTAGAGGCTGAGTTACTCCTCAAGTCTTGCTTAGGCCTTGTGAGACGGGATATTTACTTGAATCCAGATCGCGGTTTAACCCATTATGAACTGAATCTTTTGGAAGAAGCAATAGAGAAGAGAAAGGCTCATCTGCCCTTAGCTTACATTACGGGAAAGAAGGAATTCTATTCTTTAGAGTTTAGAGTTACTTCAGATACCTTCATCCCTCGTCCAGAGACAGAATTTATTGTGGACGCAGTCTTGGAAAGATTACCGATCACTGATCACTCCGCCCCAGAGGGGCGAGACCTCGCCTTTGGCGGGCGTTCACCGATCACTGTCATAGATTTAGGAACGGGCTGTGGGAATATCGCAATTACCTTAGCAAGGCATATCCAAAACTCCAGGATATATGCTGTGGACATCTCTAAAAAGGCTTTAGAGGTAGCGAAAGAAAACGCCATAAGGCACAGAGTAGAGGATAGGATTACCTTTTTAGAAGGCGACCTCTTCTCTCCTTGGGAAAATTATTACTTGGAAGGGAAGATAGACTTTTTAGTCTCCAATCCTCCCTATGTTATAAGAAGAGAGATCAATTCCTTGATGCCTGAGGTAGCAAATTATGAACCGCGCATCGCCTTGGATGGAAAAGAGGATGGGCTTTTCTTTTATAGAAGAATAATAGAGGAAGCGCACCTATATTTAAAGTCCCCCGCACCAGAACAAGTTCGGTGCGGGGCGGGCAGAGGCTACTTAATTCTGGAGTTAGGAATAGATCAATCTTCCCAAGTAAAAGAAATGGTTAAAAAGACCTTAGAGTTTGAATCTATAGAAATTGTTAAGGATTATTCTAAAATAGAACGAGTCATCATCGCCCAAAGACAGTAGACAGAAGTTAACAAGTATACAAGTGCACAAGTTAACAAGAAAATACGTGAATACGAAAATAAGTAAATAAGTTCTTTTTCGCCGTGCCTTTCTTTACCTTGTTCTCTTATTAACTTGTCAACTTATCAACTAATTCCGAGCGGAGTGAGGAAGTGGAGAAGATCATCATCACTGGTGGAGAGAGACTAAAGGGTAGAGTGGGAATAAGTGGTTCAAAGAATGCCGCCCTTCCCATCATGGCCGCTACCTTATTGACCAATGGAGTAACTACTCTATCGAATATCCCCCGTCTTAAGGATGTTACCACCATGGCCCGGGTATTAAGAACCCTGGGGGCCAAGGTAGAATTCAGGGAAAAAGAGTTAAAGATCGATACTACCAATGTCGATCGCTTCCTCGCTCCCTATAATCTGGTGAAGACCATGAGGGCTTCCTTCCTGGTCTTCGGACCTCTTTTGGCAAAGTTGGGAAAAGCGAGGGTCTCTCTGCCTGGAGGATGTGCCATCGGCTCCCGTCCCGTAGACCTACATCTGAGGGGATTTGAAGAGTTAGGAGCAGAGGTGAGTATGGGGGGTGGTTATACCCAGGTGAAGAGGGATGGACTGATCGGTGCTGAAATCTACTTGGACTTTCCCTCTGTGGGGGCGACAGAGAATCTCATGATGGCTGCTACCCTGGCTAAGGGAAAGACAACTATAGAGAATGCGGCAAAAGAGCCAGAGATTGTGGATCTGGCCAACTTCCTAAATAAGATGGGAGCAAAGATTAAGGGAGCGGGAACAGACACCATCAGGACTATCGGGGTAAAGGAACTGAAGGGAACAGATTACTCTATCATCCCGGATAGGATCGAGGCCGGAACCTATATCATCGCCGCTGCCATTACCAAAGGAGATATTATCTTAGAGGGCGCCAAGATTGATCACTTGGAATCCCTGATTACTAAACTCCATGAGGCGGGAGTAGAGATTGAGGATGAGCCAGCCTCTTCCACTTCTACGGTGGATGCCGAAGAGGCATCGGCTGGTCCACCGATGAGGCGGAGAGAAAGAGTGATTAAAGTAAAAGCAAGAAGAAGAATCAAAGCCGTAGATGTCAAAACCATGCCCTATCCTGGTTTCCCCACAGACATGCAGGCCCAGTTCATGGCCCTTATGAGCATTACCCCGGGAATAAGCATTATTACCGAGACGGTGTTTGAAAATAGGTTCATGCACGTTTCAGAACTTTTAAGAATGGGAGCAGATATTAAGATTGAGGGATCGAGCGCCGTAGTAAAAGGGGCAAAGTCCCTGAGTGGGGCACCGGTCATGGCTACTGACCTGAGGGCCTCTGCGGCCCTTATCTTAGCTGGCCTGGTTGCTGAGGGAAAGACAGAGATCTCTCGTATCTATCACCTGGACCGGGGATATGAGAGGATTGTAGAAAAACTTTCCAATTTAGGAGCAAAGATAGAGAGGGTTAAACAGTAGGAAAGTAAGAAAGTAAGAAAGTAGGATAGTGAGTAGGTGAGCAGGTGAGAAAGTGAGAGGATAAGATGAAGATTCTAAGGACTAATACTAAAGAGACTAATAGAATAATTAAGAAGATACTGAATCGCAAGACCCTTCTGAAAGATAAAAGATTAGAGAAAAAGGTCAGAGAAATCATTGAAGATGTACGAAAGAAAGGCAATAAGGCCCTCTTAAGATATACTAAGAGATTCGATGGAGTCTCTCTCTCTTCCCAAAGGTTAAAGGTCAGCAAAAGAGAGATTGAAGAAGCAAAAAAATTAGTAAATAGAGATTTTATAGAGGCATTGAAGAAGGCCTATCAGAATATCAGAAGATATCACGAAAAACAACTTCCCAAATCCTTTAAGGTTTCTTCTCGAAAAGGAGTGATTTTAGAGGAAAGATACCAGCCAATAGAGAGGGTGGGCCTCTATATTCCGGGAGGAAGGGCCTCTTATCCCTCGACTGTCCTGATGGCTGGCATTCCAGCTAAAATAGCAGGGGTAGAAGAAATCGTTATGGTCTCTCCACCCCAAAGAAATGGGAAACTAAGTCCCTATATTTTAATGGCGGCGGATCTAGTAGGAATAAAAGAAATCTATAAAGCGGGAGGAGCCCAGGCCATTGCCGCCTTAGCCTATGGCACAGAGACCATTCCCAAGGTAGACAAGATCGTTGGTCCGGGAAATATCTATGTTACTCTGGCAAAGAAGTTGGTCTATGGTGAGGTGGACATCGATATGCTCGCTGGGCCAAGTGAAGTCTTAATCTTAGCAGATGAGAGCGCCAATCCTTCCTTTATTGCCAGTGATCTAATCGCTCAAGCAGAACACGATAGACTATCCTGGCCGCTTCTTATCTCTACCTCTTTGAGATTAGCCCGAAAAGTAGAGCAGGAGATTAGAAAGCAGGTTAAATCCTTAGCACGAAAAGGAATAATTGATGCTTCTTTAAAGAATAATGGAGCCTTAATTGTCACCAAAGACTTAAAAGAAGCGATCGAGCTGACGAATGAGATGGCACCAGAGCACTTAGAGATTATGACCAGAAATCCAGGACAAGTAGCGAAGAAGATTAGAAATGCTGGTGCTATATTCTTGGGTCCCTATTCTAGTGAGTCGGTGGGGGACTATACTGCTGGACCAAGCCACATCCTGCCCACAAGTGGCACGGCAAGATTCTATTCTCCCTTGGGAGTGAGGGACTTTATGAAGTCTTCCCACATTATCTCTTATTCTAAAGAAGCCCTAAAAAGAGAGGCAAAAGAGATTATAGAGCTTGCCCAAAGAGAAGGATTAGATGCCCACGCTCAAGCAGTAAAGATAAGACTGCAACCGTAGAGAACGCCGAATTATCGCAAAGAACGCAAAAAATCTTTGTGGACTTCGCGGACTTTTAGCGGCTTTAGCGGTCGCAAGGAAGGAGATTAAAATGGCAAAGAGAATGGCAGAGGTGAAGAGGAAGACGAGGGAGACGGATGTTAGATTAAAACTTAATCTCGATGGAGAGGGAAAGTATAAGATAAAGACTGGGATTGGATTCTTAGATCATATGTTAGAACTCTTTGCTCAGCATGGACTCTTCGATTCAGAGATAAGAGCAAAGGGAGACCTAAGGGTTGACGAGCATCATCTCATAGAGGATATCGGAATCTCTTTGGGGAAGGCGATAAAGAAGGCCTTGGGGAATAAGAAGGGGATTAGGAGATATGGAAGCATAACTCTATCCATGGATGAGGCCCTGGCCTCTGTCTCTTTGGATATTAGCGGCAGGCCCTACCTGGCCTTCAACGTCGTCTTCTATAAGAAGAGGATAGAGAAGGAGTTTGATTATAGTCTATTAGAGGAGTTCTTCAGGGCAGTGGTGGTAAACGCTGGCATCACCCTACACATTAATCTTTCTTATGGGAAGAATAATCATCACATCGCAGAGGCCATCTTCAAGGGATTCGGGAGGGCCTTGGACCAGGCAACGGGGATAGACCCCCGGCTAAAAAAGGTCCCTTCCACAAAAGGCAGACTTTGAAGGAGAAGTAAATTCCGAAGTAACCAGTAACCAGTTTACAGTTTCTCTTTTTGCTGGTTACTGTTCGCTGGTTACTGTAAACTATCCGAGCAAAGCGAGGAACTTATGCTTATCATTCCAGCCATCGATCTCATTGAGGGAAGGTGCGTTAGACTCAGACAAGGGAAACTGTCCTCTGAGAGGGTTTACTCAAGAGAGCCCGTTGCTGTAGCCGAATTGTGGGAACTAAAGGGAGCGAAGAAACTACATATCGTTGATTTGGATGGAGCCTTTGAAGGAGAACCCCAGAACCTAAAAATAGTCAAAAGAATTGCTAAAAGTGTTAAGATACCCATCCAGTTTGGGGGCGGAGTAAGAAGTCTAAAGACCATCAGAGAGGTTCTGGATTGTGGTGTGGAATATGTGATCTTAGGAACTACTGCCATCTCCAAACCAGAATTCGTTAAAAGAGCAATAAAGAGATTCGGAAAAAGGATAATGGTGAGCATCGATGCCTCTAATCTAAAGGTTAGAGTCCGGGGATGGGAGAAGAAAACCAGAAAGACTGCCCCTATCTTAGCCAAGGAGATGGCAAAATTAGGAGTAAAAAGTATTATCTTTACCGATATAAAGAGGGATGGAACTTTAAAAGGTCCCAATATCTCTCAGATCAAGAAGATGTTAAAGGCAATAGATATTCCCTTGATAGTCTCTGGTGGAATCTCTTCCTTAGAAGACATAAAGAGATTAAAGCTCCTGGAAAAGAAAGGCCTATTCGGGGTCATCATGGGTAAGGCCCTCTATACAGGCAGAATAGATTTAGAAAAAGCCATTGAAATAGGTAATCGGTGAACAGTGATCGGTTATCTGGACTCAATTTCCAATTCTTAATTCCCAATTTCTAACAATTTATTTACTTGTTAACTTATCTCCGCCGAAGGCGGATCCGCCTCTAGCGGAAACTTATCAACTACTAGCGGGGGACAATGATGAAGAAACTACTTGAAAGATTGAAGTTCGATGAGAAGGGACTCATCCCGGTCATCATTCAAGACGTTGACTCAGGAGAAGTTCTCATGCTCGCCTATATGAATGAGGAGGCCTTCATCATGACTATGGAGACCGGGAAGACCCACTTCTGGAGCCGGTCAAGAGAGAAGTTATGGTTAAAAGGAGAAGAGAGCGGCAACTATCAACAGGTAGAGGATGTCTACTTTGACTGCGATGCAGATACCCTTTTGATTAAGGTGCGGCAGGTAAGGGGTGCCTGCCATAAGGGTTACTGGTCCTGCTTCTATCGCCAGATGAAGAAGGAGGGAGAGGTAAAGATAGTGGGAAAGAAGGTCTTTGAGCCAAAAAAGGTCTATGGCCCAAAGGAGACCATAGAGAAGACCTACCAAATCCTTGAGAAAAAGAAGAAAAGAAAATGATCAAAGAAGCGATTAGTAAATTAATTGAGAAGAAGGATTTGACCCGGGAAGAGATGGTTGGGGTGATGAATGAGATCATGACCGGAAATGCCACTCCCGCCCAGATAGGAGGGTTTCTAACCGCCTTGAGATTAAAGGGTGAGACGGTAGAGGAGATTACCGGAGCGGCCCTGGTCATGAGGGAGAAAGTAACCAAGATAAGGGTGAAGAAGGAGCCCATTGTTGATACCTGTGGAACAGGTGGGGATCTCCCTAATACCTTCAACATTTCAACCATCGCCGCCTTTGTCGTTGCGGGATGTGGCCTTACCGTAGCAAAGCATGGGAATAGGGCAGTATCCAGCCAATGCGGAAGCGCCGACCTCTTAGAGGGATTAGGGGTCAACCTTGATGTCGAAGTAGAAACTGTTGAGAAATGTATTGAAGAGATTGGAATTGGTTTCTTGTTTGCTCCCCTCTTACATGGGGCGATGAAGTATGCTATTGGGCCCAGGAGGGAGATGGGAATCCGGACCATATTTAATATCCTGGGACCCTTGACCAATCCGGCCGGTGCCCAGGTTCAGGTCCTGGGGGTCTATAGCGATAAACTTACCCAGACCATTGCCGGGGCATTGAAGAATCTTGGCTCAAGACTTGCCTTTGTGGTTCATGGTGAGGATGGACTGGATGAGATTACCACCACTTCTCCCACCAAGGTCTCGGAATTAAAAAAGGGGAAGGTCACCACCTACTCCATTAAGCCAGAGGACTTTGGTATAAAAAGAGCAAAGTTGGATGACATCTTGGGAGGGGATGTTCCCCATAATGTGAAGATTGCCCATGATGTTCTGGAGGGAAAGAAAGGACCTCAAAGGGATATCGTTCTTCTAAATGCCTCTGCGGCCATCGTTGCTGGTGGCAAGGCAAGCGATTTAAAAGAGGGGATTAAATTGGCAGAGGAAGCCATTGACTCTGGGAAGGCGAAGGAGAAGTTAGAACTACTTAAGAAATATTCTAAGGAGACGACCTAAATGGTTGGGGAATTAGAAAGCATCATTAGCTATAAAAGGAAAGAGATAGAGAGGGATAAGATAAAGATACCCCTGGAGACTCTGAAGTCTAAAATCACTGATTTACCTCCTACAAGGGATTTTAAAGAGGCCGTATCAAAGGAGGGCCTAAACCTCATTGCTGAGATAAAAAGGGCCTCTCCCTCCAAGGGAGTGATTAGGAAAGAGTTCAATCTCGTAGAGATTGCTAAAATCTACCAGGAGTCTAGAGCAAGCGCCATCTCTGTCCTGACCACGGAGAAGTTCTTCTATGGAAGCCTGGACTTCCTCTCTCAAGTAAAGGAAGTGACCACCATTCCCATCTTACAGAAGGACTTCATTGTTGATGAGTATCAGATATATCAGGCGAGAGCAAATAAGGCAGATGCCATACTCCTAATTGCTTCCATTCTGGTTGAGGCCCAGATAAATAGCTTCTTGAAATATGCCCACAATCTGGGACTGGATTGTCTGGTAGAGGTCCATAGCAAAGAAGAATTGAGTAAGGTTTTAGCAAGCAAGGCCCAGATCATTGGAATCAATAATCGAGACCTGACGACCCTGACTACTGATTTATCGACTACTCTGACCCTAAGCAAATTAGTCCCTAAGGATAGGATATTGGTGAGTGAGAGCGGCATCGAGACCCATGAGGATGTAAAAATACTTCAAGAATGTGGAGTGAAGGCCATCTTAGTTGGCGAATCCCTGATGCGTGCCCCAGACATCAGCGCCAAGATGAAGGAACTCTTAGGAGAAACTAAGTGACCTGGATAAAGATATGTGGGAT
The DNA here is from genome assembly GCA_030619985.1 of bacterium. Classification (GTDB taxonomy): domain Bacteria; phylum UBP18; class UBA7526; order UBA7526; family UBA7526; genus JAUWXM01. The sequence continues at coordinate 12,207 of JAUXAI010000010.1, read as the reverse complement.
TACAAATGTTGAAGACGCTTTAAAGGTAGTCGAACTGGGAACAGATGCTTTGGGGTTTGTCTTCTATGAAAAAAGCCCTCGTAAGATTACTAAAGAGAAAGCAAAGGAGATTATTAATTCTCTACCAAAAGAGGTAGTCAAGGTCGGTCTCTTTGTTGATGAGTTAGAGGAGAAGGTAAACGAGATTACTTCTTATTGCAACTTCGACATTCTCCAATTCCATGGAGATGAGACTCCAAATTACTGCAAGAAGTTCCCACAAAAGATAATCAAGGCCTTTAGGATTAAAGATAAAGAAAGTTTAGTAAACATTCCAAAATATGAGGTAGATTATTATCTCTTAGATGCCTATACCGAAGTTGCACCGGGAGGGACAGGAAAGACCTTTAATTGGGATTTAGCAGAAGAGGCCAAGGAGCTCGGCAAGCCGATCATCCTCTCTGGAGGATTGAATTCAGAGAATGTTGTAGGGGCCTTGGAAAAGGTTTCACCCTTTGGAGTAGATGTCTCCAGTGGTGTAGAATCATCCCCAGGCAAGAAAGACTACAAGAAGCTAAAAGAATTCATTACTAAGGTAAAAGGCTTTGGAATATGAATCCCGTTAGACCTTCATTGGTCTGGAGGGATTAGGTCAAAGGATTTTAAAATAAACTAGGTGAATTATATTTTACCTATAATAAAATAAAGAGGTCTAACGGGATGAAACTAAAAGGAAAAGCCCATAAATTTGGCCACGACGTAAATACAGACTATATTATCTCCGGAAGATACAAATTCGCCACCTTAGATATGAGAGAATTAGCAAAGCATATCATGGAGGATTTAGATCCAGACTTCTATAAGAAGATCAAGAAAGGAGACTTCATCGTTGCTGGAAGAAATTTTGGCTGCGGCTCTTCCAGAGAACAGGCTCCTTTAGCCATAAAATATGCTGGGATCTCAGGCATAATTGCCAAATCATTTGCCCGCATATTCTATCGGAATGCCATAAACGTCGGCCTTCCAGTGATGGAGTGCAATACGGATAGGATTAAAGAGGGTGATGAGTTAGAGGTTGATTTAGAAGGAGGAATAGTCTACAATAGGAGTAAAAAGAAGAGAATAAAGATTAAGCCCCTAGCAAGATTCATGATTGAGATATTAAAGGATGGGGGGTTGGCCGCCCACTTCAAAAAATACGGTACATTCAAATTATAAAGGAGAAAAAAATTGTATAAAATAACTTTGATTCCTGGGGATGGAGTAGGACCGGAGATTACCGAAGCAACCAGAAGGTGTATTGAGGCTACCGGGGTAGAAATCGACTGGGAGATCCTCGATGCTGGAGAGAACGTAATCGAGAAGTATAAGACCCCATTACCAAAGCATGTTCTAGAGTCGATAAAGAAGAATAAGATTGCCCTAAAAGGACCCATTACTACCCCAGTAGGCAAAGGATTCCGAAGCGTGAACGTTGCTTTAAGGAAAGAGCTAAACCTCTACGCCTGCTTGAGGCCCTATAAGTCATACAGGGGGGTGAGGTCAAAATATGAAAACGTTGATATCGTTGTTGTGCGTGAGAATACCGAGGACCTCTATGCAGGCATTGAGTTCAAAAAGGATTCAAAAGAGGCAAGGGAATTAATCAATGTTATAAAGAAGTTAAAAGCGGCAGAGATAAGAGAGGATTCTGGAATAAGCATCAAGCCCATCTCTGAAAGTGCTTCAAGGAGAATTGTAAAGTTCGCCTTTGAGTATGCTTTGAAGAATAAGAGAAAGAAGGTAACCTGTGTCCATAAGGCCAATATTATGAAGTATTCAGATGGGCTATTCTTAGATACCGCAAGGGAAGTGGCCAAGGAGTATGAGGGAAGGATAGCATTTGAGGATCGCATTGTGGATAATATGGCCATGCAGTTAGTTCAGAAACCAGAGATCTATGACGTCTTGGTTCTTCCTAATCTCTACGGAGATATTATCTCTGATCTTTGCGCTGGGCTAGTTGGTGGATTGGGGGTTGCTCCAGGAGCAAATATCGGGGATAGAGCAGCAGTTTTTGAGGCTACCCATGGTAGTGCCCCTAAATATAAGGGAATGAATAAGGTAAATCCCTGCGGGATGATCCTTTCCAGTGTTCTTATGCTTAGGCATATTGGCGAAGATAGTGCGGCAAAGAAGTTAGAGGATGCCGTTGCTTCTGTTATTGCTGAGGGAAAGAGTGTAACCTATGATCTCAAGCCTACTCCGAATGACCCCACAGCAGTAGGCACAAAAGAGATGGCAGATGCCATCGTTAAAAAGATAAAATGAATATTATTATTGTAGGGACCCAGTTCGGGGATGAGGGGAAAGGGAAGTTCATTGACCTGTTGGCGAAGAAAGCGGATTATATCGCCAGGTATCAGGGGGGAGCGAACGCCGGCCATACGGTAGTCATTGGAAAGAATGAGTTTATCTTCCATCTCATCCCTTCTGGAATATTGCACAAAAGAAAGAAGTGTATCATCGGAAATGGATTAGTAGTCGATCCCCAGACTCTATTGGAAGAGATAGAGAATCTAAGAAAAAGGAAAATAGATGTTAAAGGGAGACTATTCATAAGTGAGAATGCCCATATCGTAATGCCCTATCACAAGTTACTGGATAGGGTAAAGGAGCTAAGGCGTAGGGGCAAAAAGATCGGAACTACAGGAAGGGGGATTGGTCCCTGCTATACGGATAAGGTAGCAAGAACTGGAATAAGGGTTGCTGATCTAATAGACGAGAGGGCGTTTAAAGAAAAGTTGAGAAAGAATCTGGATGAGAAGAATCAATTACTTAAGAGGATTTACCATCAGAAAGGATTCTCCTATAAAAAAGTTCTGGCTGAATATTCTTCCTATGGAAGAAAAATGAAGAGATACGTAACCAATACCTCGTTTCTTATTAACCAGGCAATAGATAAAAAAAAGAGCGTTCTCTTCGAGGGCGCTCAAGGAACCTTCCTGGACATCGATTGGGGAACCTATCCCTATGTCACCTCTTCCCATCCCGTAGTGGGTGGTGCCCTGACTGGTTTAGGAGTAGGCCCTACTAAAATAGATAGGGTGATTGGTGTGGCCAAGGCCTATACCACTAGGGTAGGAGGAGGTCCTCTTCCTACTGAACTTCCTAAAAGATTGGGAGAAAGAATAAGAGAAAGGGGAAGGGAATATGGAGCAACTACTGGGAGACCTCGGAGGTGTGGCTGGATCGATTTGGTACTTTTGCAAAGCGCCATCCAGATAAATGGCCTGGATAGTCTAATCTTAACTAAATTAGATGTTCTCGATGAATTGAAAGAGATAAAGATCTGCACCCATTATAGATACCGAGGCAAAAGGATAGATTACTTTCCCAACAGTCTAAAGGCTTTGTCACAGTGCAACCCCCAGTATGAAATATTGAAAGGCTGGAGAGAATCGATATCTGAAATCAAAAGTTATAAAAAACTCCCCGTCAATGCTAAAAAGTATGTTGAAAGAATAAAAAAACTATTAGGGATTAAGATCGCCCTCATCTCGGTTGGCCCCCAGAGAGACCAGACCATAATTTTAGATAAAAGTCTTTATGGGCCGCTAGCTCATCAGGTAGAGCACCGCCCTTTTAAGGCGGGTGTGACAGGTTCGAGTCCTGTGCGGCCCACCATAAATGTCCCCATCGTCTAGCCTGAAGCATCGGAATTTTAATAATTCCGATGCTGAGGATTAGGGGGTCTGTCTTTGCCCAGAATCTGCCTGCCCCGTTGATAGCGAAGCTTATCTACGGGGCTTACCCCCAGGGGGTGACAGGGAGGCAAAGCATGACTTTGCCGACCGCCAGAGGGGCGAAGCCCCTATGGAAGTATCCCCGAAGGGGATATCTTGGTTAGGATCCCGTAAACCCCGACAAGTCGGGGAACGGGGCAGGCATCAGGTTTTTTTACCTCGAGGTGCGCTAAAATTTTTATGCCGCCATCGTCTAGCCTGGTTTAGGACATCAGGTTTTCAACCTGACGGCACCGGTTCAAATCCGGTTGGCGGCACCAGGGCGCTTAGTTCAGAGGAAGAACGCTTCCCTTACAAGGAAGAGGTCGTAGGTTCAAGTCCTACAGCGCCCACCACGTAAAATGCCAACAAAGTTGGCATCACATGGTAGACCCGTGGTCGCAAAGCGACTTTACGGGTCGCCATAAACACAAATAGTCGCGAGTATGACTAGAGAACAAATAAATCGGAACGCGAATTCTCGCGAATTTATTCGCGTAGATTCGCGGTTTTTTTTAGATTCGCGATGATTTGCGTTTTCGCGTTGATTTGCGTCTGAGCGGAGTGAGGAATGGGAAGAGCATTCGTTACTGATGGACAATGGAGAAAGACACTTGCGGTAGTCCGTTCCTTGGGAGAAAAAGGGATTGAGATTACCGTAGGAGAGAATACCAGATTGGCTACCAGCCTCTTCTCTAAATATGCCACTAAAAGAGTAGTCTATCCTTCTCCCGGAACCAAACCGGATGCTTTTATTGATTATTTATTAGATGAGTTGAAGCAGACATCCTACGATGTTCTCTGTCCTATGGAAGAGGAAACTTTACTTCTCGTGGCAAAGAATAAAGAAAAAATTTCTAAACTTACTTATCTCTTAATTCCTGATTATGAGAAGATCGAGTTTACCCGGAATAAGAAGAATATAATTAAAAAGGCCTGGGAGTTAAATATCTCTTGCCCCAAGACCTGGTTTATTGGGCATATTGATGAAGTAAAAAGAATTGCTAAAGAGATTGAGTATCCAGTAGTGATTAAGCCTCAGGTGAGTTTCGGCTCCTATGGTATTAAACGAGTAAGAAACGAGAAAGAATTAGTCTCAAAATATAGAGAGGTTCACAAGATTTATCCTCTCCCCCTAATTCAGGAATCTATTCCTCAGAAAGGGGAGGCCTTTGGAGTGAGTGCTCTCTTCAATAAGAATTCTGAACTTCGTGCGGTCTTTGTTCATAAGAGGCTAAAGGAATACCCGGTTACTGGAGGCCCAAGTACCTTAAGAGAAAGCGTGAAAAATCCTAAAGTTCAAGAGATGGGTTTAAAATTATTGAAGGCACTAGATTGGGTAGGGGTGGCTATGGTGGAGTTTAAAGTAGACCCCAGAGATGGAAAGCCAAAACTAATGGAGGTCAATCCCAGGTTCTGGGGTTCCTTACAGCTGGCTATTTTGTCTGGAGTGGACTTCCCCTATCTCATCTATCGCATGGCAAAAGAGGGGGATATTAAACCGATTCTCGATTATAAGATAGGGGTAAGGTGCCGCTGGATGTTTCCGGGAGATTTTCTTCATTTCTTCTCTAATTTGAGAAGATTCAGATGGACTCCGGGCTTCTTTAACTTCAGGACGAATTATGATATATTATCCCTAAAAGACCCTGGTCCCATTTTCGGTCGCGTACTCTCTGTCTGTAGCCTCTTCTCACAGAAAGAGATGAGAAGACTATTATGCAGGAGATAGCATGCTTAATGCTTTGACGATTGATGTCGAGGATTGGTACCACATCTGCGGAATGGAAAATATCTTTCCTCCATCTAAATGGGATGAATACCAGGACCGGGTCTCAGTCGGTTTAGAGAAACTATTGGATATCCTGAGAGAAAAGAGAGTAAAGGCTACCTTCTTCATCCTGGGATATGTGGCCCAGAGGAATCCTCGGGTTGTAAGATTAATAAAGAAGGATGGTCATGAGATCGCCACCCATGGATATGGCCATATTCAGGTCTATAGGCAGACAAAGGAAGAGTTCAGAAGAGATTTAAGGAAATCAATAGAGATTATTGAGGAGATAAACAAAAATAAGGTTATTGGTTATCGGGCACCAGAATGGTCGATAAGGAAGGATACTTACTGGGCGCTGGATATCTTAAAAGAGGAAGGCCTGGAGTATGACTCCAGTATCCTCAAGGTAAAGCTCATTGGTGAGCCAAGAGTCAATAGATATCCCCATAGGATTAAAACGAAGAAGGGAGAGATATTTGAGTTCCCCCCTACCATTATGAGAACCTTTATGGGCAATATGCCCATCGCTACTGGTTGGGGATTACGGTTTGGCATCTGGTGGGATATAAAGAGAACAATCAGAAATTTGAATAAAGAAGGAATACCAGCACTATTCTGCATTCACCCCTGGGAGTTCGATTTAGAGCATCCTAAGGTAAGACTTCCTTTTTGGAGGAACTTCGTCCATTATACCAAAATAAGGAGCACTTCTTATAAATTACACAAACTGCTTGAAGAATTTGAATTTGGGCCGATAAGAGATGTCCTGAAAATTAGGTAATAGACGAAAGAAGTTTACAATAACCAGTTTACAGTAGTGAGGGGGCATGAAAATTACTTTTCCCCATATGGGAAGGATGGATATTTTTATCAAGGGAATGGTTAAAGCCCTGGGCATGGAGACCGTAATCCCTCCTACCAACTCCAAGAAGGCCTTGGACTTAGGGGTGAAGTATGCCCCGGAGTTCGTCTGTCTGCCCTTTAAGTTGATGCTCGGGAATCTGATAGAAGCCTTCGAGAAAGGTGCAGATACCGTCATCATGGTAAGCGATAAAGGCCCTTGTCGTTTGGGATTATATGGCTTACCTATGCAGATTATACTAAAGAACTTGGGCTATAAGACCAACTGGCTCATTCTGGATACTCCCCATGCCTTATATGGTCTCTTTCAGTTGGGGATAGAGAAGGATGTTGTCAAGTATCGTGATAAACTTACCTTCGTAGATGGCTTACTTGCCTTTCACTTTGGCTGGAAGAAAATGCTTGCTATAGAGGAGATCGAGAGGCTTTCTTTAAAGATTAGACCCTACGAGATAAATAAAGGAGATACCACAAAAGGTTTATACCAAGGAATGGAGGCTATTGAGAGTGCAGATAATCTATACGATCTTAAGAAAGCAAAGGATGCAGTAATAAAAGATTTAAGAAGTATCCCTCAGGATAGAAATAGAAGGCCACTAAAGATAGCTATCGCTGGGGAGATCTTCGTAGTCCTGGACTCTTTTGCTAACTTGGATATTGAGAAGAAATTAGGGGAACTGGGCTGTGAAGTGGATAGAACCATCTGGTTTTCCACCCATATCCTTCATCACGTAGGGCTGGATAAATTCATGAGAAGGAGCAAGAGGAAAGCTGTCCGAGCAGCAAGACCCTACCTCAAGTATCCTGTAGGCGCAGAGTGCAACGCCACTGTAGGATATGCCATTTTATATGCTAAGGAGGGATACGATGGATTCATCCATCTCATGCCCTTCACCTGCATGCCAGAGTTTGTGGCCAGCGGGATTTTGACCCGGGTGAGCAAGGACTATGATATACCTATATTCACTGTGGAACTGGAGGAACATTCTTCCCAAACCCATCTCATGACCAGATTAGAGGCCTTTGTCGACCTTCTCCATAGAAAAAGGGCGAAGAAAAAAGTTAACAGTTAACGGTTAACGGTAAACGATACCACTATACTGGAGGTAAAAAAATGGATACCTATTTAGGAATTGATGTTGGCTCAATAAGCACCAATTTAGCGGTCATTAATGAGGAAAGGAAGGTTTTAGTCTGGGAGTATCTCTTGACCGGGGGAAAACCAATAGAAGCGGTCCAGAAAGGCCTAAAAGAGATAGAGAATAAACTTCCCTCAGGAACTGAGATAAAAGGGGTAAGCTCCACCGGGAGTGCCAGACACCTCACGGGAATATTGGTAGGAGCAGATACGGTAAAGAGTGAAATCATCGCCCATGCCGTGGCTGCTTCTCATCTCATCCCGGAGGTAAAGACCATCTTTGAGATTGGGGGACAGGACTCAAAGATCATTATCGTTCGGGATGGGGTAGTGGTGGACTTTGCCATGAACACCATCTGTGCTGCAGGAACCGGCTCCTTCTTAGACCATCAGGCTCAGAGGCTGGGAGTTCCTATAGAGGAGTTCGGAGATTTAGCTCTTCAGGCAAAAGCCCCTACCAGGATTGCCGGAAGATGTACCGTATTCGCCGAATCGGATATGATCCATAAGCAGCAGACCGGCCATGTTACAGAGAATATCGTGGCTGGCCTCTGTCAGGCCTTAGTGAGAAACTATTTAAATAATGTAGGCAAGGGAAAGGAGATTCTTCCTCCGACCGTCTTTCAGGGAGGGGTGGCAGCGAATAAGGGGATGAAGACTGCCTTTGAGGAGGAGTTGGGATATGAAGTCATTGTCCCAGAATACTATCATGTCATGGGAGCTATCGGTGCGGCTATGCTCGCCCAAGAGACGATAGTTGAGACAAAGAAGACAAAGTTCAAGGGTTTTGAGGTGAGTGAGGTAGACTATAAGACCCGCTCCTTTGAGTGCACCGGCTGCCCCAATTTATGTGAAGTGATCGAGGTCTTGATGAATGGAGAGGTCATCTCCAGATGGGGAGATCGCTGCGGGAAGTGGGAAGTTCTGGAGAAGTAAGAGATGGCTATTAGAGTGGGGATTATCAGGGCTCTTCTATACTATCGTCTCTATCCCTTCTGGAAGACATTCTTCAATTCCTTAGGGATAGAAGTAATAGTCTCTGGCAAGACCACTAAGAAATTATTGAAAAAAGGCTTGAAATATGCACCAGATGAGGCCTGCCTATCGATAAAGGTCGCCTTCGGCCATGTGAAAGACCTAATGGACAAAGTGGACTATCTCTTTCTACCCAGATTGGTGAGCCTTGAGAGGGGAACCTACATCTGTCCCAAGTTCATCGGCTTTCCGGATATGATAAGGAGCGCTTTTGATAACCTCTCTCCCTTAATCGATACCTCCTTTAACCTGAGGAAAAGACCAAGCAATCTATTTTTTCCTATGTATCGGATAGGAAGAATCTTTAAAAAATCCCCTCTTTTCATATATCGGGCATATAAGAGAGCTTTAGAAGAGGAATCCAAATACCTATCATCTCTTCAAAAAGGGATCCTGCTTCCTGAAGTTCTCTCCAGTTGGGAAGAGAGAAGGACTCTTAGATCATCCAATCCCAAAGGGAATCTCTGCATCGCTTTAGTCGGCCATCCCTATAATCTCTACGACTCCTTTGTCAATCTCAATATCATTAAGAAGTTAGAGGATCTGGGTGCCAGAGTAGTTACCCCGGAGATGGTATCCCCCCTTGAGATAAAGAAAGAAGCAGACAAGATTCCCCAAGAAGTCTATTGGAGCCTGGGGAGAGAGATCGTGGGAGCCAGTCTCTATCTCCTGGAATCAAAGTCCATAGATGGTTTGATTCACCTGGGCTCCTTTGGCTGTGGCCCGGATTCCTTCCTAAGGGAACTAATAGCTGATAGGGCAAGAAAGCATCCAGAGATCGCCTATCTCTCCCTCATTCTTGATGAGCATACGGGAGAGGCAGGAGTAGTCACCAGACTAGAGGCTTTTATTGACTTGATAGAGAGACGAAAGAAAAGGTCTATCCGTCTATCTTATTGACGGACTGACGGACTGACGGACCGACGGAGTAGAGAATGAAGCCAACCTTTCCTCACATGGGAACCATTGGGGTTTTGGGTGAAGCGATCCTCAGGCGCTTTGGCCGGGAGGTCATCCTCCCTCCGAAGACCAGCAAAAGGACCCTCACCCTCGGTTCACGCTACTCTCCAGAGTTCGCCTGCCTACCCTTGAAAGTCACTTTGGGCAACCTTATAGAGGCCCTGGAGAGGGGAGCGGATACTATCGTCATGCTCGCCGCTGGAGGCCCTTGCCGCTTCGGCTACTATGCCACGTTGCAAAACCTTATATTGAAGAACTTGGATTATGAGTATGAACTCATTACCTTAGACTATGATATGCTAAATAATTTAAGAAAATTAAAGAGGCTTGCTCAAGGGCAAAACTGGTTTCAGATTGGAGAGGCATTCAGATTCGGCTTCCTAAAATTACTTACCTTGGAGAAGATGGAGAGATCAGCCCATAGAATAAGGCCCTATGAAATAAAGAAGGGCTCTACCACCAAGGCATATGATGAGGCCTCCCGGATTATCAGGAGGACATTCTCTTTTAGAGAGCTTCGCTGGGCAAAGAGAGAGGCTATTTCTCTACTTAAGAAAATTCCCCAGGATAAAACTCGCAATCCCTTAAAGGTTGGGGTAGTAGGGGAGACCTATACTGTCTTAGAGCCCTATGTCAACCTAGAGGTTGAAAGAAAGTTGGGCGAGATGGGCTGCGAGGTGCATCGTCCTGTCTGGGCAACAGAGTATATGATCTCCATGCTTCCCATCTTTAGCCGCTGGGGGCCGAGGCGAAAATATAGAAAAGCAGCCCAACCCTATCTGAAAGAGGAGCCTGGGGGAGAGTGCATCGTCTCTATTGGAGGAACGATTCTCTATGCTAAGAGGGGATTCGATGGCATAGTCCATATCGCTCCCTTTACCTGTCTCCCGGAGATTGTGGCCCAAGGTATTCTATCCAAAGTGAGGAAAGACTTAGGCATTCCTATTCTTACCTTAGTCCTAGATGAGCATACCGCGCAGGCAGGACTCATTACCCGCCTGGAAGCCTTTGTCGACCTCCTCCAGCGCAAACAAGCAAGACAGAAGATGAAAGGGAAACAAGGGTGATAAGGGTAGCAAGGGTGACAAGGGTTTTAAACCCCTGTTTCCCTTGTGCCCCCTGTTCCCCGTGTAACCCTTGAGCTATCTAATCTCTGCTGCCTAAGGAGTTTTTTGTGGCTATTCGAGTTGGCATTCCCAGAGCACTTTTATACTATCGCTTCTATCCTCTGTGGAAGACATTCTTCACTGAATTAGGAGCAGAGGTAATCGTTTCCGAACCAACCACTCAAGAGATATTTAGGAAAGGACTTAAGAAGTTCATTGGTGATACCTGCCTTCCTATGAAACTGGTCTTCGGCCATGTGATTACTCTGGCCGATAAAGTAGACTATCTGTTCATTCCCCGGCTGGTGAGCATTGAGAAGGATACCTATCTTTGTCCCCACTTCGCAGGGCTTCCCGATGTCCTACGTGCCATTATGCCTGATTTACCCCCCATCTTAGATACCTATTTCAATGTGAGGAAGAAGGGGGTGACCATGAGATCCATCTATGAGGCAGGGAAGAGGTTTGATAAAAATCCTCGTAGGATTTATCTCGCTTATCAAAAGGCACAAGAAGTGTATAAGAAGTTTTTAGAGAGGATTAGAGATGGAATCACTCCTCAAGAGGCAATTCAGGCTTTTGACGGTGAAGAGGTTCCTCCTGTAAAAGAGAGAAAAGAGAGGCTGAATATCGCTTTAGTGGGGAATCCCTATACCGTCTACGATCCCTTTTCCAGTCTCAATATCATTCAGAAACTAAGGAAATTGGAAGCAAGGATCTATACCTCAGAGATGATTCCAGATGAGACAATTGAGGAGGGGATTCGTGCTCTATCCAAGAGGATCTACTGGACATTTGGAAAGGAAACCGTAGGGGCTGCCTTCCATTACTTGGATTCAAAAGAGATCGATGGTCTAATCTATATCATCTCCTTTGAGTGCGGCCCAGATTCCTTACTAAAAGAGATCGTTGATGATAAAGCGCGAAAGAACAAGAAAGTAGCCTATATGTCCCTGGTCATTGATGAGCATACTGGCGAGACGGGGATAGATACCAGACTCGATGCCTTCGTTGAAATGATCAAACGACGCCGGCGTAGTAAAAAAATGGAAGGTGAGAAAAATGGAAAGTGAGAAAGTGGGAATCGAAGAAGGGGTGAAACGGAAAGTAAATCCTACTGGATTTAATTTCCGATGACTTATTAACTTGTTTACTCAATAACCTGATTACCTGATAACCCGATTACCTAATAACCGGATTACCTGATTACCCGATAACCTTGTCTTGGAGGAACGCGTGGCTATCAAATTAGTCTTCTTCCACATTTATTGTGTTCTTTCTCTATATCTTGTCACTATAATTGGCAGAAGGATACTTAACAGGGGAGAGGGATTTGATTATACTCGTCGTTTAGCAAGATTCATCCATCCCATCTATGCCTTTGGCCTAGTTGGCTTCATGATCTCAACCTTTATCATGGCCCATAAGAGCCCTTATCCGCTTCCCTTTTTGCCAGAATTCAACATTTCTCGCTTATCATCCCTTATTATCTCCTGGTCTATCTTCTTTCTGTCTGCAGTAGTGGGTCTTCCCGGGATCGCAGGACTGGCTAATAGAAGAGTTGGCCCCTTAAGACTGATGACAGAGAAG
>JAUXAI010000089.1 GCA_030619985.1 bacterium | reverse complement strand
ATTCTCTTTGATATTCGACTCCCACGTATTATCTTAGCCCTGATCGTAGGCGGGGCCTTAAGTGTTACCGGGGTCATTTTCCAGGGGATGTTTAGGAATCCCTTAGTTTCGCCCTATACCTTAGGGGTCTCTGGGGGAGCGGCCTTAGGAGTAAGCTTATCCATTATTGCTGGCTTCAGAATCCTCCCCTTAGCGGGATTCCTGGGAGCCCTGGGAGCCGTTTCCCTGGTCTATTTCATTGCCCGAAGGCAGGGGTATCTTAGAATATCTATGCTCCTGCTAACCGGGGTAATGATAAGTTTTATTGCTTCGGCAGCCATTCTCCTCATTATGTCCTTATCTCGGGAACATCAATTACACGGAATACTATTCTGGATTATGGGGAGCCTGGAAGAGTCCAATCTTCCCCTTATAAAGTTAGTCTCACTCATTATCTTGGTAGGAATAGCCATCTCTTTTCTCTTCAGTCGGGACCTGAATGTCCTATCCTTAGGAGAGGAGGAGGCCCTGCATCTGGGAGTAAATATTGAAAGGACGAAGAGAACCCTATTCATCTTAGGTTCTTTAATCGCTGGAGTAGCGGTCTCAGTATCAGGAATAATCGGCTTTGTAGGATTACTCGTTCCCCACTTTATGCGCCTCTTTGTTGGCCCAGACCATAGGATCCTCCTTCCTACCTCCTGTCTGGCAGGAGGGATATTCCTAATCGCCAGTGACACCTTAGCAAGGACCATTATCTCTCCTTTGGAACTTCCCGTAGGGGTAATCACTGGAATTCTTGGTGGCTCACTCTTCATCTATTTTCTCACTAAGAAGAGACTAAAGTTGGGGAAGTGAGATGCTTGAATTAGAGAAAGTAACTACCGGATATGATACAAAAGCCATCCTGACTGATATTAGTTTTACCATTGAAAGGGGAGATTTTTTGGGGGTGATCGGACCCAACGGAAGTGGAAAGACAACTCTCTTAAGAGTGATGAGTAAGATACTGAAACCCTGGAAAGGCAGAGTAAGTTTAGAAAGAAGAGAGTTGAATGAGATAAGGCATAGGGAATTGGCCAAGAGGATGGCTGTCGTCCCTCAGAGAATGCAGGAACTCTTCTTTTCCTATTCTGTAAGAGATTTTATTCTCTTGGGCCGTACTCCGTACTTGAGAAGGTTCCAACTATTAGAGAGCGAAGAGGATTTAAGAATAGCGCAGGAGGTTATGGAGGAGACAGATACTTTGGGATTGGAAGAGAGGAACTTAGAGGACTTAAGTGGTGGGGAAAGGCAGAGGACAATAATTGCCCAGGCTCTTGCTCAGGAGCCAGAGATTCTCCTTCTTGATGAACCGACCGCCCATCTTGACATCAATCACCAGGTAGAGATTCTAAATCTGATTAAGAGCTTGAACCAAAGGAGAAATTTAACCGTTCTTATGGTATCCCATGACCTCAACTTAGCAGCAGAATATTGTGATAGATTAATTCTTTTAAAAGAAGGAAGGGTATTTCAGGAAGGTTCACCTCAAGATATTTTGACCTATAGAAATATCGAAGAGGTTTATAAGACATTAGTAGTAGTAGAAAAAAGCCCGGTCTCTTCCAAACCCCACGTCTTCTTAGTATCTAAAAGAAAAGAGGAGGTGAAGAAAAAGAGTAGATAGTTTAAGGGAATCCGGTGACCCCGTAAAATCGTCCGACCGACAAAGACGGACGGACGATCACGGGGCAAGGAATCCGGAACGGCCCCGCCACTGTAATCGGTTGCGAAACCTACAACCGCCAAGACGCTAAAGGTCCGCAAAGACGCGAAACTTTGGCGTTTTGGCGAAGCCACTGGAACATCTGCGGTAATCTGCGGATATCTTTATCTGCGATTATCTGCGTTCTGGGAAGGCATAGGAAGTAGGAAACCGTAAGTCAGGAGACCTGACTATCTACTAAAAAACATTATCTCTCTTCGGAGGGAAGAGGAGGTAAAGAATGAAAGGGAAAAGAGGTTTAATAGTTTTGCTATCGGTGGCCATCCCATTTCTATGGTCACAGATAAGTATGGCAGAGGAAGAAAAGATCTTTGATCTGGGAGAGGTGGTTATTACTCCTACCAGAACTCCAAAACTTTTAGGGGATGTATCTCTCCACACTACCATCATCACCAAAGAAGAGATTGCAAAGAGTGGAGCGAGAAACATCGGAGAGGTAATAGAGAAGGAGACTGG
>JAUXAI010000072.1 GCA_030619985.1 bacterium | reverse complement strand
TCCTTTATTCCCTCTTCAATCACTCGGGCAACGACGTCGATATACTTTAAGTAGCGGTCCATAATCCTCTTGCGCAACTCATCCTTTAATCCCAATTCGAAACGGCTCGATTCTGAAGTAATAATTTTAAAGAAATCTCTATTGGCCTCGTAGAATCCTAACTGGTGCCTAGTTATAGCACTAAGTTTTTCTACTGGACCTTCTTTTTTCTTAGCTTCTTTCCGTATAAGATTCATTAGATATTCTGTCTTCTCCTCTACCAAAGAATAGAAGAGTTCCCTTTTGTTCTTAAAGTAAAGATATATCGTTCCCTTAGCCAGCTCTGCTTCTTTAGCAATCTCGTCAATGGTTGCCTGATGAAAACCTTTCTGGGCAAAGACCCTCTGAGCAGCTTCTAAGATCTCTCTCTTTCTTGCCAACCGTTCCCTTTCCTTTCTACTTAATTTCTTCATCCCTATACTCCTTAGTCATTTTATGACTGACTGTTCATTCATTTTAATAATAACATGAAAAAACCCCCTTGTCAAGTCTTTTCTTTAACGCGAATAGACGCGAATTATAAGGTAGAAAATAGAACAATTAGGACGCGAATCAACATGAATAAAAAAACCCGAAGAAAAATCCTCGGGCTTTTTACTTTTTAATTTTTAATTGCTACTTTATTTAATGGTGAAGGAGGGCTAAGATTTTGGCCCAGGTAATGATTCCCTCCAACATCGATACCCAGATGATAGTGCCGATGAGGTTTCCCAGGGCGAAGAGAAAAAAGCTTTCCTTATATTTCAATTTGAAAATAAGGGTTAAGAATAGGATGTTGAACGGTCGACCAGCAGTAGGGATGGCGGGCATGAGGAAGAGGCTCGCCTTTCCCATGGGCTTTGCCCAACCTATCATTTTTGACCTCGAGATTCTTTCCTGAAAGGAAAGCGCCTTCTCCTTTGCTAAAGAGAGAAACCTCAGGCTGAAGGTTCTCTCATAGGCCCAGTAGAGGATAAGGAGGACTAAAAGGTCCATAAGATAGGCAGAGGCGAAGATGAGATATCCATTAAGGTTGAAGCCTACGGCATAGGGAACAGAGGCCTTCCTTCCCCAGAGCAGATGTAAGCCGATATATCCTAAGATGATACTAAATAATCTCATCTTCTTTGCCTGATAAAGAGAGGCAAAACTTTTACTTTGAAGAGGGGAAATTTCTTTATTGCAGCTAAAGTGGGGAGAATAAAGGTAAGAACAAATAGGGCTGGGGGTTCATGAAAAGTGAACTTGGTGAGAAAGGGGAGGATGGTCATACCCACCACCGCCCCTCCCGGCACTGTGGATTTGAACTTAGCAAAGGCAAATATCTTCCAGAATATCCCGGCAGCTAAAGCACCTATAGGAAGGACGATGAACAGCTCCCGGGGCAGAAGACAGAGCAGGACCCCAATGCTACAAGATAAGCCTGCCCCTCCTCGAAACCGATAATATATCGGCCAGTTATGACCGACCACGGTTAGGCTTGCTATTAAGACTACTACTTTATAATCGAGGTGTAATATCTTTAAAGCAATATAGGTAGGAATAATCGCTTTTGTCACATCCAAGATCAATACTAAAGCACCTGCTGGTCGGCTGACCTCTCTATATACTGTCGCTGCTCCCGCGTTCCCATAATCTTTGACATCGATGCCCTTTAACTTCTTGCCAATCAGATAGGCAAAGGAGATAGAGCCTAGTAAATAAGTTATAATGGCTAAAGAAATAATCTCAAAGAGTTTCATCCCTTCTTCCTCCACCATCTCGCCTTGGGAGGTTCGAATAGCTCATCGCTCAGATCGATATTTATCTTTAAGTCCTTAAATGTTCTCGACTCGGCAAACCTATCCCCTTCCTCATATATGGCATGCTGGATGGGTAGGGACTTTTCTTTATCTACCCAGAGGATCTCCTTGGTAATGGGGTGTTTTCCTTCTTTCTTCTTGGGAATCATCACCAGGCGATAGCATTCCCTTCCCTCAATCCTCTCTACTCCCACAAGTTCTACCTTTCCCTCTCTATTGTAATGGTTTGCTCTTTCGATGAGACCTCTCAGGTTGCATTCATCGAGCCTCAAGCCATGTCTCGGTGAACGGACGATGGCTGAATCGGCATCAAAGGTAAGAACGAAAGGAATATATCTGTGGTGGGTTCCCTTTACCTTTCCATCCCGAAAGACGGCCTCTGCCCCTTCCTCTACACCCTGAAGGCCTATGGCATGCATCATATTCGGTCTTTTGAAGGAGAGTCTTAAGACCTTTGGTTTATACATCTTTTTCCCAAACCTTGAGAGCTGGTGAGTGATGCAGATGCACTGATAGTCCTCCACCTTCTCATAGGCCTCTTCCATCTTCCTTAAGATGTCCTGGACGGTGATCTCTTCTTTGATCCCAAGCTCTGGGATAACTTCTTTTATGGAGACTTCAGGAATGGAGACCTCCGGAACAAAAACCTCGGGAGGTAATTCCACCCCAATCATAGGTCTTTGGGAAACGATAAAAGGAATGAGAAAGAGAATGAGTAATAGAAGAAAAAGGATTCTGATAACAACCATTTTTACCTCCCAAAATATAATAGCATACCATCTCAAATATTGCAAAAATTTTATTGTTTCCAAATTCTTATGTTTTTTGATAAAGGTCGGGCGCGTTTCACTTGCCCCCTCTAATAACAGAAACCCGCCGAAAAGGCGGGCATTCAAGAATGAAATAGGGGGGCAAAAGCAACTTTTTTCCAAAAAATCGTGGTGAGCGGGTGACTCGGCAGATCTCTATGAGTGGGAGGATCCACACCGGGCGGAGGGACCCACGAAGAGAGAATGCCAAGGCAGGACCCGCGAGATTCTTATCCTCTCTCTGTGAGTCTTTTTATGGGGGGAATCTGTCTTATGATGACTATTCCAAAGAGAAGAAGGGTGAGAATGAATAATGGATGGGACTCTTTGAATCTCATCCAGGTTAAAATAGGCATCAGGATATAGCCGATAATTGCTCCATAGGCCACAGTGGCTTTCCTTCTCTTCAAGATAAGCCACAGGCCTAGGCCAACTATCAGAGCAACTAGGAAAGCGATCCCAAATTCCTTAGGTAATAGGATAAGAAGTGCGCCCATGGTTGTTCCCATGCCCATTCCTCCTTTAAATTGTAGAAATATCGGCCAGTTATGGCCCAGGATGACTGCCAGGACAACCAAAATTATAGGAGTATAATTGGGAAGAAAGAGCACTTTTGCCAGATATACCGGCAGGGCTGCCTTACCAATATCTAAGAGGGCAACCAATACCCCCCATTTAGGACCCAACTGCCTCCAGGCACCGGCCACCCCTGGGTTATCATACTTCCTAATATCGATCTTCTTTATCGCCCTTCCCAGGATATAGGCCCAGTTTATAGAACCCAAGAGATAGGCAAGGATTACCATAAGAATGGTCTTGATGATCATTTCCTCTCCTTCAGTGATTCTTTCATAATGGGGATAAGTTTTTTGGGAACGTTAAGGACTTGTCTTATGGCGGCTAAGAAAAGTAATAAGAGACTCAAAGCAAATAGGGCTTCTTCTGGTCTATAGAATATCTTAACCATAAAGGGAAGAAGTAGTAACGCTGCTGCTCCCCCACCTGGTGCGGTGGACTTGGCCTTCTTGAAGATGGGTAGTTTCCACATAATGAAGCCGGCCAGGATGCCGAAAGGTAGAACGATGGCCAATGCCTTAGGCATGAGGCAGGCCAAGATTCCTACACTACAGGCTAATCCTCCTCCACCTCTGAACTTAAAGAATACGGGCCAGTTGTGACCTACTATTACTGCTACTGCTACAAAGGCCACCGGCCAATAATTGGGCAAAAAGATCTTCGCAGCGATTAGAGTAGGGATGACTGCCTTGCCCACATCTAAAAGACCGACTAAGGTGGCCCATTTCCCTCCCATGGTGCGGTATATCGTTCCTCCTCCTGGATTCCCATAATCTCTGATGTCGATTCCTCTCACTATCTTGGCGATGATATAGGCCCAGAGTAGAGAACCCAATAGATAACTTCCCACAACCATCAGAATAACTTTAGTAGTAAACATTCTCCCTCCTTTCAGATAGATAGAAGTAAACAGTTTACCTGTCCCTCATTTCATTCGGGACGGTATACCGTTTACCGTAAACCGTATACCGTGAACCGTAAACGATTAATGCTTATAGCTTTATTTTATTAGGTAGTATCCGATTCCCCAGCCACCTGGACCAAGGTGAACGATCTCACATCCCATCTTCCCAATGATGATTTCTTCACAGTCAATGTTCTTTTCTAACGCCTCTTTTAAGTTCTTCGTTGCTTCTGGGTTATCTCCTACATCACCGATGAGAGCCTTTATCTTCTTAGCACCGGACTTCTCCATATCAGCCTTTATGGTCTCAATCATCTTCTGATTCACCTGTTGGATATTCCTTCCCTTTCCCAAAGGTTCTATGGCCTGTGTCCCATATCTCATAATGAGTATCGGGATGACCTTCATTAAGGAGCCAAGAAGGGCCTTGCCTTTGCCTATTCTTCCTCCCTTGTGGAGATACTCTAAATCAGGAAGGGCTAAGATAAGGGTACTTTTTGAAGCAACTTCCTGGGCGATCTTTACCACCTCATCCTTGGATTTCCCTTCCTTTGCTGCCCGGGCAGCCTCTAAGACCACTAATCCTATGGGATGGGCGGTAAGCATGCTATTGACTACAGTCGCATCTGCTCCCTCTACCTTATTAGCCGCCTCCTTTGCTGCATCAAGAGTTGGCTGGCTAAATATTCCTCCGGCCATAGTGATGTTTACAATGGACTTCCCTTCAGCTGTCAATTTTCGATAGACTCCAGCAAACCTCTCGACGTTTATTGCTGCTGTCGTGGGAAAGGCCTTCGATGCCTTCACCTTTGCCAAGAAATCCTCGGGACTAATGGTCTCCCTGACCCGATACTCCTTCCCGTCTAAAGTAACCGGGAAGTGGAGCACATTTATCTCATACTCCTTCCATAGATTATCAGGTAATCCCTGATTACAACCAGTAACAATC
>JAUXAI010000091.1 GCA_030619985.1 bacterium | reverse complement strand
CGTGTCTTTGCCTTGGCTTCCATTCCTGCCTCACTTAATGGCGGTTATTCTCTCCGTGTGGGCCCCATGGGCCCGGAATATCCTGGTGGGTGAGAACTCACCCAGCTTCTGGCCCACCATCTCCTCTGTGATGTAGACTGGGATGAACCTCTTTCCATTATAGACCGCCAGGGTATGGCCCACCATCTGGGGGAATATGGTTGAGGAACGAGACCAGGTCTTGATCACGGCCTTCTTTCCTGTCTTATTCATGGCCTCGATCTTCTTCAATAGCTTAGGATTGATAAAAGGGCCTTTCTTTATTGATCTACCCATTATTTTCTCCGTTTTATGATGAGCTTATCAGAGGATTTCTTCTTCCTTGTCTTGTACCCCTTAGTGGGCTTTCCCCAGGGGGTTACCGGATGCCGGCCACCAGAGCTCTTCCCCTCTCCACCACCATGGGGATGGTCAACAGGGTTCATGGCTACTCCTCTTACCTTGGGGCGGTAGCCGAAGTAACGGGACCTTCCTGCCTTCCCCAGAGAGATGCGCCCCCAGTCGACATTCCCCACCTGACCGATGGTTGCCAGGCAGTCCAGAAGGACCTTCCTTATCTCTCCTGAGGATAGTCTCAGATGGGCATACCTCCCCTCCTTGGTCAAGACCTGGGCAAAGGTACCCGCTCCCCGTGCCATCTGTCCGCCTCTGCCTTTGGTGAGCTCAATGTTATGGATGGTGGTCCCAAGAGGAATATACTTGAGGGGCAGGGAGTTTCCTATCCTGATATCAACATCCTCACCAGATATCACCTCATCCCCCACCTTCAAGCCCTGAGGAGCAATGATATATCTCTTCTCTCCATCTCTATAAAATAGAAGGGCGATGTAGGAGGTGCGATTGGGATCATACTCAATGGAGACCACCTTGGCTGGGATATGGAACTTGTCTCTCTTAAAGTCAATGATTCGGTATCTTCTCTTATGACCTCCTCCCCTCCAGCGCACGGTAATCCTTCCTTCCCTGCCTCTACCTGCCCTCTCCTTTAAGGGCCTGAGGAGGGGCTTGTGGGGTTTAGCCTTAGTGAGCTCTTCAAAGGTCAGCCCGGTTATCGATCTCCTCGATGGGGTGGTCGGTCTATATTTTTTAATGCCCATAATTTACTCCATTCCCAAAAATCGTAATCAATCAGCAATTATCAATGCAAAATCAGCAATGAAAAAGTAAAAATTCTTTTTTTATACTTTATTACTTAATGAAACAAGCGCCTTAAATTTTGCATTTTTCAATTTGCATTTTAAATTGTTACTTGTCTTAGGTTCCCTCAAATAACTCTATCTTCTCTCCCTCCTTTAGGGTGAGAATGGCCTTCTTCACGTCCGGGGTCTTGCCGCTATGTCTGCCCACTCTTTTTACTTTACCCCTCACATAGGAGGTATTGACCGCCAGGACCTTCACCTTGAATATCTCCTCAATCGCTCTCTTAATCTCATCCTTATTTGCCCTGCTATCGACAAGGAAGGCATACTTACTCTCTCTTTCCTTCAGTATGGTGCTCTTCTCTGTTATCAAGGGGGTCTTTATGATATCGTAGGGGCTCTTCATCCCAGGTTCTCCTCTAATCTCGTTAGAGCCTCTTTAGTCAGGATCAATCTATCATGGTTCAATAGGTCGTAGACGTTCAGAGAGTTGGGTGATAGCACCTTTACCCCCTCAATATTGCGTGCCGAGCGGCGAACCATCTCATTCTTCTCTTCAATAATCAGCAGGGGCTTTTTGCCACTTCTCAGCTTAACCAATATGCTGGCCATCCTCTTCGTCTTGGCCTCCTTCAGATCCATTCTATCCAGGATCAGAACCTTTTTCTCCTTAAACTTAGCGGAGAGGGCACACCGGAGAGATTTCCTCCTCGCCTTCTTGGAAAGGGAGTAGGAGTAGTCCCTAGGGTGGGGGCCGAATGTCGTCCCCCCTCCCTTCCATATTGGAGAGCGGATGGAGCCTGCC
>JAUXAI010000084.1 GCA_030619985.1 bacterium | reverse complement strand
ACATACTCTATACTCCCACCTACGGGAATCCCATGGGCAATTCTGGTTACTTTAATCCCTGAGGGCTTAATCATTTTTGCTAAGTACATGGCGGTCATCTCCCCATTGGTATTGGGATTTGTGGCCAGAATGACCTCAGATACCTTCTCCTTCTTCAGTCTTTCCACTAATTCCTTTATCTTCAGTTCATCCGGACCTATTCCCTCCAAAGGAGAGAGAGCACCCAAGAGTACATGATAAATCCCATTAAAGCCTCTTGACTTCTCAAAAGCCAAGACATCCTTTGGCTCTTCTACCACACAGATTATAGAGTGGTCCCTCTGATTATTGTTACAGATCTCACAGGGGTCTTCTTCTGTGATGTTATTACATATTGAGCAGTGGGTGATCTTCTCCTTCAGATCTAAGATAGCCTGAGATAAGGCCTTGGCCTCCTCTTTAGAGGACCCCAGGATATAGAAGGCAATCCTCTGGGCCGACTTCGGCCCAATACCCGGCATCTTGCTAAGTTCCTCAATCAACTTATTCAATGTCTTGGTGTGATACATTCCTTCGCTCCGAAGTTTGTTAGTTTGCTTGTTTACCCGTTTGCCAGTAAGCCGGTTTGCCGGTTTTAACTGGCTAACTGGACAACTGGCTAACTGGACAACTGGCTAACTAAACTAACCAACTATTCTAATTACTTCTTATTCTCTTCTGGAGGGATTATCTTGCCAGTGGGTGGCTTGATCTCTAAGATCTCACCGCCGAAGATATCTAAGGCCTCTTTTACTACCGGCTCCTCTTCTATGAACTCCTCCTTGCTCATCACCATTCCCTTCTGGGCTACTGCTTCTGGTCTTTCTCTGGGAGTATTTGTCAGGCGACATTCAATGGTGAAGTCCTTGCCAAAGATTCTATTCAGTGCCTTCTGAATGAGTTCCTTATTCTCCTTCTCCTCAATCTGCTCCTTATGGAATTTGAAGTCCTCATTAAAGCCGATGGTCAGAAGGTTATCCTTCAAGGCGATGGGTTCCCCCTCCATTAAAAAGGCGCCGGTTACGGCGCTATCCTTCTTTATCTCTTTTATCACCTCACCCCAGGCATCCTTTATCCCCCCCAATTCAAGATAAGAGGCCTCATCCCTTACCTTTCCGGCCGGAGCCTCTTCCTCTTGCCCACCGAAGCCTCGGCGTAGGTGGGTGGATGCTTCCTCTATGGGGAGTTCTTCTTGAGCAGGCATTATTCCCAACCTCTCCTCTATGGACCCTATCTTCCTTAATATCTCATCCACGGAAATAGTAGGTTCTAATTTGGTTAGTTTTATAATTACCATCTCTAAGATTAATCTCACTTTTTCGCTTCTCTTCATTTCCTCCCGCGCCTGAGATACAATCTCAATCATCCGTAGGAGCCTATCCTGATCGAATTTCTCTCTGAATTCTTTCAATCTCTCCCTCAAATCCTTGGGAAGGTCGACCACCTCTTCATTGATCTTAAGCATCAATAAGTTCCTGAAATGCTCCAGTAAATCAGTAGCAAAGTGGCGTAGATCATACCCTTGATCAATGATCTGATTTATGAGGTCCAATGCTTCCTTGGTATTATTCCCACCAATTGCTTTGGTCAGTTTAAAGAAGGTCTCCTGGGGAACTATCCCTAAGATGGCCTGAAGGTCTTCTTGAGTAACCTTCTTTCCTCCTAAAGAGATGAGCTGATCCAGGACGCTTATTCCATCCCTCATGCTTCCCTCACTCGCCCGGGCGATCTGAAAGAGAATATCTTCACTTATTTCTAAACCCTCATCCTTGGCGATCTCAGCCAGCTTCTTAGCAATATCCTTACTTTTTATCCTCTTGAAGTCAAATCTCTGACACCGAGAAAGAATGGTCAAGGGAAGTTTAAAAGGTGCGGTAGTGGCCAAGATGAATATCACATGGGAAGGGGGCTCTTCTAAGGTCTTCAATAGGGCATTGAAGGCCTCGGTAGTAAGCATATGAACCTCATCAATGATGTAGACCTTATACTTCGAACTCGCGGGAGCAAACTTCACCTTCTCCCTCAGGTCCCTTACCTCATCGATTCCCCGGTTGGAGGCGCCGTCGATCTCTAAGACATCGAGGCTACTTCCAATGGCGATCTCCTTGCAGTTGGTGCACTTGTTGCAAGGGATAGGAGTGGGCCCCTTCTCACAGTTCAGGGCCTTAGCCAACAGTCTGGCAGTAGTCGTCTTTCCTATTCCCCTTGGCCCGGTGAAGAGATAGGCATGAGAGACCCGATTCTGCTTTATGGCCCCCGCCAAGGTCCTGGTGATATGCTCCTGACCCACTACCTCCTCAAAGGTCTTGGGCCTCCACTTCCGGGCTAAGACAATATAAACCATCTGCTCACTCCGTTCGCAATGATATCAGTGATAAATTATAGATTACCGTGATTGCTGATTTATTTGCGACTATTCGCGTTCTTTTCTTTTTGCATCTTTTAGTTAAATTTAGCGTCTTTGCGGTTGCAATATTCGCGTTAATTCGCGTCACTGTCCTCTGAGTTCATCCAATCGTTGGAAAACCCGGAGCGCTAACTCCATTGCTCGGGATTCATCCATCTCAACCTTATGAGTATACTCATCGAACTCATCTCGAGTTATACCATACTTTTTAAGGACTTTATCAAATTCTTCCTCTACAAGCCAACCGGCCTCAATGCCCATCTCACCTGCTTCCACCTTGGCCGTATACTTTTCCATTATAAGTTGCTTTTGTGCTGTCAACTCTACCAAAAGCTCATCATTCATCCTGGTGAATTCTATCTTCCTAACCGCTATCTTCTCCTCGACTTTAGCCTTGGGGGCTTCCTCAGGCCTTTCTTCAGCCCTCTTCTTACAGCCGATTCCGCTTAAAGATAAACTCACAACCAAAAGGATTAGCCAAAACTTTCTTTTCATTCCTCATCACCTCCTCTATACGCGAATTTCTTTGTATTGCCTATTGTGTGGGTATATCAGACGCGAATATTCGCTAATTTTTTATTCGCGTTGATTCGTGTTCTGTTTATTGCGTTTTTGCCTAACGGTTCGCGTAGATTCGTGTCTGTGGCGGAGAGGCTGGGATTCGAACCCAGGGTACCATAAGATACACACGCTCTCCAGGCGTGCCGGTTAAACCACTCCCGCACCTCTCCACTATCTACTCAAAATTTTAGCCAAATATCTACGACCCGCCCCTGACTTGAAATATCTTTCCCTATCACGAACTTCAGAATAGTTTCCAATTTCTTCCTTATGTATTAAACGCCACGGACAACCGCTACGAGTTGCTTTTACCCGCCCCGAATTGTGTCGATTTAAACGTGCTTGAATATCTTTTGAACACCCTATATAGGTACGCCCTGTTTTCTCACTAAAAAGTACATAAATATTCCACATTGTTTTACACGCTCTCTCCGCC
>JAUXAI010000015.1 GCA_030619985.1 bacterium | reverse complement strand
CTCAGTATAGAAGTCAATCATCATGGGCTTTCCCGTTCTTTTGGCTTCTGCCAATCCCTCATCAAAGTCCTCATACCACTTTATCCCCTGCCCATATACTAAGGAGGTTATTAACAACATCGAGATTACTAAAAGAAATTTTTTCATGACTTGGGACCTTGGGCCCGGGACTTTCCCTCTTCTCTTTTCTGTCTTTCGATCTCTTCCTGGGCAAATTTGACTGAGACTAATTTCGATACCCCGCTCTCCTCCATGGTCACTCCATACATGGTATCCGAGGCCTCGATGGTTCCCCGGTTATGGGTGACGATGATGAACTGGGACTTTTTGGCAAACTCCACTAACACCCGGGTAAATCTACCGATATTCGCTTCATCCAGGGCGGCATCGATCTCATCCAGGACACAGAAGGGAGAGGGCTTGACCATGAAGATACCGAATAATAGAGCGATGGCCGTCAGAGCCTTCTCCCCTCCAGATAAGAGGGAGATACTCTTCAGGGTCCTTCCTGGCGGTCGAGCCTTGATCTCTATTCCTGATTCTAAGATATTCCGCTCATCCAATAGGACGAGGTCCGCCTTTCCTCCTTCAAATAGTCTAGTGAATACCATATTGAAATTCTCTCGTATTTGTTCAAAGGTTTTGGAGAAGAGGCTTCTCGTCGTTCTGTTAATCTTAGTAATGGCTTCTTTTAAAGAGGCGGCCGCCTCTTCTAAGTCCTTCTTCTGGCCAGTTAAGAAGTTATACCTCTCCTCAAGTTCCTTATACTCCTCCATGGCTACTAAGTTCACCGGTCCCATGGCCTCCATCTTCTCTCTCAACTCTCTTATCCTTACTCTATAGCCTTCCCTATCCTCTATCTTCTGTATCTGATAATCCCTTTCAATCTCTTCTAAGGAAACCCCATAATCCTCTCTCATTCTGCGAGAAAGGTTCTCCAATTCGAGGTTGAGCTCCCGGCCCTGGAAAGTTAATTCATTAAACTGACCCTGAAGTCTCTCACCTAAGGTCCTGACCTCTCTCAATTCCTCCTCTCTTTTAGATACTTCGCCAGCAATTTCTTCCTTTTTCTTTTTTAGGTCTTCAAGTTCTTTTTTTGCCTCTTCGCTTTCTCTCGATAATTCCTTCTGCCTCTCTTCTTCTTTGGCGATTAAATCTCCAATCTCTTCCTTTCTCGTTCCTCCCTCATCGACCTCTTCTTGGCGGGCCTTGATCGACTGGATGAGGTCGTTTAAATTCTCCCTCATGCGCCCCAGACTTTCTCGAAATCCAGTCTCCTTCTCCACTAAGGAAGCGATAGAGATCTTAAGTGCCGTCACCTCACTACTATTTTTACTAATCTCTTTTTCCCTTTCCCCAATCTCTTCCTTTAACTCAGCCGTCCTCTCCTGGGTCCCAATCTCCTTCTCCTTGAGATTTTCTAACTGGGCCTCCAGTTCTTCCCTCTTCTTGGTTAGTTCCTCCCCCTCTTTATCCAGTTCCTCACCTTCTGCCTCTAAGAGCGAGAGGTCTTTCTTTACCCTCTCTCCTTGAGAGTCGATGCTTGCTAAGTCCCTTTCCTTAAAATTTATTTTCAGTTCCTCTTTCTTGATATCGGAATCGATGCTTGCCACTCTTTCTCCAATCTCGAGCAACCTCTTCTCTAGATTAGCCCTATCCTTCTCTAACTTTTTAAGGTTCTCGTTCAGGGCCTTGATCTCTCTGGCGAGTCCTTCTTTCTCCCTCTCTTTCCCCAGCAAGCGCCTCAGAGAACCACCAGTAATCTCCCCCTGAGGAGTAATTATCTCTCCTTCGAGGGTAACTACTCTGATATCTCCCCTTGCCTTTCTGCTGATTTCAAAGGCCACCTTAAGGTCTTCTACCACCAAGGCATTTCCTAAGAGATACTCTATAATCGGCCGATATCTTGCTTCATACTTGACGAGGCCAGAAGCAAGGCCAATGGCTCCCTTCTCCTTTAGTAGAGAAGAGGGATTCAATCTTCTACCTGGCTTAATGGCCTTTAAAGGAAGGAAGGTGGCCCTTCCCAGACTCCTGGCCTTCAGATACTCCACGGCCTCTTGGGCGGCCTTCACATCCCGGATAACAATATCCTGTATCCTTTCCCCCAAGGCGGCCTCGATGGCCCTCTCATATTCTGGAGAGGTCTGGATTAGATCTATTACCACTCCCTCGATGCCCGATAATCTATCCCGGGCAAGGAGAATTTCTCTCACTCCGCTATAGTAACCTCCAAGCCCTTCTTGTAGGAATTCTAAATGGGAGGTCTTCTTCGTTATCTGGGCCTTCAATCCATCGATCTTTTCCTCTAAGGCGTGAAGCCCTTCTCCATCTCTCTTCTCCTCTTCTAAGAGACTCTTCTTCTCCTCTTCAAGTCCAGAGATTCTTTTCCTGTGGTCTTGGATGCTCTTCTCTATCTCCCTCGTTTTTCCCCCAATATCCTTCGACTCCTTCTCAACCCTCGTCTTCTCAGTTAAGAGCCTCTCCTTCCTGATATCGATATTCCTCTGCCCAGTCTCTAAGTATCTCAGGTCATTTCTGGTGCTTGCTGTTTTGGAGAGAGTTTCAATAACCTCGTTCTTCAGTATCTCCAGGGCCTCTATAGCCTTTTTTAACTCCTCATTAAATCCTTTAAGGGAATGCTCTTGCTCCTTTGCTTTCGCAGATTCTTCTTCAATCTGGGTGGCAAGGGTTTTTAATTCCTCTTCCCTTCTCCCTATCTCTTCCTCTAAACCCTTTTCTTTTTCCTTAAAGGCCGCTATCTCCTTTCTTCTTCTTGCCTTCTCTCCTTCAATTCCTTCTCCCCTTTCCTGATAGGTAGCAATCCTGTCCTTTGACCTCTCAATATCGCTTGCTATTTTGAATACCTTCTGGTGGATTTCGTAGAGGTTCCTCTCTATCTCCCTTGCTCCCTCCTCTATCTCTCTTAAGGACTTCTCCTTCTCTTCTATCCTCTTTCCTAAGGATTCCCTCGAATCCTCTAACTTAGTGGTCTCCTCTGAAGAGGTTTCCTTTCTCTTCTTCCATTCCCGAAATTCAATAACCCCCAGATTTAGGTCTAGATCTTTTAATTCATCCTTTAACTTCTGATACCTCTCTGCCTTACTTACCTGCCTCTTGAGAGAGTTGATCTGGCGCCTCACCTCCCCAATAACATCCGCTAAGCGCAGGAGGTTCTCCTGAGTGGCCTCTAACTTCCTGAGGGTCTCTTCTCTCCGGTGCTTATACTTTGAGATCCCGGCCGCCTCCTCAAACAAAAATCTCCTATCCTCTGGCTTGGAAGATAGGATGAGTTCGATCTTCCCCTGCTCAATCAGGGAGTAGGTGCTGGAGCCCAGGCCAGTATCCATAAAGAGTTCCTGGATATCCTTGAGCCTCACTGGTGCCTTGTTGATATAGTATTCACTCTCCCCACTCCGAAAGAACCTCCTAGTGATGGTGACCTCGCTGAACTCAATGGGAAGCTTTTTATCCTCATTGGTTACTGTTAGAGAGACCTCGGCCATGCCCAAGGGCTTCCGGGCTTCGGAGCCGGAAAATATGAGATCCTCCATCTTGCTCAAGCGCAGAGCAGTTGGCCGCTGTTCTCCTAAAACCCAGCGTATTGAATCTGAAATATTCGATTTCCCGCAGCCATTGGGGCCAACGATGGCTGTGAGGCCGGGCTCAAACTCTAACTTGGTCTCGTCAGCAAAGGACTTGAACCCCTGCATGATTAGGTTCTTGAAGTACATCTGATTCTCCTGAAACATCGTTTACCGTTGAGCGGTGCGTTTTACTTGCCCCGCTGATGAATAATTATTATTCAATTCGCCCGCCCTTTGGGCTGTTTACTGTTTACGGTTTTCTACTGTAAACAGCGACCCCGATGACTCGGGGGAGCGGGTACACCGTTAACTGTAAACCTTTTTTAATATATCACATTTTCGTCTAAAAAGCAACAAAAAATGCCCTTCTCCCGATTGTATTCAGGATTCCTGGGCACTTTTCAAAATCAAAATATAGATTCTTAGTCTTCACCCCGCACCTTTTGCTATTCAATTCCTTCTCTTTACTTAAAGGTGCGGGGTTCAGTGCTTCTCAGTCTCTTTCTAAGATAGGCAAAAAGTAAGAGAATAAGGGGTAAGGCGGCTAAGACAAGTATGATTACCCCGTGAATTATGAAATAGGAATGTTTGAAAGTAACCAGATACCAGCCATTTGATAATAGAAGAACGAAGTAAACGCTAAAAAGGTAGCAGAGGATATTGAAGCGAAAGTAATTGATAATGAAAAGGATCGCTACCCCCAGACCTAAGAGAGAAAGGCTACTCTTTATTATTCCTTCAGAGAGACTCCTTGCCTCGATAGCAACGCCTATAAACGAAAGAAGAACGAAGGTTAAAATGACCCATTTCCACTTCTTCAAGTACTTCTTGAGTAAGAGAAGGAAGAGAAGGAGGGCTGCTCCTCCCCATAGGGCAGCTCCCCAGGCCTTTCCCCAGGAAGCGAGAGAAGGGATGAAGGTCTGGAGAATACCCGTGGGAAGTTGGGAATGGGCCCTTAATGAAGAAGTGAGATATCTTTGGGTTATCCAGCCAATTGGAAGGGAATAGATCCCCAAAGCTCCAAATATCAAATATCCTACCAGGCAGCCATCGATATACTCTCGAGATAGCCAGTTACTGGGCTTTAATTTTTTGAACCAAGTAGTGAGCGGCTCTATTTTAGGAAAGACCTCTCTCCACAGGGATTCTACAACAGAGAGTAGAACGCAAGAGAAAAGGAACCCAGATACAATACCAGTTAAATTCCATATAATTCGCTGGGTAACGAATACCGGTAAATCCTTCGCTGTCGAGTAATGAGAGAAGAAAGTGGGTAGGCCGTTTAGTAGACCTATTATCTTCCAAGCAGCCAATATTCCAGCTAAGATTAAGACCAATCTCCATCTGATATCCCTTCTCGTAAACTTTATGAAAAATAAAACAATTGCAGTAATCGCTAAGGTGATAAAAAAGAGGACCATTAGTCCACCGATGATCGCCTTCCTAATGCCTGCTTTTCTCTCTTCCCTGATAAACTCCTCTGGAGTTTTGAAGAAGTAGTGATAACCGAATAATCTGTCTCCTTTTACCCTCAGTTTTAATCTAAATCTTCCCTCCCCTATCTCGGGCTCCTCCTTCTCATAAAGGAAGATATGGTCTCTTCTATTCTTCTGCTTCTCAGAATCGGTCTTAATCAACCTAAATTCTGATAGATCAAATCTCCCTTCTTCCTTAGTGGATTTCTCTGCGATTGCTCTCGCTACCTCGGGAGAGAGGTTAGCACCCGGGGCATCCTCTTCTATGGGGTGCCAGAGACCACAGACCCTTCCTTCAGGGTCGATCCAGACATTTATCTCTTCCTTCTCTAATGGCCTATACCACCTCGCTCTCCATCTCCAGAAGGGAAGTTCCTCAGTGAATATCTGGTTGGTCTTCTTCATCCCCACCTGGCGCAGAACATAGGTTTCTGCCCAGACTCCGGCTCCCCGAGTGGTAAAGTAGGTTACAGAACGGTAACCCTTCAAGGAAAGGCCCAGATCTTCTAAATATTTTTGGGAGGTTTCTTGAACCTCCCAACGAGTAGTGGTCAGATGAAGGGTCTCACCGAAATCCTGAACCTCGGGAAGGATAGCGAAGAAGGAAAGAAGGTATAGAGTTAGTCCTATGGCTGCCAGTCCAACCAGGATTAGTATATTCTTTCTCGACAGGGGCTTATATTTCATCTCTTCCTCCTTAACAGTCTAATGACAACGGGGATGATGGGTAGAAGGGCTAATCCTACCACTACCAGGCCAGAGATAAAGAAGTAGGGACTCTTGGAACGCAAGAGGGGTAGACTCACTATCAAGGCATTTATAACATAATGGGCAATGAGAACAGAGAATAATCCAAACCTCAAGAAGACTATCCCAAAGATGATCCCAGCAATAGTTAATTCCAATCCTCTAATGTAGATGGGTTCCACAGCATAGAGACAATGTAAAAAGCCCCAGATGATGGCCGGAATGATTACTGCTAGATATATCTTCTTCAGATATTTCTTTAAAAAGGAGATAGCAAAGAGTCTAAAGAAGAATTCCTCATCTACCGCTGCCATAACTCCTACGGTTAAAGGATAGATCCAGGGAAGGGCGGTGGAGATGATATTATCATAGGGGCTGTGGGCTGGAGCCCAGGCACCCAGGTATTTCTTACCAAAGAGGTAGAATACCACTAAATAGCCCAAGAAGGCAAAACCAACAGAATAACCAACTAAGGAGGCCTTGGTAAATTCAGGGGATAGTATGTTCCTCCATCTGAAGCTCTTAATCAGGGGGGTCTTTTTAGGAAAGACCTCCCGATATAGGGATTCACCACTGGAACCGATAAACCAGAGATAGAGACCACCCAGGCCGGTGATGATAAGGGCGGAAAAAATCCATTTAATGGTCTCATTTGATAAGGTCACCTTAGTAGAGAAGTACGATCTTACTAAAGAGAGAGAATTGATCTGAGCGGTCAGGATCAGGAATGCTGCCAGAGAGGCCAAGACCAGGGCCCATCTCCATCTTATATCATTTGCCCTGAGTTTGAACATAAAGACCAGGATTAATCCAATGAATAATAGTCCCTGAAGAGACCCGGCGATCTGAGAGAGAAGGCCAGCCCGGGAACGTGTTTTCCTATAATCCCTTCTAAACTTCTCAGGAACCTTCAGGTATTCACTGAAGGAATCTACTCTATTCCCCTGGACACTTACTGTTAAGCGATAGGTGGCATCCCCTATCTTAAAATCCTTTCTCTTCCAGTTAAAGTAATGGTCTGTTCGGTTCTTCCTCTTCTCCTTTGAGACTTCTACAAGTTCATATTCTGAGAGATTAAAGTCTTTCTCTTCAGTCAGGAATATTCGGGCAAGTTTCAGAGCCTGAGGTTTTGAAAGATTCGCCCCCTTAGCGTCTTCTAAGAGAAGATGGCTATATCTAACCACTCTCCCCCCAGGATCAAGGCAAACCCTAAACTCCTCTTTCTGCAGGGGCTTGAACCATCTCGCCCTCCAGTACCAGACGCTCACCTCCTTTCTCATCAACCTATTGGCCTCTTTTAATCCAATGGTCTTCTCCATATAGATCTGGGCATAGTAGTCATGGGAGAAGATGATGGTCTCTTGATAGCCCTTTAAGTCAAAGCCCCGGGAAGTTACAAACCTTCGAGTATTTTTTAAGGCTTGCGGTCGGGATATTTTGAAGTCTAAAGAGGCAGTAGGAAAGACAGAATCGTAGAAAGCAATAAAGGTTGCCAACCCTGCCAATCCAATTAAGATAATAACTGAGATGATTAAAGCCTCTCTTCTCATAAAAAATGCCCTCCCTGGGCATGAATCTTTAACTCCTTCTTTTAAATTCACTCGCCGAGAATCTCTTTAAACTTCTTTATTAGGGCGGGAACTACTTCAAATAAATCTCCTACAATGCCATAGGTAGCGACATTGAATATGGGCGCCTCAGGGTCCTTATTGATGGCCACGATGATATCTGAAGACTGCATACCAGCCAGGTGCTGAATCTGGCCCGATATCCCGCAGGCGATGTAGATCTTGGGGCAGACCGTCTTCCCTGTCTGGCCCACCTGATGAGCATAGGGAATCCATCCGGCATCTACCGTGGCTCTTGAAGCGCCCACTGCTCCTCCTACGGTCTTGGCCAGTTCCTCAATAAGCTTAAAATGCTCTGGTGCTCCCAATCCCCTTCCCCCAGAGACGATGATGTCCGCTTCCTCCAAGAGAACCGTTTCCTCCATCCTCTCCACCATCTTGATTACCTCTGTTCTCAAGGGGATTCTCTTAGGATCGACCTCTACCCTAACTATTTCTCCCTTTCTCTTCTCATCGAAGGGGGCCTCCTTCATCACCTTATGCCTTACGGTAGCCATCTGGGGCCGGTGGTTGGGGCAGATGATGGTGGCCATGATATTTCCTCCGAAGGCCGGTCTGGTCTGGAGTAAGATATTTTTCTCCTTATCGATCTCCAATCCGGTGCAGTCTGCGGTCAATCCCGTCTCCAGTCTGGTTGCTACCTTGGGAATGAGAGACCTTCCGATGGATGTCGCTCCGGCTAAGATGATCTCTGGCTTATATTCACCGATTAGATCAACCAGGACATCGGCATAGGAGTCATCTCGGAAGTCCTTCAGCTTCTCATGGTCCGCAAGATAAACCTTATCTGCCCCAGAGCCGATGAGTTCCTGGGCTGACTTCTCCATCTTTTCTCCCAATAGAATAGCGGCCAGTTCCACCTTTAGTTGATCAGCCAGTTCCCTTCCCTTGCCCAAGAGTTCATAGACCACGCTCTGCACCTTTCCATTCTTCTGTTCAGCAAAGACCCATACCCCTTTATACTCCTCGAGGCCAGCCATCTTCACTTCCTTCTTGGTGAGTTCAATGGCCTTAAAGGAACAAGAAGTAACGCATGCTCCGCAGAGGGTGCAAGTATCTAAAATGACCGCTTTCTTATCAACGACTTCTATGGCACCGTAGGGACAGCTGGGGATACATTTCTCACAGCCAGTACACTTATCAGTTATCTTAATCTCAATCATGCTTTCACCATTATCCGTCTGATCCGTCTGATCCGTCGAATCCGTTGTTAAATGGCTGGACAGACGGAAAGACGGACTGACAGAAAGACGTAGGTTTTATACGATTTTCGTCTCCCTCAGCTTTTCTACTAACTTCGCTGTCTGCTCTGCCGGCGTTCCCTCTATCATCTCCCCTTTTCCTCTCAGCTGGGGAGTAAATATCTTGATTACCTGAGTAGGTGAACCCTGTAATCCAATCCTATCTTCTTCGGCTTCTAAGTCTTTAGTGCTCCAGGTGATTATCTGAGCACTCTTGGCCTTCAACTTTCCCTTCAAAGAAGGCATCCTCGGCTCATTAATCTCCTTTACCACGGTGATTAAAGCAGGAAGGGGCATCCTGATTATTTCATAGCCTTCCTCCATCAATCTCTCGACCTGGATATAGCCCTCCTTCACTTCTTCTATTTTTCTCACATAGGTAACATGGGGAATATTCAGTTTTTCAGCAATTCCTGGTCCCACCTGGGCGGTATCGCCATCCATGGCCTGCTTCCCGCAGATGATGAGATCGAACTTCCCCATCTTTTCTATCCCCTTTGCTAAAGTATAAGAAGTGGCTAAGGTATCCGCACCAGCAAAGGCCCTATCGGATAATAAGACCCCTTCATCTATCCCCAAGGATATGGCTTCCCTTAGGGCATCCTCTACCTGAGGAGGGCCCATCGATATCACGGTAACCTTCCCTTGATACTTCTCCCTTAGCCTCACCCCTTCCTCAATGGCATAGGTATCGAAGGGATTGATAATGGAAGGGACCCCTTCTCTTATCAGGGTATTGGTCTTGGGATCGATCCTGATGTCCGTAGTATCCGGCACCTGCTTAATACAGACAATAATATTCATTTAAACCTTTCTGCAGCTTCTTACGCCTCCGGTGAGGAATATGATATAAACAACGGTGTATAAAAAGACAGACCAGAGGGGAGGTATTTTGAAACCGGCGAGATTAAAGATGGTAGCAAGTAGGACCGGTGGGGTAAGGGCGAAGAGGGAGATATTAAAGAGGTTCTCATACTTCAGGTTCGCTTTAGTGGCAGTATTTACTATCAAAGCAATGAGGCTGAATAATAATATATGGATTAGTTTGGCAATTGTGAAATAAGGAAAGAGGCTTACAAGTAGAATGGGGAAGGCAAAGCGAGAGAAAGTCTTCTTCCATCTCTCCATTGCCTCCTTATTCACGGTAAAGGACTTTATCTTCGAAAGGTCGTACTCCCTAGTCTCGATCTCACTCTGTCTATGGATTAGTTTATTCTTGGTAAGGAGAATCCCCTGTTTGTAAGAAGGATCTACTGTAGTTATCTTTCCTGTGGTATCAATAATGAATATGAAATCTTTCTCTTCAATGACGAAGGGCTCCTGGGCATCTGTTGATACTACTCCATCCTCTATCCTTATCTCAGGTAGTTTATCACCTAACTCCTTACTCACCTCATCCATCCCCTGAATCAAGGCCGTGCTGCGTTTCATAGAAAAAACGAGGGTAATAAGGAGGATGAAGAGGAAGAAGTAGCCGATACTCTTTGAGACCTTCTGAAAAGCAATCTCCTTATAGAACCTAAAACTCGTTACGCTCCTCCAGAGATTGATGAAGAACTTCATTTCTTCTTTCTTCTGGCTGCTTCTTTGATCAGTGCCAGGGCAATGATATTGCGCTGAATCTGATTAGTTCCCTCATAGATCTGGGTGATCTTGGCATCCCTCATCATCTTCTCTACCGGATACTCCTTCATATAGCCATAGCCCCCGAATATCTGGACAGCATCTGTGGTGACCTTCATAGCCATATCACTGGCGAAGAGCTTACTCATAGCACTTGGCCTGGCAATATCCTTACCTCCCTTGTCTACCATTCGGGCTACCGCATAGACTAAGGCACGAGCGGCCTCTATCTGGGTGGCCATATCGGCTAACATATGCTGTATCCCTTGAAAAGAGGAGATGGGATGGCCGAACTGCACCCTCTGTCGGGCATAATCTATGGCCCTATCCAATGCTCCCTGGGCAATGCCCACTGCCTGGGCACCAATGCCCGGCCGAGAAGAGTCAAAGGTCTTCATGGCCACGATGAAACCCGCTCCTTCCTTGCCGATTAAATTTTCTTTGGGAACTTTACAATCACTGAAGACCAGTTCCCTGGTTGCTGAAGCCCTGATCCCCATCTTATCCTCTTCCTTGCCAAAGGTAAATCCCTCTGTCCCTTTCTTTACGATGAGGGCGCTCGCTCCCCTTGCTCCTTTCTTCTTATCGGTCATAGCAATGATAGTATAGATCTCTGCCTCCCCTCCATTGGTGATGAAGCATTTAGTTCCATTCAGAATATAGTGATCTCCATCCTTGACTGCAGTAGTCTGGATGGCTGAGGCATCGGACCCGGCTTCTGGCTCTGTCAAAGCGAAAGCGGTCAATTTCTTGCCACTGGCAATATCTGGTAGATACTTCTTCTTCTGCTCCTCTGTTCCATATAATAGAATGGGAAAGGCACCCAAGGCACTTGCTGCATAACTCACCGCCACTCCGCTACATGCCTTAGATAACTCCTCAGTCACCAAACAGAGTTCGAATACCCCCCCTCCCAGTCCACCATACTCCTCAGGCAGGAAGACCCGAAAGAGGTCAGATTGGGCCAAGACCTTTATTATCTCCCAGGGAAACTCCCCCTTCTCATCCAGTTCCTGGGCCTTTGGTGCGATCTTCTCCTCCGCAATCTTTCTCGCTAAGTCCCGGATCATGACCTGCTCTTCAGTCAAGAAATATTCCATCTTTCCCTCCTAAACACGGATTTCTTTTTACTACTTATCGCGTTAGCCTAAAAACACGGATTGGCACGGATTAAAAACAGACGACT
Source organism: bacterium (assembly GCA_030619985.1). GTDB lineage: Bacteria > UBP18 > UBA7526 > UBA7526 > UBA7526 > JAUWXM01. The sequence continues at coordinate 7,436 of JAUXAI010000015.1, read as the reverse complement.
TATCAACTTATTAACTTGTCAACCTATCAACTTGTTAACTGATTTTAAGGCTTTCTGGGCGGCTCTCTGCTCGGCCTCCTTCTTACTCTTCCCTTTACCCTTTCCTATAGTTCTCTTACCCAGCCTGGCCTCTACAGTAAAGATCTTCTTATGCTGGGGGCCCCTTTGGCCAATGACCTTATAACTCGGCTTTCTCTTGAACCTGTCCTGAATAATCTCCTGCAACAGGCCCTTATAGTCCTGAAGATACTTCTCCTTAACCAGAAAATTAATCTCCTCACCGAATTCTTTTAAAATAAAATGGCGGGCTGCTCCCAGCCCGCGATCTAAGTAAAGGGCGCCGATTATTGCCTCCAGAGCATCGGAAAGGATAGAGGAACGAGACCTTCCCCCCGCTCTCTCCTCTCCCTTGCCCAGGAGGAGGTATTTCCCCACTCCCAAGATCTTAGCCCGCTTGGTTAGTATTGGTTCACTGACTACGATACCCTTTAGCTTGGATAGCTCCCCACAGGAGTACTGAGGATATCTTCGATAGAGATAATCGCTGATCACCAAACCTAAGACAGCATCCCCCAAGAACTCCAGCTCCTCATTATCCTTTGAATCCTTCAGTCTATTCTCGTTAATATATGATCTGTGGGTCAGGGCCTCCTTAAGAAGTCTTTGATTCCTTATTCCAAAGCTTATCACTTTTCAAGTTTCTTAATGATTAAGACCGCATTGTGGCCCCCGAAGCCGAAGGAATTGGACATGGCCACCTTAACCTCCTTCTTCCTGGCCTGGTTAGGAACGAAGTCCAGACCCTGACACTCGGGATCGGGATATTCATAATTCATGGTGGGGGGGATGATCCCCTTTTCCATAGCTAAGAGACAGGCAATGAGTTCTATCCCTCCTGCTGCTCCTAATAGATGACCGGTCATGGACTTGGTAGAACTCACCGGAAGTTTCTTGGCATATTCACCAAAGACCTTCTTGATGGCCATGGTCTCATACTTATCATTTAAAAGGGTTGATGTCCCATGGGCATTGATATAGTCCACCTCTTCTGGCTTCATCTGAGCATCATCTAAAGCCATCTGCATGGCCTGGGCAGCACCCTCACCCTCTGGTGCCGGAGCGGTCATATGATAGGCATCACCGCTCATCCCATAGCCCACCACCTCAGCATAGACCTTCGCTCCTCGGGCTTTAGCATGTTCCAATGATTCTAAGATTATTATCCCCGCTCCTTCTGCCATAATGAAGCCATCCCTTTCCTTATCAAAGGGTCGAGAGGCCTTATGGGGGTCATCGTTGCGTGTGGACAGGGCCTTCATGGAGCAGAAGCCAGCCAGGCCTAAAGGCGTTATAGCGCCTTCTGTTCCTCCGGTAACCATGGCCTCTGCATCCCCTCTCTGAATGATCTTGAAGGAGTCTCCTAGGGCATGGGCAGCACTGGCGCAGGCAGTAACTACCGCACTATTGGGACCTTTCAATCCATACTTTATGGAAACCAGACCAGAGGCTATATCGATGATGAGCATGGGGATGAGGAAGGGGGAGACCCTCCTGGGGCCCTTCTCCAGAAGCACCTTATGCTCTTTCTCAATGGTTCCCAGGCCTCCGATACCAGAACCAAGTAAGACCCCGATCCTCTTAGTATCTTCTTGGGATAGGTTCAATTTTGAATCCTGGATGGCCTCAGAAGTCGCTGCCATGGCAAACTGGGCGAACCTATCCATTCTCCTTACTTCCTTCTTATCGATGTACTTCTCTGGCTCGAAGCCCTTCACCTCTCCCGCTATCTGGGAAGTGAATTGACTGATATCAAAGAGAGTTATCTTCTCTATTCCCGATTTACCCTGGGAAAGGGCCTCCCAGCACTCCGGGACATTATTCCCTATTGGGGTAATTGCACCTATTCCAGTTATAACTACGCGCCGTCGCTGAAGCTCTGGAGCGTAAGTGACCCTTCTCTCCATATTCTCTCCTTAACGCGTAAACGCAAAATCGCTAAATAATCCGCCAAAGTATAAAAAACAATTTGACGTTTTTATTTTAAACTTTGGCGACTTGGCGTTTAGCGTTACTCTTTCTTAGAATGCTTCTTGATATATTCTATTGCCGTTGCTACCTTGGTGATTTTCTCTGCATCCTCATCCGGGATCTCGATGTCAAACTCTTCTTCTAAAGCCATGACCAATTCCACAGTATCAAGGGAGTCTGCTCCTAGATCATCGATGAAGGATGCCTCATCCGTCACCTCTTCGGCATTCACTCCTAACTGATCGACAATAATCTGCTTTACCTTCTCCTCAATCGCCATTTCTCTCCACCTCCTTATTACATTAACATTCCGCCATCCACTTTTATTACTTCTCCGGTGATATAGCTGGCATCGTTGCTGGCTAAAAAAACTACCAGGTTGGCAACATCTTTCACTTCCCCTAGTCTTTTTAAGGGAATCTGGCTGGTCAATCTCTCCTTTATCTCGTCGTCCAAGGCCTCGGTCATAGCGGTCTTTATGAATCCTGGGGCAATGGCATTGACATTTATTCCCCGGGAGGCGAGTTCCTTGGCTGCTGATTTTGTTAAACCGATGATCCCGGCCTTGGAGGCAGCATAGTTCGCCTGACCCGGATTTCCCATCATCCCCACTACCGAGGCGATGTTGATTATCCTGCCCGACCTCTGCTTCATCATGGGCCGAGCAACCGCCTTTAAACAATTAAAGGCCCCTTTTAGATTGATATCCAGGACCTGGTCCCACTCTTCTTCGCTCATCCTGACGATGAGGTTATCCCGGGTAATCCCAGCATTGTTTACTAATATATCAATTTTAGTGAATTTGTCAAGTGCTTTTTTCACCATCTCTTCCACTTCACTTACCTTAGAGACATCAGCCTTCAAAATGAGAATTTTCCTTCCCATTTTTTCTACTTCAGCTGCCACTTCCTTTAAGTTCTCCAGGTTAATATCACAGGCCACGATATCTGCCCCCTCTTTAGCCAGAGCAAGGGCGATGGCTTTTCCGATCCCCCTTCCTCCTCCAGTAACCAGGGCCACCCTATCCTTCAATCTCATCTCCTTTACTCCTTTAATGCTCTTATTGTTTCTTCCAGGCTTGCCTTATCTCCGACATTGCGAACCTCTACTTCCCTATTTATCCTTTTCAAAAGACCGCTTAGGACCTTTCCTGGACCAACCTCTATAAAGGTATGGAAGCCATCCCCAATTATCCTCTTCATGGAGTCTTCCCAGTGGACAACCCCACATACCTGATCGATGAGGGCCTTCCTTATATTTCCCGCATCTCTAACATAATCAGCACTTACATTGGCCACCAAAGGAATTTTAGGCTCAATAAAATCGGTTCTCTCAATCTCTTGGGCCAACCTCTCTTTTGCCGGTTCCATTAAGGGGGAGTGCCAGGCTCCAGAGACCTTTAGGGGAATGGCCCTCTTCGCTCCCGCCTCTTCCGCCAGTCTAACTGCTTCTTCGATCCCTTTCTTCTCACCAGAGATGATTACCTGGCCAGGAGAGTTCAGATTAGCGATGACTACTATTCCAAAGGAAGAGACTTTCCTGCATATCTCCTCCACTTTTTTAATATCCAGTCCGATGATGGCTGCCATTCCACCGGGGTGTTCTGTTGCTGCTTGGTGCATGAACTCTCCCCTCTTCCTCACCAATCTTAATCCATTTTCAAAGTCTATTGCTCCACTGGCTACTAAAGCAGAGTACTCACCAAGACTGTGTCCAGCAGTAACCTCTGGAATTATCACTTTTTCCTTCAATATTTCATAACATGCTACACTTACTGTAAATATGGCTGGCTGAGCATTTATGGTCTCTTTTAATTCTTCTTCTGGGCCTTCGAAGATTAGTCTTGTCAAACCTATTCCCAAGACCGCATCTGCCCTCTGGAATACTTCCTTTGCTTTAGGGAAGTTGTCATATAGCTCCTTCCCCATACCCACTTCCTGCGAACCCTGACCCGGAAATAAGAATACTAATCTTACCATTTTATAACCGCAGAGGCCCAGGTGAAGCCGCCACCGAAGGCCACTAAAATAACCAGGTCTCCCTTCTTTATTTTTCCCTTCTTCACCGCCTCATCCAAAGCAAGGGGAATAGAAGCCGCGGAGGTATTACCATATCTATCGAGATTAATGTAGACCTTCTCCGGAGGAAGACCCAGCCTCTTGGCTACGGCATTGATGATCCTTGCGTTTGCCTGATGGGTAATGAGCAGAGAAAGATCTTTTATTTTTATCTTTGCCCTCTTCAATCCTTCAATTGCGGCCTCAGTCATAGACTGTACCGCAATCTTGAAGACCTTATTCCCCTCCATCTTCATGTAATGGAGTCTTTTGTCTATGGAATCATGGGTGGCTGGAAGGCGTGAACCCCCAGCCGGTACCCGGAGGAGGTCCCAGTTTCCTCCATCTGCCCTTAAGTAACTGGAAAGGATCCCCTGGCCCTCTTCAGCCGGTTTTAATATTGCCGCCCCCGCCCCATCACCGAAGAGAACACAGGTAGCACGATCCTCCCAGTCCGTGATCTTGGTTAGAGCCTCAGAGGCAATGACCAGGATGGTATCATACTCCCCAGAGGCGATGAAACCTCGGGCAACAGAGAGGCCATATATGAAACCAGAGCAGGCGGCCTCCAGATCAAAGGCCGCTGCCTTCTTTGCTCCCAATCTATCCTGAATGAGGCAAGCAGTAGCGGGGAAGATGAAATCTGGAGTAACGGTAGCGACAATAATTAAGTCCAGTTCCTCTGGGTTTATCCTAGCATCTTCTAAGGCCCTTCTGGCTGCTTCAAGACCAATATCCGAGGTTGCTGTCTTATCATCTGCGATATGGCGTTCCCTTATCCCCGTTCTCTCTATGATCCACTCATTAGAGGTATCGACCATCTTCTCTAGGTCTTTATTAGTCAACACCTTTGGTGGGGCATAAGAGCCAACACCGACAATTTTAGCCGACCTCATATTTTCTCTCTCTTAACTGCCTCTATAATGTGGGCATTCACTTTATGGTTAATGAATTCACCCGCTACTCTTAAAGCATTCTTTATCGCTAAGGTGGGGGCCCCGCCATGGGTTATGATGCATACCCCATTGATCCCCAAGAGTGGCGCTCCTCCATACTCTGAGTAATCAAACCTCTTTTTCAATGCCCGGTAGGCTCCCATTGATAGTAAAGCACCAAGTTTGCGCAAAAAATTCTTGGTGATTTCCTTCTTAAGCATTCCCTGCATGGTCTCTGCCAGACTTTCCCCAGTTTTCAAAACAATATTGCCGATAAAGCCATCACAGACGATGACATCCACAGAGCCATTGAAGATATCCCTTCCCTCAACATTTCCAATAAAGTTTAGAGAAGTTTTTGCTAATAGGTCGTAGGTGGCCTTGGTTAACTCATTTCCCTTGATCTTCTCCTTTCCCACGCTCAAAAGCCCAACCTTAGGTTTTTCTATTCTTAAGATCTCTTTAGCATAGGTATTTCCCATGATGGCGAACTGGAGAAGATGCTGGGGTTTACAGTCCACATTCGCTCCCACATCGGTCAGTATTGAGACCCCGTATATGTGAGGCGTTAAGATGGCAATGGCTGGCCTCTCTATCCCCTCTAACGTTCCTAAGACGACCTTAGTAGCCACCATGGCCGCCCCGGTATTCCCAGCAGAGACGATGGCCTGTGCCTTCCTCTCTTTCACTAATCTGGCAGCCACCATAATGGAGGAGTCCTTCTTCTCACGTAGAGCACTGGTGGGCAGCTCATCCATCTCCACTACCTGAGAAGCGTGAATAATAGAAAGGGGAAGTCCTTTAATACGATATTTAGATAACTCCCTCTTTACTTTCTTCTCATCCCCAACCAGGATTACTTCTAAATCTCTGTATTCTCTTAGAGCCTGGATGGCTCCCTCAACTATTATTCCCGGAGCCCTATCCCCTCCCATGGCATCCAGGGCAACCCTCACTTCTTCTCCTTCTTCTTGGGAGGGATGATCTCCCTTCCCTCATAGTAGCCGCACTCTGGACATACCCTATGGGGAAGTTTTGGAGCCCCACACTGAGGACAGCGGGATAGGTTAGGGCTTTTTATCTTCCACTGCGCCCTTCTCTTATCCCTTCTCGACTTGGAATGCCTCCTCTTGGGCAGCTGCAAGATAACAGCCATGCCCTTCAGAAGGTCCATTCCATCCAAATACTTTTCTTTAAAGCTGAAAATAATTATTCCTACCGCTAGCAATAAAGTACCTGTTATGATTGTTCTTTTATTCATATTCACTCCCCTTAGATCGTTTTGTCATTCTAACAGAATAAAGAAATTTGTCAAGCTTGAAGAGAGGTAATGGCTACCAGATTAATAATATCTTCAACACTACAGCCCCGGGAGAGATCGTTCACTGGCCTTGCCAGTCCCTGCAAAATGGGGCCGATGGCCTGGGTACCAGCCAATCTCTGGACCAATTTATAACCAATATTTGCAGAGTTTAGGTCAGGAAAGATTAAAACATTTGCCTTTCCCGCGATAGGACTCTTGGGAGCCTTTTGAGATGCCACCTCTGGGATCAAAGCAGCATCTACCTGTAGCTCCCCATCGACCAAAAGCTCAGGCGCTTTCTCTTTGACTATTTCTGTTGCCTTTACTACTTCATCCACTAATTTATGCTTGGCGCTTCCCTTAGTAGAGAAGGAGAGCATGGCCACTCTCGGTTCACAGCCCATCAAATCCTTTACTGTCTTGGCAGAAGCAATGGCGATATCTGCCAATTCCTCCTCATTCGGACTAGGCAGGATGGCGCAGTCAGCAAAAATCAATGCCCCGTCCTCCCCAAATTTCCTATCTTTTAAAATCATAAGAAAGGAACTTGATACCTTCTTCACTCCGGGAGCAGTCTTTATAATCTGTAGGGCAGGCCTTATGGTTTCCGCTGTAGTATGGATTGCTCCGGATACCGAACCATCTCCCTCCCCTTTCTTAACCATCATGACTCCATAAAAGAGAGGCTCCTTCATAACAGAAAGAGCCTCATCCTTGCTTATTCCCTTCTCTTTTCTTATTTCACAGTAAGTGTTAGTATATCCTTCCAACTTCTCTGATTTCTTTGGTTCAATAATTCTTATTTTTCCAATGTCTATCTTTAGAGATTGAGCCTTATCTTTTATCTTTATCTCTTCACCCAAAAGGATTATCTTTGCTATGCCCTCCTTTAGAATCTCTGCCGTTGCCCTAATGGTCCTCTCTTCCTCTCCCTCAGGAAGAACAATTCTTTTAGGACTCTTCTTCGCCCTGTCTCTAATCTCTTCTAATAAATCCATCATCTACCCCTGCTGCATAAACTTAAAATTCCAATATACAAATTACAAATCACAAACAATATACAATGACCAAATGGCCGAAATCACAAACAATAGTTTTGGACATTGGAATTTT
>JAUXAI010000033.1 GCA_030619985.1 bacterium | reverse complement strand
GGGGCAGACCTCAACACAGGCCCCACAGCCCACACATTCGGCTTCATCAAACTCTGCCTTACCTCTATACTTAGGAGCGGGACTGGGAACTTTAGGAAACTTGGTAGTATAGGGACCTTTAAAAATGGCTTTAATCGCTTCTCTCAATTCTCTCAGTTTGGGATATCTCATCTAAACCTCGCTTTGCACGGTTAGTTTACAGTTTACAGCAACGGGTTTACAGCAAAAAGAAGAAGAGTATCAGATTACCAGAATAGACGCCTAACAAGTTGGCTAGATTCTTCGCGATGCTCAGAATACAGGGTATCAGGAAATTCTCGCTTATCTAATGACCTGATGACCCGATCTCCTGGTCTCCTTTGTATTTATCTCCTTGCTCTCTTCTGCCAGGCAACGAGGATGGGACTGGCGACAAAGATGGAGGAGTAGGTTCCTACGGTAATGCCCACTAAAAGGGCGAAGGCGAAGTCATGGATTACCTCTCCTCCCAGGAAGAAGAGGCATAAAACAACGACCAGGGTGGTTAGCGAAGTAAGGAGTGTTCGAGAGAGGGTCTCGTTTATGCTGGTGTTAACCATAATCTCATAGGGTTCCTTTCTCAATATCTTGGCATTCCTGCGTATTCTGTCAAAGACTACGATAGTATCATTCAATGAATAGCCAACGATGGTCAATAGAGCAGCGATGATGGGAAGGGAAAATTCTCTCCCAGTTAAAGAAAAAGCGCCAATGGTAATCAAGACATCATGGAATAAAGCAATTACGGCAGCGATGGCAAATCTGAACTCAAACCTCCAGGCAATGTAGATTAGTATCCCGATTAAAGCCCAGAATAGAGCAAGGAAGGCTGCCTTTCTCAGGTCCCTACCCACCTCTGGACCTACCATCTCCCGTCGCTGGACCTCCTCTAATTTAAAGGCCTGGGAAAACTTACTTACAATAGGAGTAACAGCATCCTTAGTGCTTCTGATGATCATTCCTTTGCCAGTATCGAACTGCTGGATGGTGCTTGCTCCTAATCCGATCTCACTTAAGGCTTTCCTTCCTTCATTTGCACTAATGGGAGAGGCAAACCTAAGTTGGACTAAACTTCCTCCCCTGAAATCGATACCAAAGTTCTTCTTTATTCCCAATAATTTATCCTCTCCTTTGGTCACAAAAGAAACCAGTCCAACAACAATTAGAAGGATGGAAAAAGCAAAAGCAATCTTACGCCTATTTATGAAGTCTATTTTGGTGGGACCGATGAGGCTGGCCATGGAGAGTCTCTTAAATCTCCTTCTGCTGGTTAAGAATTCAAAGATAGCCCGGGAGACTACAAGGGCAGAGAACATGCTGGCCAATATTCCAATAGATAGAGTAACGGCAAAGCCTTTCACTGGACCGGTGCCGAACTGAAAGAGAACTAAGGCAGCGATTAATGTGGTAACGTTGGCATCCATAATGGTCAAAAAGGCTTTGGTGTAGCCCCCTTCTACGGAGGCCCTGATCGACTTTCCACTTCTTAGTTCCTCTTTCATTCTCTCAAAGATTAGGACATTGGCATCCACCGCCATACCGATGGTCAATATGATACCGGCAATTCCAGGAAGAGTTAAAGTAAGGCCAAAGCCAGTTAAGGTCGCCAGGAGAAGAAGGAGGGTTAGGAAAAGAGCGAAGTTAGCAATGAGACCTGAGAAACGATAATAAAGAAGCATGAAGAGGGCAATTAAAGCCAGGCCCAGAATAGCTGCCCTTACTCCTTTATTTATAGAGTCCAGACCCAGGGAAGGACCAACCGTCCGCTCTTCAATCTTATTTACTGCTGCGGGAAGGGCACCGTGACGAAGCACATTAGCCAAATCCTTTGCCTCATCCATGGTGAAACGGCCGGTAATGCGGGCCTCCCCGCCCGTTATTTTCTCCCTGATTACTGGGGCGGAATAGACTACATCATCAAGGATGATGGCCAATTGTTCTCCTACATGCTTCCCGGTCACCTCCTTGAATATTCCTGCCCCCTTTCTGGTAAATTTTAAAGAGACCTCGGGTCGCGCCTCGTAAATCTTTGGAGCAGCAGTGGATAATTCTTCACCTGTTAATACTGGTTCTTTCTCTACTAAGAAGACTTCCTCTTCCTTGCTCTCTGGAATATAGCATCCCAAGGGTATCTCATTAGAGAGTTTTTCCAAGAGTCTTTCTTTACTGTCTGCCCGATCCTTAACTATTTTGAACTCTAAGAGGGCTGTCTTCCCAATGAGTTCTTTTGCCCTCTCCGGATCCCTTATCCCAGGAAGTTGAATGATGATTCTGTTCTTCCCCTGCCTCTGGATCTTAGGTTCTAGTAAAGGGAATTTATCCTCAATCCGCCTTCTGATAACGATCAGAGCTCCTTCTACAGCTGAATTGGCCTCCCTGGCCGCCATATCTTTGGTATCCACCTCTAGGACAAGATGCATCCCTCCCTGGAGGTCCAGGCCCAGATGGATAGCTCTATCCCTTAATTCCTTCTCTAATTCCCTCTCTTCTGGACTTAATCTATAATACTTAAGACTGGGATAGAGTTGCCAGAAGGCCAGACCGATGATCAGAATAATGGCCAATAATTTGATGAGTCTATTTTTATCCATTCTTTATTCCTTTTATAGTAGCTTTATTCCATTTATTACCAATTTGAAGTCACACTTTAAGACCTTGGCGGCCCTTCTGCAGATCATCATTCGGGATAAGAAGATCTCAAAGTATTCCATAACCTGGGAGATCTTGGTATCGATGGTCAGTTCGAGGGTGATGGTCTTCCTCTTTTTGTCCACCCTAACGAAGGAGTGCTCTGCAGCATAATTCACCCTGTCATGAATATCAAAGGTGGCTATATTGGGATTTCGCACCCGTGACCTATGGACATCCGATTTATCTGCGATGACTAAGGCTGCTGCCTGAGGGGAAGGGGGTTCTCCAATTTCTTCCTCATGATTCCCCACCGCTCCCATGATGATTGCGATATCCTTATCCTCCATCCCCATCTCTCCCAGGATACGGGAGGCTAAGATGGCTGCTGCTTGGCCATGGTTCGTCCTTCCTGCCACATTGCCGATATCGTGTAAGTACCCGGCAATGGCAGCCAGCTCTGCCTCATCTTTGTTATATCCCAAACGAAGGAGGATATTACGGGCGATCTTTGCTGTCAGGTCAGCGTGGCGATGGCCATGCTCTGTATAACCTATGGCCTCTAATTGTCTATTCGCTCCTTCCAGATAGGCCTTCACCTTCTCATTCTTTACCACATCATTCAAAGTAACCTTAGCCATTACTAACCTCTCTTTAGATGGTTTTAGTTCGGAGTACGCTCTCCCGCCCTCGGCGGGATCGCTTGAGTTCGGTGTATTTTTTCTCCGAACTCCTAACTCTGAACTCCGAATTTTACGAGTTTACGTTATTTCTTTTTGCGGTAGGCAATGGCGCTCTTGGAGACTTGAATCTCCATCTTCTCCGCCACCTTTAAGGTGACGACATCCTCTTTGATCCTCACAATGGTCCCATGGATCCCACCATTGGTCACTACCTCATCTCCCCTTTCCAGATTCTGAAGCATCTCTCTGTGCTTCTTCTGCTTTATCTGCTGGGGTCGGATGAGGAGGAAGTAGAAGATGATGAAGATTAAGATTATGGGAACGAAAGGTCCTAAACCTCCCATTCCACCAGGGGCCGCCCCCTCTGATCTGGGCGCCATGGCATATACTTGATTCATTCCACACCTCCTTAGACGCGAATAATCGCGAATTTAATTTTAAAACGCGAATTAACGCGAATCGTTACAGATTTTTTACACCTGCCCGCCATTCGTAATTCATTATCTATTATCCATTTTCCTTATTTCAGCATTGGAATAGTAATGCTTTAAAATCTCTTTATAAGAGAAGTCTCTCTCTGCCATTCCTTTTGTTCCCCACTGACACATCCCTACTCCATGCCCCCAGCCCTTTCCTTTAAACTCCACCCTACCCCTCTTTTCCTTTATCTTAAAAAGAGTACTCCTAATTAGATTGGGTCCAAGGGCCATCCGGAACTGGTTCCCAGAGATGATGTGCTTGCCGAATTCGTCTTCCACAACCAGTTTCACTATCCTTCCTGTGTCACTTCTCTCATAGATCTCTATAGACTCGACCTCACTAATCCCTTTATGACCCAAGGCGTTGCTAATCTCTAAGAGGCTCAACTTCTCCTCCCATTCATAGTGAGGAGAATCTTTACAATATCTGCATCTTACACTCTTTAGATAGGGTAACCTCCCACCCCAGACATTCTCCACGTCCTCTGTCTCTCCCCCACAGGTAGCGTGATAGTAGGCAGCTATTGGTCTCTCCTCATAGGTAAGTATCTCTCCTCTCGTCTCATCAATGGCCTCGTTAGATCTGGGATCCTCACCCGATAGGCCACCATATACCTGAGAGGTAATAGTAGCACATAAGTCGTAGGGTTTACCGACGTTCCCCAATTTTTTATTTAAAGCGAAACTTCTGGCAGCCACAGCCTGAGCCTTTACTGCTTCTAGGGGCCAGGCAGGCGAAATTTCATGCTTCATCACTCCATAGAGATACTCCTCCAAGTCCACCTCATTGATGACCAATAAGGTGTCATTCCTCTTCCTGACCTCTATCTCTCCTCGATAGGTCCGGTTATTTACTCTTATAAAAGAATCCCCTAAGGGCTTAACCTCCAAGATATTTCCATACTCCTCTGGCCCATCCATCTTTAGACCAAAGAGACCAGATTGAATCATATAAATAGAACTCTCATCGCCAGTAGCCACTGCTTCCAACTTTCCGGGAGCAAAGATTTTAAATCTTCCCGTAGCAGATATTTTCACAGATGAAGCGTCCAGAAGAATAGCCACCCGAATCTTAGGATCGGAACTATCTCTAAAACCCGTTAAAATAAAACACGCTATCATTAAAAATAGTAGCAGGGTTTTTTTCATTCGCGACATCCTTTGTTCATCACGCAAGATATGCGTTTCTCCGTCTTGTCCGTCGAATCCGTCTATACTACTGATGGGCAGACGGACTGATTTACTTCTTCTCTAAATGCATCTTGTAGCGCTTTGCTTTATGCATAAAGATTTCGAGATTTGTCCTGGTATTTGGATCATGAACTCCATCCATTCTTAAGGTGAGCACCGGTATCTTAAATTCTCGGTGCATCTTCTCCAGCATGTATTGGAGTATTCCTCCCGGCATACAGTAGGAGGGGACGGGGGAGAGTATCCCGTAAATCTTTCTGGATGCGATATAGAGTCGCGCCAGACCGGTTCCCTCCAGGGCCTCACTATCTGCTGAAAGGTGAAGGTAATGGGAGGCTGCGGCTAACATTTCTTTAGCCTTCGGCTCCGGGAAGATCAGATGGTGACGGATCTTCTTAGTGACCTGATGTTCCAGGAATTCCTGGAGGTATTTTAGGGGTTTCAAAATAGGGTGTCTCTTTGCTATGACCTCAAAGGCATAGTTCAGAAAGGAACCAGTCATGGGCAGGATGACTATACCGCCCAGGGATTCTATTCTTTTAACCATGTATTCATTGCTATGCTCGTGGACTCTGACATAGGCCTCCCCCACAACCCCGATATTAACCTTCTCTTCTTTTCTGCCGATAGGAACCTTTTCTATCAACTGGAAGAGTTTATAGGTTCTGGAGGCCATATTGCCTTCCCGCATCCCTTCCAGTATCAGATTCATATTCTCTTTAAATGCTCTATCAATGCTGCCGGGAACTAATTCATAGGGCCGCCTCTCCCTGACATATTGTCTAATAACCTCCATGGCCACCAGGCCTTTCCAGAATCTGGTAAGAAATCTAAACCCCCTTATCTTGCTGATCTTTATCCTCCCATTTACCAGTTCAAACCCCTTCCAATAATTGATGGTGCCTGGCTCAGGGGTTATTATGGGAACCTCAAAACCCAATTCTTTCAAGGTCTGTTCCTGCAATAAGTAATAGCACTTCTGTCTACAGGAACCATCCGCCTGCATGTTAAAGAAGGCAATCTTATCTGGATGGCAAGGGTGCCGGAGCACATAACCTAAGAAATCCCCGGCGGTCTCCCTGGTGGGCAGGCAGGTCTTATCTGATATGAATCTGTTGGCCAGGGTTAATGTGGCGTCTGATGATCGGGGCAAGAGTTCGGCTTCAACCCCTATGAATTTCAGGGCCTCAACCAGGATATGGGCATCCTCGTCCATATAGGGGATGAGCAATTTTCTCTTCCCTGGTTTAGGGGAAGAAGAAACCTCTTTACTTTTAAAACTTAGCTGGTGAATCTTTTCTACCCTTTCTCTGACACTGTCCAGGAATGCCTCACATCTTGTGCGCAGATGGGCCTGAGCAGTTGTCTTTCCCACCTCAAGGTTTAGAAATGGCTTCCCCCCCATCCTATTTTTGAAGAATGTGGTGAGAAAGGAGTCTGGGCCGCAGGCGAATATAGAGAAATAGACGGCGTTCAATCGCGGAGTCTTCCTTATCAGTTCCGCAGCCCGCAGGATCCTCTGACCATAGCTCCAGTTAATCTTACCCTGATAAGTCCCAAGGTCTTGCTCCTCCAAGGGTAAGAAATCGAGGGGAATCGGTAGAGCATCCAAATCCAGAAGCATCCTCGGTAGATCAACATTTATTCCTGGATCACCGATGGTGTAGGATCTGCTCACGACGACCACAGGAAGAGAATAATTCTCAATATTCTCTAATATTTCTCTTCCCCTCTTCTTTATCTCCTTATTGAAATGGGTGAAGGATGCCAGGCCCTTGCTCAATGCCCTCTTTACACTCTTTGGGTTCTGGCCCAGGGTTCTCCCAATCTCCATCATTGCCCTTTCCAGGTTATACCTCTTCTTATGGAAATGGATGGGGACGGTGAGCAACTTCTTGCCCAGCTCTGTGGTTACTCTTGCCATATAGGGGGAGGCCTGGACAAGGGGGCAGAGATAGGTCTTTCTATCCTCTCTCCTGTTGGGCATCTCGATCACGCTGGGCAGGAAGATATAATCGACATCCTTTTCCAATAGATTCCTTATGTGACCGGTTAGCATTTCTAAGGGAAGACAGGTATCAGATAGGACGCCATCAGAGCCCTTGGCCAGAAGCTTCTTATTCGTTATCTCTGAGGTAATCACCCGGTATCCTAACTCTGTAAAAAAAGCCTGCCAGAGAGGAAAGAGGTCATAGTATACTGAGAAGAGTCTTGGTATGCCGATCTTTATTCCATTTCTCTTTGTCTTAGTCTCGTGAGGCCGGGTGAGCAGTCTCTCCCTTTCCCGAAATAGGTTAGGAAGGTTATTCTCAATTGATAGCTGACCGGCACTTTTCTGGTATTTTTGACACCGGTCGCCATAGTAGTAGGTGATCCCCTCCTCTTCCTCTATCTCAACCATCTTGACAGTACATACATTGGCACATCCCTTACACTCAAAAGACTTCAAGGAGTAGGTTCTTCCTTTCAATCTCTTGAAGCCCACGAAGTTTGTCTTTCCCTGATACATTTTCTTTGCCAAGATAGCCGCCCCGATGGCCCCCAGAACCTCGCAGTGAGGAGGTACCGTGATCTTGGCCTTGGTCAGATACTGGAGAGCAACCACCACGGCTCTGTTCAGGGCCACCCCTCCCTGGAGGAAGATATTCTTTCCTCTCTTATCCCCAATCTTGAATTCATTTAAGTAGTTGTGGGCAATGGCATGACAGAGGCTGGCCACCAGGTCATTCTTTCTATGGGTGTTCTGTCGAGAGATGACCTCCTGTTCCATGAATACGGTACATTTGCAACTACCAAAAGAGAATGGTCTCTGGCTCTTAAATGCCTGGTGGGCAAAGTCCTCAACCCTTATGCCAAGTAGTTTTGCCTGCTCCTCTATGAAGGAACCGGTTCCTGCGGCACAGGCGGTATTCATGGCAAAGTCTACTACCACCCCATCCTCTAAGATTATGTACTTCGAATCCTGACCACCGATTTCGAATATCTCATCGACCCCTATTTCCAGACGCTCTGCCACGCTCAACGAGCCGGTCTTATGGGCCGTTATCTCATTCCTGGTTCTCACTCCCCCAAGATAATCAGCAACCAGGCCTCTTCCCGAACCAGTGACACAGACATCCAGAACATTTATTCTCTCACCCATCTCTTGCTCTACATCCAATAGTGCCTGGGTAACGACCTTTAATGGCCTCGATTCTGTGGGGAGATATCTCTTGGTTAAAAGTTTCCATTCACCCTTAGCAAAGTTTAAGACCGCGATGTTGGTACTTATTGAGCCAACATCGATCCCCAAAAAGACATCCCATCTCTCATCCTTTGTCGAAGGATAGAGATCTCCTTCCAGGATATTTATATCATCCGTCAAGCTTAGCGGTTTGAGCAGATTCTCTTTCCTTTCCTGATTCAGACTTCTCAACTTTCTATTGATAACCTTTAAGTTAAAATCTCTTCCTTGCTTCTGGCGAGCGGCGATCATGGCGGCCCCGATGGCATCCATTGATCTAAAATAGGGGGGGATGAAGAGAGTCTCATTCTCTTTGAGCAATCCCAGGATATCCTCAAAGGCCTTTATCATCCCTCTATTGGCCGCCACCCCACCCTGCAAGGATATGGGCTTGGAGAGTCTCTTGCCTCTGCTTAGGGTCCCGATCAGGTTCCTTGCTAAGCCATAACATAGGCCAGCTATAATATCCACATCCTTCGCCCCATTCTGCTGGCTATTTATCATGGCGGAGTTTGCGAAGACAGAACAGGTTCCGGAAATGTTCTCCGGGGTCTTCGATTTGAGGGCCAGGTCACTAAACTCTTCTATGGAATATTTTAGTCTCGATGCTGCCTGGTCCAGAAAGGAACCGGTGCCTGCAGCACACTGGCCAGAGGTTACCGAGTCGGACATAACGGTTTGATCTGGGTTGGAATCGTGATCAAGAAAGATGAGACCCGAGGATTGACCACCGATAGTGAAGATGGTCCTGAGGTGGGGGTAGAGTCTAATATTGGCCTCGGCCTGAGCAATGATGGGGTTCACAAAGTGGGCATTGATTAGACTCGCCAAGAGTTCTCCACCAGAGCCGGTTACTCCAATGCCTTCAATCCCTTTCTCATCTTTTAGAATCTTCTTAAGATTTATGATCGCCCTGGGAAGAGGTTCTCTCTGATGAAGTAAATAAGGGAGTTCTTCTATACCCTGATTCTTACTATCGTAGAGAATAGTGTTAATACTGAGTGCTCCCAGGTCTATGCCGATATACTTTGCCATCTTTTTACTCTTTACTCTTTAATTTTCTCTTTAAAAGAATATGGCAGAGGGCAACTGCCAAGGCATCTGAAGCATCTACTGGTCGGGGGATCTTCTTCAGCCTCAATAACCTCTTAATCTTTTTCTGCACTTTACTCTTCTCTGCCCTTCCCTTCCCAGTAAGGGTCATCTTTATTTGTAAGGGTGGATATTTTACCACATCTAAGTCTGCGTCTGCTGCGGCAAGAAAGACCATCCCCTGCGCCTGGCCAACAGAGATGGCGGTTCGCGCATTGCGAGCAAAGAAAAGTTGTTCCATGGCAACGACATCTGGAGAATATTCTCGAATAATCTTTCCTAATTCCTGATAGATCATTTTTAGTCTTTGGGGAAAGAGGGTCTTAGGAGTGGTCTTGATACAGCCATAACCCAGGACCTTATTCTTCCTCTTCTTGGTCTCGATTATGCCATAACCCATGGCTGCCGTCCCCGGATCGATCCCCAGAATAATCATATTTCCCTTTCCAATCTTTTTCTTAAATTTTGCACTGTTAATTTTACATTTTGCATTGATTCTTTACTCCTTCTCCATCTCCTCTATTACTTCATCCGGAATATCGAAATTGGCATAGACGTGCTGAACATCATCGTGCTCCTCTACGGCATCGATGAGACGCAGAAGCTGCTTCCCTACCTGGGCATCGAGTTTCTTTACATTTTTAGGGATCATGGTTACTTCTGCTAAATTATATTCAATCCCCTTCTCCTTAATGGCTTTTTTCACCTTTTCGAAATCGCTTAGGGAGGTAATGATTTCGAAGGTATCTCCTTCTCTCTTCAAATCCTCTGCCCCAGCTTCTAAAGCCATCTCCATTAAGGTATCCTCACTACACTTATCACTATCCACAGTAATGAACCCCTTCTTTTTAAATACCCAAGCTACACTCCCCGCCCCTCCTAAGTGCCCCCCATTTCTCTCAAAGAGATGCCTCACTTCAGAGGTAGTCCTATTCTTATTATCCGTTAGGATGTTTAACAGGATGGCCACCCCACCCGGACCATAACCCTCATAGATAACCTCTTCATAGCTTACCCCCGGCAGTTCACCCGTTCCCCTCTGGATAGCCCTTTTGATATTATCTGAGGGCATGTTAGCCTCTTTCGCTCGCTCTATGGCCTGCCTCAAACGAGCGTTAGCAGATGGATCTCCTCCAGTGCGCGCAGCAACCGTAATCTCTCTAATCAGCTTTGAAAATATCTTTCCTCTCTTAGCATCGACGATGGCCTTCTTATGCTTTATTCCTGCCCACTTGGAATGTCCCGACATAGATTACCCCTTTGCTTAAGTGTTTAATAAGTATAGCACATTATAGCATAAATGGCAAAAGAAAAGCCCCCGGATGGGGGCTTTGCCAATTCTTTGGGTTTTATTCCTCTTTCTTCTTTGATTGGGCAATTATCTCCTGGGCAATCCTTGAGGGGACTTCTTCATAGTGGGAGAACTTCATGCTATATGTCCCTTGGCCATGGGTTATGGATTTTAGGCTAGTGGCATACTTATACATCTCAGCTAAGGGAACCTGGGCCTTAATTATCTGATTTCTACCCTTGGCCTCGATCCCCATGATCCGACCGCGGCGGCTATTCAGGTCTCCATTAAGATCCCCCATATACTCCTCAGGTGCTAGTACCTCTATGCTCATCACTGGTTCCAAGAGGACCGGCTTTGCTTCCTGAATTGCTTTCTTGAAGGCTAAGGAGCCCGCAATCTTAAAGGCGATATCAGAAGAGTCTACCTCATGGAAGGAGCCATCGCATAATGTGACCTTGACGTCCACCACGGGATAGCCAGCCAATACTCCCTTGGCAATGGCTTGCTGCACACCCTTCTCCACTGAGGGAATATACTTTGCCGGAATGGCACCACCAAATATATCATTGACGAACTCGAAGCCCTTCCCTAACTCTAGGGGTTCGATCTCTATCCGACAGTCGCCATACTGCCCCCTTCCTCCGGTCTGCTTCTTATACTTCCCTTGAGCCTTGGCTCTTGCCCGAATCGTCTCCCGGTAGGCGATCCTGGGCTTACCGAGCACCACCTCTACCCCGAACTTCCTTTTCAATCTTCCGATAAGAACCTCGAGATGCAACTCCCCCATCCCGGAAATTATGGCCTCCCCAAACTCATGCTCCATATGCCAATTTAGAGTGGGATCCTCACTCACCAGCTCTCTTAAGGCAGTAGAGAGCTTCTCCTGGTCCTTCTTGGAAGAGGGCTTCAGAGCCAGAGAGATGATGGGCTCGGGAAACCGGGGACCTTCTAAGATTATGGGTCGGGATGGGTCACATAGGGTATCACCCGTATTTGTATACTTTAGCTTCAGGGCAGCGATCATATCCCCGACTCTCACTTCTGAGACCTTCTTCTGCTCTCTACCCTGGGTAATGACCAATTGGCCCATCCTCTCCCTATTCTGGGAGGTAGCATTGTAGACCTCCTGGCCACTTGAGATCTTACCAGAGTAGACCCGGAAGAAGTTCATCTGACCCACATGGGGCTCTACCCTTGTCTTGAAGACCAGAGCAGAGAAGGCCCGGGACTCATCCGGGGCCCTCTTCTCCTCTTCCTCATTCTTGGGATTTACTCCTTTTATCTCTCCCCTATCAACTGGTGAAGGAAGAGAATTAACAACGGTGTCCAGGAGGGCTTCGGTCCCCATGTCTCTTAAGGCCGATCCACAAAGCAGGGGTATGATAGACCTAGTTGTTATGGCCTTCTTTAGCCCCTTCTTAATCTCTTCCTCACTTAAACTTCCGCTCTCTAAATACTTCTCTAATAAGGCATCGTCACTCTCGGCAATGGATTCTATCAGCTTTTCCCTTAAGTTGCCTGCCTCATCCTTTAGCTCATCCGGGACATCCCCCTCTTCTACCTTCCCCTGAGAATAGATATAGGCCTTATTCCTCAGTAGATCCACCATACCTTTAAAAGAAGCCCCCTCTCCAATAGGCATCTGGAGGGGGGTTACCTTGGGGCTCAATCTCTCTTGGCTTAAGTTAAGTGAATTTCGAAAGTTAGCATTCTCCTTGTCCATCTTGTTAATGAGAATTAGGGAAGGAAGACCATACTGCTGGGCCTGGTCCCAGACCTTCTCCGTTCCCACCTCCACCCCAGAGGGGGCGGATAGGATTAAGACCACAGAATCCACGACCCTTAAGGCACCAACCACCTCTCCAAAGAAGTCGGCATATCCCGGGGTATCGATGAGATTGATCTTATGTTCCTTCCAGGGGCAGGAAAGAAGACTGGCCCCTATGGAGATCTTCCTCTCTTTTTCATCCTGGTCGCTATCACATATAGTGGTGCCATCATCCACCCTTCCTATCCTGGTAGTTATCTTGCCATGATAGGCGATGGCCTCTGCCAGAGAGGTCTTCCCACAGCTTCCATGACCAATGAGAGCGATATTTCTTATTTTGTCAACCTCTGTCATAAAACTCCTCCCTTACAATCTTATCATTAATCTACCATATCTTTTATGAAATGTCAACCCCGCCCCTTACTGCTTACGAAGAAATACTTCAAAGTAAAAGGGGCGGGGTCAAACAAAAAGCCTCCCCTTTAGGAGGAGGCAATTTAAAACCCGACAGCGTCCTACTCTCCCAGTCCGTCTCCAGACTAGTACCATCGGCTCTGAAGGGCTTAACTTCTGAGTTCGGAATGGAATCAGGTGTGGCCCCTTCGAGATTGCCACCGGGAAATATGTTTAAATCTTCGTTATATTACGTAATATGGTTGCGTGTTTGACGAAAAACGTTCAACGATACGAGCTTCGCAACCGCCCCTCGCCGTTGGCTCGGGATGCTTCACCTTGGCGAGGTATCCTGAACGCAGTGAAGGGCAACCGATTACCGAATAGAAGGGTGCAAGTAATATGATCAAGCCAAACGACCGATTAGTACCCCATAGCTAAAACGATTACTCGCCTTACACTTGGAGCCTATCAACCCCGTCATCTACGGGGGGTCTTAGGGATATCTTATCTTGGGGCAGGCTTCGCGCTTAGATGCTTTCAGCGCTTATCCTTTCCAGACGTAGCTACCCAGTAATGCTTCTGGCGAAACAGCTGGTACACCAGAGGTCTGTCCACCCCGGTCCTCTCGTACTAGGGGCAGCTCCCCTCAAATATCCTAACGCTCGCGCCGGATAGGGACCGAACTGTCTTACGACGTTCTGAACCCAACTCACGT
>JAUXAI010000090.1 GCA_030619985.1 bacterium | reverse complement strand
TCCTCCCAATAGCTTCCGTGCTATCTTTACAGGGAGATCCTCACTTCCTAAATGTACTCCATCAGCATCTACGGCTAAAGCGATGTCTACCCGATCGTCAACCAAAAATAATACTCTCCTCTTCTTGGCTACTTTTTTGATTGAAGAAGCAAGATTACATAAATCCCTGCTCTCCATATTCTTCTCCCTCAATTGGATAGCGGTTGCTCCGCCTTCAATTGCTTCTCTTGCCATCCGGATGGACGATTTCCCCTTTATCATCCTTCTATCAATAATAACGTATAACTCAAGGTTCATTTCATTCCCTCTAACTTCTCCAACAATTCCCTTTCCAGATCGTAGGTCTGGAAACGCAATCTTTTAAACTTTGCCCCTGTGGAAGGATTGATCTTTTTAGTAAACTCCTCCAAGACCCTCAAGGATTCCTCCACCCTCTTCATATTAGAGGTGACGATGTCCTGATAGCTTTTTCTTCTTCCTTCACTCCTGGGATAGGTTCTGGCACCCACGTCCTTTCTGACATCACGAATGGCAAATAATTTCTTAGTGTCAATCTTTAGGCTTTGGATAATCTTTGTTACCTGGTGGCGAACGCCTTTGAGTTTCTTGGTCAGTTTCTCATCACAGAGGATGAACCGAGCCACTTCCTCACAGACCCTCAATCCCTCCCTCGCTCGATTGATATTGGCATCGAATATTCTATAAATCTCCTCTTTCATTTTCTCCTCTCTTAAGTACTATGTTATTATGACAGTGCGTTTCACTTGCCCTGTCTAATCAAGACGCACTGGCATAATAAAGTTCTCTGCGAAGCAAAAGCGTCTTTATTATGAGGGCGCGCTTCCGCTTGCCCCCTCTACTCAGAAAGCCTGAATAACAAGGTTCTCGAACGAAGTGAGAGGCTTTCTTATTATACCATAATAGAGCATTTCGTTCAAACTTTTGTTTTTAGATTTTGCTACACTTTGTGTCCGATCGGACAACATTTGTAGCAATTATTATTCTTATAGATAACGGCGCGCTTCACTCCCCGCCGTTTTTGCTTGCCAAATGAAAGGAAAAGGGTTAGAATAGACAAGGAGGCAAATAGTATGAATGATAAACTAAAGGAATGGAAGAAGGAGATCACCAAGAATCATAGGTGGAATACTATAATTACCATCCTGGATGGGGCATTCTTCTTCTTCGGACTGGGGTTCGTCTTTGAGATCACCATCCTCCCCCTGTTCATCAGCAAATTAACCCCCTATAAGTCTGTGGTGGGCCTGGCTTCTGCCTTATGGATGCTGGGCTTCTTTGGTCCCCAGATCATCTCTGCTCGCCTGGTAGAACCCCTGACGCGCAAGAAGAGGCTGGTCTTTCTGGTGGGGATGGGGCAGCGCCTTCCCTGGTTATTTTTAGCCCTGGCTACCTATTTTTTCATAAGGGAAGGTTCTCTGGCAGGTCTCCTTCTCTTCTTCGTTCTCTATGGATGCTATGCCCTTGCGGGAGGATTTAACTTCGTCCCCTGGCTCGATCTAATCGGGAAGATTCTCCTGCCCAAAAAGAGAGGCCGGGTTCTGGGATTCAATCGCTTTGCGGGAGGTATCTTGGGGATAGTGGGGGCCTTGATAGCGGGTCGTATCTTGAGCCATTTCCCCTTCCCCAATAACTTCTCCTTCTGTTTCCTCTTGGCCTTCTTGATGACCTCAATCTCCCTGACCGCCTTCTCTTTCTATAAAGAACCTGCTTATCCGGTAGTCAAAAAGAGAATAGCCTGGAAAGTTTATTTCAAAGGGCTAGGAAGGATT
The DNA here is from genome assembly GCA_030619985.1 of bacterium. Lineage (GTDB taxonomy): Bacteria > UBP18 > UBA7526 > UBA7526 > UBA7526 > JAUWXM01. Next base: position 203 of record JAUXAI010000090.1, on the reverse strand, counting down.
TTAAGAGAGAATAAGAATTACTCCTACTGCCTCCTGGCCAATATCATCCTCTGCTTTGTGGCCATGGCTACCCCCTTCTATGCCCTCTACGGAATTGAGAAACTGAAGGCCCCGGAAGGATGGATAGGGATATTTACTGCCTTAGTCTTGGGGGCGCAGACGATAACTTACGTTCTCTGGGGATATTTAGGGGACAGGCGGGG
>JAUXAI010000085.1 GCA_030619985.1 bacterium | reverse complement strand
TCCTGGGCACTCAAGAAAAGAGCATAGCCTCCCAATTGATACATCCCCGCCTCGAAGGAAACCCTGGTCCTGGTAGAGGGCTTCTGAAAGATCATGGCCAATGTCTTATCCAAGAGTAGAAGATGCTCCTTCCTCTTCTTACGCAATTTCTTCAGTTTCTTTGTCAATTTGAAGATCTGATTAATCTCTTTTGGCGTCAGATCAGCGATAGAAATTAGATCTTTATGTTTCATTTCCTCACTCCGTTCGGACACAGATTGTCACAGATTTATTACAGATTAGCACAGATCACAGATACTTTTTACTTTTTCATTTTTACTTTTTACTTTTAAATATTTTGTCTAAGGTAGTTATTACCCTATCTACTTCGTCTTTGGTCACAATCAAGGGAGGTAAGAACCTCAGGACCTTATCCACAGTGCAGTTAATGAGAATTTTCTTCTCCTGACACTTAGTAACGATATCCTTTCCTTCAAATTCCAATTCCATTCCAATCATAAGTCCTTTTCCCCGAACATTTTTAATAAAAGAATATTTCTTTTTAAGTTCTTTCAATTTCTCTATAAAGTAATTGCCTACTTGGGCAGCGTTTTCTATTAGTTTCTCCTCCAAAATAGTCTTAATTACCGCATAGGTCGCGCTACAGGCTAAAGGATTTCCTCCAAAGGTTGAGGCATGATCACCAGGAGAAAAATAAGAGGCGGTTTTATCCTTCGCAATCATACAGCCGATGGGAAAGCCTCCTCCTAGACTCTTGGCCAAGGTCATGATATCTGGCTCTATCCCATAATGCTCGTAAGAGAATAGCTTTCCCGTCCTCCCCATTCCGCACTGAATCTCATCCAGGATGAGTAAGAGATCATTCTTATCACATAACTTTCGAATACCTTTTAGATAATCATCTTTAGCAACATTTATCCCGCCTTCCCCCTGCACGGGTTCTAACATGATGGCCACTGTTCGACTACTAATGGCTTCCTTTGCTTTTTCTAAATCATTAAAAGGAACGATCTTGAATCCTGGAGCTAAGGGAGCATATCCTTTCCGATACTTTTCCTGTCCAGTAGCGGTTAAAGTAGCCAGCGTCCTTCCATGGAAGGAGCCCTCCATACAGATTATTTCATACCTTTCTCCTTTTCCATATTTGCGAGAGAGTTTTATGGCTGCCTCGACCGCTTCTGCCCCACTATTACAGAAGAAGGACTTATCCCCAAATGAGTTCTCCGCCAATAGTTTTGCTAACTTTACTTGAGGCTCAATGTAATAGAGATTTGAAATATGCATTAGTTGAACGACTTGTTCCTGGATGGCCTTTACTACCTTTGGATGGCAGTGGCCCAATCCATTTACCGCAATCCCAGCCACAAAGTCCAGATACTCTTTTCCCTCACTATCCCAGACCCTTGTCCCTTTTCCCTTGACCAGGACTAAAGGAGCCCTTTTATAGGTATGAATCACATATTTTTCGTCTAACTTCTTTACTTCTTCTGTCTTCACCCCGCACCTTCTCCGAATCCTATTATTTTTATTTAACTACTGTGCTAACCTCTATGTCCCCCCATACCCTCTTATTAAGAATATGATTGAATATAAGAAGGTGCGGGGTTCACTTCACTATCTCTGTTCCGATTCCTTTGTCAGTATAGATCTCTAAGAGAAGGGAATGGGGGATGCGACCATCGATGATGTGGGTCTTGGCTACCCCGGCCTTCAGGGCAGTGATGCAGGCCTTCACCTTGGGAATCATCCCGGCCTCGATGACTCCCTTTTCTATCAACTTCTTAGCATCCTTAATCTTCAAGGTAGGTAAAAGAGTTTTGCCTTTATAGATACCCTTGACATCTGTTAAAAGAACCAATTTGTGGGCCTTCAAGGCGCTAGCGAGCTCTCCGGCAACCAGATCAGCATTCATATTATAGGTATGACCATCCTTGCCTGCTCCTATGGGAGAAATGACGGGAATGAAGTCCTGTTTGCCTAAGACATCTATGATGCCCGGATTAATGGATTCCACCTCTCCCACATAACCCATATCTTCACCTTTTTCGCCTAAGAGCTTCTTTGCCCGGATGAGGTTTCCATCTTTGCCACTTAGTCCGGCAGCATTCCCTCCGTTCTCATTGATTAGTTTCACGATCTCGGAGTTTATCTTGCCATCCAAGACCATCTCTACGATTTCCGCTGTCTCCTTATCCGTAACCCTCAGCCCCTTGATGAACTCTGGCTTCTTGCCCAATTTCTTCATGAGTTCTGAGATCTGAGTCCCTCCCCCATGAACCACGATCGGGTGCATACCCACATATTCCATGAAGATAATATCCTGGATGACGCTTCGCTTCAGATCCTCATGGATCATGGCGCTTCCCCCATATTTAATGACTACTGTCTTATCGTAGAAGGATTTGATATAGGGTAGAGCCTCCATCAAGACCTTTGCTTTCTTTATCGCCTCTTTCATCTTTACACCACAGATTAACACAGATTAATTACAGATACTCACAGATCATTAAGCGGGTGACTCGGCAGATTTCTGTACTTTTAAAATTTTACTTCAGGAGCCCGCCTTACAGAAACATCCTCTATCTCAAAGAACTCTGCCTTCTTGAAATTGAAGAGATTGGCGATGATCCTGGTAGGGAAGCGCTGAATGGCGATATTGAGTTTCGCCGTCCAATCGTTGTAGTGGTTTCGGGCGAAGGATACCCTGTTCTCTGTTGAGGTAAGTTCTTCATGCAAGGTAAGCATATTCTGATTGGCCTTCAGATCGGGATAATTCTCCACTACCGCGAAGAGGCTCTTTAGGGTCTGGGTGAGGAAATTCTCTGCCTTGGCCTGGTCCTGGACTCCAGAGGCACTGATCGCCTGGCTGCGGGCCTTGATCACGTTCTCCAGAACCTCCCGCTCATGCTTCAGATATCCCTTGGCCGTCTCCACCAGATTGGGGATAAGGTCATACCTCCTCTTAAGTTGGACATCGATCCCTGCCCAAGCATTCTTCAAGTGAGCCCGAAGGGAGATAAGGCGATTATAGGTAATGACTGCCCAGAGTATCGGGATAATAACGACCACTATCAAAACATAAATAATCATAAGTCACCTCCTTAAACACGGATTTCTTACTTCACTTACTGCTTGAGTTTAAAAACACGGATTAGCACAGATAAAATCTTAGACGCAGATTCAAATTCCGTTGCTTCAGATTAGGCTATTTTCTTTCCTGCCAAATTATTCTCTATGGCGCACTGGAGGATCGCCAGTTCATCCTTATCAAACCAGGTT
>JAUXAI010000088.1 GCA_030619985.1 bacterium | reverse complement strand
AGAAGTGTAATCCAACTAATTTCCTTGTCAATCTGAATAGTGAATTGCGATGGAGATTAGAGAAAAAATCATTGAGTCTCTTCAAGAGGCTCTTAAGAAAATTAAGGTGAAGAAGTATCCAGAGGTCCTTCTGGAGAGACCAAAGGAGAGGGAGCATGGAGACTTCTCTACCAATATCTCTTTCTCTCTAGCTAAGGAATTAAAAAAATCACCCCAGGAGATTGCTAAAAGGTTGGTAAAAGATATCAGGCCAGATTCTAAGGTAATAGAGAGGGTCGAAGAGGCCAAGGGATTTATCAATTTTTTTTTGACTGAAGAATTACTCTTTGAAAATTTAGTAGAGATATCGAGGAAAGAGCAGGATTATGGCAGAAGCAAGATGGGAAAGGGCGAAAGAATCCAGATTGAGATGGTGAGCGTCAACCCTACCGGCCCCTTACATGTAGGCCATAGTCGGGGAGCAGCCTTCGCTGATACCCTGGCCAATATCCTGGAGGCCTCTGACTACCAGGTAGAGCGAGAGTACTATATAAATGATATCGGCACCCAGATGGAGAACCTGGGCAAGTCTTTGAGGGCCAGGTATCTGGAGCTCCTGGGCGAAGAGGTAGCATTCCCAGAGCATGGATATCAGGGAGAGTATCTGGTTGAGATAGCGCGCAGATTGAAGGATAGAGAGGGCGATAAGCATCGAGAAGAGAAGATAGAATTCTTCACCCAGTATGCTTATTCAGATATCATAGAGAGCATAAAGAAGGACCTTGAGGATTTCAGAATAAGAATAGACTCTTGGAAGAGGGAATCCGACCTCTATAAGGAAGGAAAGGTTAAAGAGATCCTCAAGAACCTGAAGAAGAAAGGTTATCTCTATGAAAAGGAAGGGGCCCTATGGTTTAGGTCCTCCCAGTTTGGGGATGAAAAGGATAGGGTAATAAGAAAGAAAGACGGGTCCCTCACCTATTTAGCATCGGATATCGCCTATCATGAGGATAAGTTTAAGAGAAGATTTGATCATCTCATAAATATCTGGGGGGCTGACCATCATGGCTATGTGGAACGCCTCCAGGCAGCGATAAGCGCCTTAGGCCATCCCAAAAAGAGCCTGGACATCGTCCTCTATCAACTGGTCAAGCTCTCCCGCTCTGGAAAACCAGTGGCCATGTCAACCAGGAGGGGAGAATTTATTACCCTGAGGGAGGTAATGGATGAGGTAGGAAGAGACGTCGCTCGCTTCTCCTTCTGTATGCGCTCCTCCTATTCTCATCTGGACTTTGACTTAGAACTGGCTAAGAAGGAGTCCCCAGAGAACCCGGTCTACTATGTAGAGTATGCCCATGCTCGAATCTCGAGTATCTTTAAAAAGGCGAAGGAAGGGAAGATAGAGAAAAGGAAGATTCAGGGGATAGATTTAAAATTGCTCCATACCCCAGAAGAGAAGAGCATCCTAAAACTTTTGGCTCTTTTTCCAGATATCATCACTTCTTGTGCTCGGAGCTATCAGGTTCACAGTATCCCGAATTATCTCAGGGAAGTGGCCAGCGAGTTCCACACTTTTTATAATAGGCATCGGGTCTTGAGTGAAGACGCAGAACTGACTCAGGCGAGGTTGGCCCTGGTGGAAGGAGTACGAATCGTCTTGCGTAATGGTTTGAGACTTCTTGGGATCGAAGCACCCCAGAGGATGTAGGAGGTTGGTATGAAGATACGTTGGTTTGGCCAGGCCTGCTTTCTCATGGAATCAGAGAAGGGAATAAGAATAGTCACTGATCCTTTCAATTCCTCTCTGGGATATAAGATCCCTTCCGTAGAAGCAGATATGGTTACCGTGAGCCATGAGCATTATGACCATAACGCTACGGATGAGGTGAAGGGAAATCCCGAGATAGTGAGAGGAACCGGGGAGAAGAAGATAAAGGACATCGCGATAAAAGGAGTGGAAACCTTTCATGATAAGGCCCAAGGAGCCCAAAGGGGAAAGAACACCGTCTTTTCCTTTGAGATCGATGGAATGAAGATCATTCACCTGGGAGACCTAGGCCACATACTGACCCAGGAACAGATTGAAAACATAGGAGAAGTAGACATCCTCCTTATTCCCGTAGGAGGAACATTTACTATCGATGCCCAGGAAGCGAGCGAGGTGGTTGGACAGTTGAAGCCCAAGATTACCATTCCCATGCACTATAAGACCCCGGCCATCGATCTTCCCATAGAAGGGGTAGAAAGATTTCTTTCTGGCAATAAGAATATAGAGAAGAAAAAAGAGTTGGAGAGCAGAAAAGAAGAACTGCCCAAAGAAGAAAAGATTATAGTTCTGGAGTAT
>JAUXAI010000039.1 GCA_030619985.1 bacterium | reverse complement strand
AAATTTCTTTTAGTAATCTCGATGTTGTTAATAACCTCCTTAGTATATGGGCAGGGGATAAAGTGGTATGAGGACTTTGATGAGGGATTGGCAGAAGCCAAAAGAACGGGAAAGCCCATGATGATTGACTTCTATACTGAGTGGGAAGGTTGGAGCGGTTATTATGTGATTAAGATAGATAAATTTGTCTATACCGATTCTGAGGTTATAAAATTAGCAAAAGAATTTGTCTGTGTTAAGATAGACGCAGATGAGGACGAGGAGACAAATGACAATTATGGTGTGCGTGCTTATCCCACGATTATCTTCACCAATTCCCAGGGTAAAGAGATAAGTAAGGTAGTAGGCTACAAGAAAGCCTCCTCTTTTGCCCAAAGTATGAGTCAGGCTTTGGCCAAGGTACCTAGACCTATTGCAAAGCCAAAAATTAGGAAAACTTCTTCTAAAGTATTAGATCCAGAGGATAAAGCAAAGACCATCTACTCTTTGGGGAAAAATTACGAGGCAAACAAGATGTATCCCCAGGCAATAAGGGAATACCAAAAAGTAATTAAAGAATATCCCAATGCCATCTGGGCAAGAAAAGCAGAAGAGCAAATTAAAGTCATAAAATCAAAGCAAAGATAAAAACTTGACAACTGAGATTATTTGTGTTAATCTTTAATTACAATTGAATATTGGATGAACCCCGTCCCTCATGGGGGAGCGGGGTGAATCTTCGGGGTGAGGTGACCCACCGAAGCCTTGGCGGAGGTGGGAATTCCTCGATCGGCGGTAAAGCCCGCGAGTCCGGACATGATTATGTCTGGATTGATTCAGTGAAATTCTGAAGCCGACGGTATAGTCCGGACGGGAGAAGATCAGACGCGAATAGTCGCGAATTAAAATACGCGAATTGACGCGAAAGCCCCGAAGAGAAGTCTTCGGGGCTTTTTCTTTGAGGAAAAGATGGATGACGAAAAGTATATGAAATTGGCTCTAAGGTTAGCGATTAAGGCGAAGGGTAGGACTTCCCCCAATCCTTTAGTAGGAGCAGTTATCGTTAAGAATGATAGAATTGTTGGAAGGGGATACCATAGAAAGGCAGGGAGACCCCACGCAGAGATCAATGCCCTGAATATGACAGGAGAAAGGGCAAAGGGCGCCACTTTATATCTTAATTTAGAGCCTTGTGCTCACTTCGGAAAAACCCCACCCTGTACCAAAAGGATAATCTCTTCTGGGATAAAGGAAGTAGTAATAGCCATGATCGACCCTAACCCTCTGAATTGTGGCAACGGGGTTAAAGAATTGAGAAAGGCAGGAATAGAAGTAAAGGTGGGAGTTTTAGAGAAGGAAGCACGGAAGATAAACGAAGCCTATACCAAATACATTACTACTAAGAAACCATTCGTCATCCTGAAGACTGCCATGAGCCTGGATGGAAAGATTGCTACTAAGACCGGGGTTTCAAAGTGGATTACAAATGAGAAATCACGGAAGTATGTTCATAAGCTAAGAAGTGAAGCAGATGCTATTCTAGTGGGTGTAGAGACGGTCTTGAAAGACGATCCGAGATTAACGTCTAGGGTTAAGGGCAAAGGGTTAAGGGTTAAGGATAAGAAGCCGTTTAGGGTTGTGGTGGATAGCAGGGTGAGAATTCCTCTGGGGGCGAGAGTTTTAAATAAAGAGGCTCCAACGATTATTGCTACTACGAAGTTTGCCCCGAAAAGAAAAACTGAAGCATTGAGAAAGAAGGGGATCGAGATTTTAGTTATTAAGGATAGAGATAAAAAGGTTAATTTAAAGGAATTATTGAAGAGACTTGGGGAATTAGAGATAACCAGCCTCTTGGTTGAAGGGGGAGGAAAAATCAATGCCTCATTCTTAGAGAATGGTCTAGTGGATAAGGTTCTATTCTTCATTGCCCCCAAAATAATCGGAGGAGAAGAAGCACTTACTCCAGTAGAAGGGGAAGGAATAAAAAAAATAAAAGACGCCATAAAATTAAAAGATATTAACATCAAAAGATTCGGAGAGGATGTGCTCATAGAAGGATATGTAGCTAATCGTTTACCGTGAACCGTTAACCGTTAACGGTAAACCAACAACCTTCTAAATTAGCAGGAGAAAGAGATGTTTACTGGATTGATAGAAGAGATGGGAACAGTTAAGAGTATCAAGAGAAGAGCAGATTCTATAGAACTAACTGTCTCCGGTAAAGAAGTGATAAAAGACATGAGGAAGGGAGATAGTGTTTCGGTGAATGGGGTGTGTCTTACAGTAACCAGTAACCAGTTACCAGTTACCAGTTTTAAAGTGGATGTTGGGACAGAGACATTGAGAAGAACAAGTCTTGGGGAGTTAAGGATTGGAGAGAAGGTGAATTTAGAGAAGGCCTTAAAGATGGGTGAAAGATTGGGAGGCCATTTTGTTACTGGGCATATCGATGGGGTGGGAATTATAAGAAAGAGAATTAAGGAAGGAGATACTTTCCTCTTTGAGCTTGAAGCCCCAAATGAAATTATGAACTATATCATCCCTAAAGGTTCCATCGCCCTAGATGGAATAAGTCTGACCATTGTTGATTTTAACAAAAATAGATTCAGCGTTTCCATCATTCCGCATACTTTAGAAGTAACCACTCTGGGATTTAAAAAAGTGGGGAATAAAGTCAATCTCGAGGCGGATATGATTGGTAAGTATGTTGTCAAATTGATGAAGGAAAAAGGCATTACTTTAGATTTCCTGAAGAGATATGGTTATTGAGTGAGGAGAGGAAAATGGGTTTTGATACTATAGAAAAGGCAATAAGAGAGATTAAAAAAGGAAAGATGATCATCGTCTTGGATGATGAAAGTAGGGAGAACGAAGGGGACCTGGTCATGGCCGCAGAGAAGGTAACCCCAAAGGCAATTAACTTCATGGCAAAATATGCCCGGGGATTAATCTGTCTTCCCATTATTGGAAAGAGATTGGAAGAACTCAATATCCCATTGATGGAGCCGGAGAATACTAGTTTACTAGGAACAGCCTTCACGGTATCCATAGATGCCAAGAAGGGAACTACTACTGGCATCTCGGCTCACGATCGAGCAACAACCATAAAAGCGGTCCTGGATCCTAAAACAAAACCAGAGAATCTTGCTCGACCAGGACATATTCTTCCTCTGCGCTATAGGGAAGGAGGGGTCCTGGCCAGAGCCGGCCATACTGAAGCCGCAGTAGACTTAGCAAGATTAGCGGGATTATATCCCGCAGGGGTAATCTGCGAGATCCTGGCTTCCGACGGAACCATGGCTCGATTACTGGAACTAAGGAGACTTTCTAAGAAACATAATCTAAGGATTATCACCATTGCTGATCTAATTAAGTATCGTCGAAGAAAAGAGAAATTGGTGAAAAGGATTGTTGATTTTGAACTGCCCACTCAGTATGGGGATTTTAAGGGGATATTATATGAGAGCATCCTGGATAAAGAGCATCACATCGCCTTGGTTATGGGAGATATTAAGAAGAGAAAAAATGTCTTGGTTCGGGTTCATTCTAGATGCCTAACGGGCGATGTCTTCAAATCCCTGAGATGCGATTGTGGGGCACAGCTTGAGGCAACATTAAAGACCATAGCAAAAGAGAAGTGTGGGGTACTACTCTACATGCATCAGGAGGGAAGGGGGATTGGTCTGATGCATAAATTGAGAACTTACCGCTTGCAGGATGAAGGGAAGGACACGGTGGAAGCAAATATTGAACTGGGATTCAAGCCAGACTTGAGGGATTATGGGATTGGAGCCCAGATTTTAGTGGACCTAGGACTTAAGAGTATTAGACTCTTAACCAATAATCCGAGAAAGATTGTGGGCCTGGAAGGATATGGCCTGAAAGTAATAAAAAGAGTCCCCATCGAAATCCCAGTAACGAGAATAAGCAAGAAGTATCTAAGGACAAAGAAGGAAAAATTAGGACACATTCTAAAACTAAATGAATAAGCAAATGAGAAAGTGGGAAAGTGAGCAGGTGAGCAGAACAGCTATCGAGCAATCAAGCCATCGAGCTACCAAGAACCAGGATTAAGGATCTAGGATCCACATCTGTGATCTGTGCTAATCTGTAAAAAATCTGTGATAATCTGTGTGTAAAAGGAGGTGAGAAGAATGGCAAAGACCTATGAAGGAAAAGTCTTGGCAAAAGGGAAAAGATTTGGTATAGTAGTAGCCAGGTTCAACGAGTTCGTTAGCGAGAGACTCTTAGAAGGAGCGCTGGATGGCCTTTTGCGCCATGGAGCAGATGAGAAAGATATTATTGTGGCCAGGGTGCCGGGCTCCTTTGAGATTCCCTATGCAGCCAATAGGATGGCCAAGAGCAAGAAGTTTGATGCTGTGATCTGCCTTGGGGCCATCATCCGAGGAACTACCCCCCACTTTGAGTATGTGGCAAGTGAGGTGGCAAAGGGGGTGGCCTCTACCAGCCTTGCTACCGGGGTTCCTACCATCTTTGGAGTTATCACTGCAGACTCTATAGAGCAGGCCATTGAGAGAGCAGGAACAAAGGAAGGCAATAGAGGACGGGATGCAGCCATCACCGCCATCGAGATGGCAGACCTCTTCGCCCAACTGAAGAAGTAATAAAAAATGTTTTCCTGTTTGCCACTTTGCCAGTTTGCCTGTTTGCCTGTTAGCCTGTTATAAAAACTGGCCAACTGGCTCAATTGGTTAACTGGTTGACAGATTTGGAGAGATCTATGGGTAGACGCCGAAAAGCGAGAGAACTAGCTTTGCAAATTCTCTTCCAGCTGGATAGTGGCCAGGAGAATCTGAAAGAAGCCGTGGAAACCTTTTGGTTCCTTCATCGACATCCGAGAGAGATAAAGGATTTTGCCAATAGATTAGTAAAGGGCGCCCAGGGGAATCTCAAAGCCATTGATCAAAAGATAGCTCACTATGCCGAACACTGGGAGATAAAGAGGATGCCCACTGTGGATAGGAATATCCTGCGCCTGGGAGCCTACGAGATTCTTTACTGCCCGGATATCCCCGTTAAGGTAAGCCTGAATGAAGCGGTAGAATTAGCCAAGAAATTCTCCACAGAGAAGTCCAGCCAGTTCGTCAATGCCCTCCTCGATAGAATAGCCCACGAGAAACAAATGCGTTAAATCCCGAGTAAACCCTAAATTCTAATATCTAAACTCTAAACAATATCTAAATTCAAAATCCAAATGTTTTAAACAACGTTTTGAATTTTGGTCATTGGTGCTTTAGATTTGTTTCGGATTTAGGATTTCGGATTTAGAATTTATTATCAAGGAAGTGCTATGCCTGAGAAGTACGTTGACCCCGCACCTTTTTGCTTCAAAAAAATACCCCGAAGTAAAAGGTGCGGGGTTGACCTTCACATTCATACTACCATCTCAGATGGAGCACTTACTCCCAAAGAAGTAATAGAGTGCGCTCACAAAGAGGGATTGGTAGCGATAGGGATAACGGATCATGATGTCACAGATGGAATCGAGATAGCCCAGAGGACAGCCTCTAAGTACCGATTAGAGGTAGTGCCTGGGGTGGAGCTTTCCAGCGATTACGGGAAAAAGGAGGTTCACATCCTGGGCTACTATATGGATTGTGAGGATGAAGAATTCCAGAAGAAACTAGCCCTTTTCAGGAAAGCGAGATACGAGAGGGCAAAGAAGATGGTCAAGAGGCTAAAGAGTTTAGGAATGGAGGTTGACTTTGGAAGGGTGGAAGAGATCGCCGGAAAGGGTTCCATCGGTAAACCCCATATCGCCCAGGCCTTGGTGGAGAAGGAATACGCCCCCAATATTCCTGAGGGCGCCTGGAGGTATTTGGGAAGCGGAGGCCCGGTCTCTGTTCCCAAGTATAAACTGAGGCCTTCTGAGGCCATAGATATCATCTTGAAAGCAGGGGGCATCCCGGTTCTTGCCCATCCCGCAGGGACCAAGGTTGATGAACTCATTCCTCAATTGGTAAAGAATGGTCTTATGGGTCTGGAAGCCTATGATGCCATAAACCCTCCCTCTGTTATTCGTTACTACATAACCCTTGCCAAGAAGTATGATCTCGTGATTACTGGGGGGAGTGACTGTCACGGAAAGGTAAAGGGAGAGATACGCCTGGGAAGAGTGAAAGCTCCCTATGAAATCATAGAAAGATTGAAGGAAGCAAAGGCAAAACTATGAGCACTACCCTAATCTTAATCAGGCATGGCGAAACACCTTACAATAGGGATAGAAGATATCAGGGGCATAGGGATACGCCCTTGACAAGAAAGGGGAAGAGGCAGACGAAAGAGACCGCCCTAAGATTAAGAAACGAGCCCTTAAACGCTATCTACTCCAGCGACCTAAGAAGAACAGAGTATACAGCAAAGGCTATAAATCGTTACCACTCCTTGAAGATAAGAACCCTCCCTCAGTTAAGGGAAATAGACTTTGGTGATTGGGAGGGGAAGACGCATGATGAAATTCAAAGGGAGTGGAGAGGGCTTCTTGATGAATGGGAGAGAGAGCCCTCTAAGATTAAAATTCCCAGAGGAGAGAGCATCCAGGAATTAGCAGAACGTACTAAGACTACAATAAAGAAAATCATTAGCACTCACCCCAATCAAAGGGTAGCCATCGTCACCCACGGAGGGCCGATCCGCATTATCCTCATGGATGCCTTAGGCCTGGGAACCGACAATTGGTGGAAGACAATTACCAGCAATGGAGGAATCTCCATTATCGAGTATCAAAGTAAGAGAGCAAAGGTCTTGCTCCAGAATGATACCTCCCATCTAAAAAACTTGACAAACGGGAAATAATAGGTTAAACTAGATTCAGTAACTAAATATAGTAAGTATCCAGGCTGAGGGAATCCGGTGAGAAACCGGAGTGGCCCCGCCACTGTAACTGGGGACGAAACCCACAACCGCCACTGAGTATTTGCGATAATTCGCGTCTCGGGAAGGCGTGGGAAGTAGGATGATCCGGAAGCCAGGAAATCTCGCTGGATGCTGAAGTAACTGGCCTTCGAGGGAAGGTTGAAGTACTTTTTTATCCTCAAGGTTCCTTCAAGAAGGCCTTGAGGATTTTTTTTGTAACACGAATAGACACGAACTGCAAAGCAAAAGCAAGAAGCAATTAAAACACGAATCAACACGAAACTGTGATCTGTGCAAATCTATAATCAATCTGTGATAATCCGTGTCGCCGAGCGAAGCGAGGTAAAGATGGGAAGGTTAATATTTATCACTGGAGGGGCGAGGAGCGGCAAGAGCGCTTTCGCCCAGAAGTCGGCCAATAGATTAAGTAAGAAAGTGACCTATATTGCCACCGCCCAGGCAAAAGATAAAGAGATGGAAGTGAGGATAAAGATTCATCGAAAGAATCGCCCCGCTCACTGGAAGACAATAGAGAAGGAGAAGAATATTACTGAAGTATTATCCCGAATAGCAGAAAAGAATGAGGTCATTCTCTTAGACTGCCTCACCCTCTTAATTTCTAATTTATTATTGAGCGGTAAGAAGGATGTTTTAAAAAAAATTAGGCAACTGGTAAACAAAATAAGAGAGATTAAGGCAACCGTTTTGATAGTCTCTAACGAAGTAGGAATGGGAATTGTACCAGATAACAAATTAGCCCGAAGGTTTAGAGATATAGCAGGCAGAGCAAACCAGATAGTCGCTCAGGCAGCAGATGAAGTCTATCTGGTGGTATCTGGAATTCCAGTAAAAGTGAAGGGGTGATGTAAATGGGAAGGATTGAAGAAATAATCAAAAGAATAGGGCCAGTTGATAAGAAACTAAAGGTAGAGGCTCAAAAGAGACTAGATAATCTGACTAAGCCACAAGATTCTCTGGGAAGGTTAGAAGAATTGGCCAAGAAAGTAGTAGGAATTACTGGGGAAAAGAACCCTTCCTTTAAGAACAAAGTTATCTTCACTATGGCCGGGGACCATGGAGTAGTTAAAGAAGGAGTAAGCGCCTTCCCCCAAGAAGTAACCCCCCAGATGGTCTATAACTTCATACGGGGAGGAGCGGGAATAAATGTCTTAGCCCGCCATATAGGAGCAAGAGTAATAGTTGTAGATATGGGGGTAGCTACTAAAATTCAAAATGCAAAATTCAAAATGCAAAATGTTATAGATAAAAAAATAGGGTATGGGACAAAGAATATGGCCAAGGGGCCGGCCATGACCAGGGAAGAGGCAATAGAGTCTATTGAGGCCGGAATAGAGGTATTTGAGGAAGAGTATAAGAAGGGAATCGACATCCTGGGCTTAGGAGACATGGGGATAGGGAATACTACGCCCTCAAGCGCTGTCACGGCAGTCATTACTGGTAGGCCAGTAGAAGAGGTTACTGGTCGGGGAACAGGAATAAATGATGGAATATTTGAAAATAAGATAAAGGTAATAAAGAGGGCTATCAAATTAAATAGACCTAATCCAAAGGATCCCATAGATGTCTTGGCCAAGGTAGGGGGCTTCGAGATCGGAGGATTGGCCGGTTCCTTTCTGGCAGCAGCAGCTCACAGGATACCAGTGGTTACTGATGGTTTCATCGTTACTGCTGGAGCATTGATCGCCTTCGAATTAGAACCCAAAGTAAAGGATTATATCTTCGCTAGCCACTCTTCAGTTGAGGTAGGCCATAAGGCCATTTTGGAAAGGATGAGATTACGACCTTTGCTAGACTTGGATATGCGCTTGGGCGAAGGAACCGGCGCTTGTTTAGGGATTAGTCTCATTGAGGTCGGGGTGAAGGTATTAACCGAGATGGCAACCTTCGAATCTGCTGAAGTATCAAAGAGTCTGGAGGAAGAATGAAAAATTTCCTAATCGCCCTCCAATTCTTAACTCGAGCCCCCGGTAAAAAATATTCTAAGGATGAAAAGAGACTGGGAAAGTCCATAGCCTATTTTCCAATTGTGGGATTAATCTTAGGTGGAATCTTAGTCCTGGTCAACTGGGGTTTCTCTATTCTTTTAGCGCCCCTGGTAGCAGATGCCTTGACAATTATTGTTTTGATTATTCTAACCGGAGCCTTACATATCGATGGCTTTATCGATACTATTGATGGGCTCTCTGGAGGAAAATCGAGAGAAGAGATTTTAAAAATTATGAAAGACAGCCGGGTAGGTGCCTTTGGTATTGTAGGAATAGTCTCTTTAATAATGCTCAAGTTAGTTCTGCTCCACGAAATGCCTTTAGAAATAAAGAGAGGGGCCATACTTCTCTTTCCTGTTATGGGGAGATGGGCCATGGTGGTTGCCAGTTCCTTATCTGTCTATGCTCGAAAGAGAGGAACAGGAAAGGCCTTCGTTAACTATTGCGGAAGAAAGGAGTTGGTTGTTGCCAGCTTAATTACGCTGATGATTGCCGGAGGTTTCTTAAAAATCTTAGGCCTAGAACTATTCTTCTTTATTCTGGCTCTAATCCTTCTTCTGATGAGATTTATTTCTAAGAGGATTAATGGAATGACCGGCGACACCTTGGGAGCAATAAACGAAATAATTGAAGTGGGAAGTCTCTTCATTCTTTTCCTACTATTCAATCTCTATAGAGGAATTCTATGAAAGTAGTCTCTATTGAATTACGAGAAAGATTGAGGGAGGCTATGCAGCAGAATTCTACAGAAGGACTACTCTTTTCTGGAGGATTGGATACCAGCATCTTAGCGGTTTTAAATCCCAATATGAAGGCCATCACGGTTAGCCTAGAATCCTTTGGAGAGGATACCTCATATGCTGGATTAGTGGCCAAGAATTTAAAACTAAACCATTATCACAGAAGGGTAAATATAGATGAAGCGATAGATTCTATTCCAGATGTAATAAGGATCCTTAAGAGCTTTGACCCGGCAATTCCTAATGATCTGGTTGTTTACTTTGGCCTAAAATTAGCAAAAGAGATGGGAATGGAAGATATAATGACTGGTGATGGAAGTGATGAGCTCTTTGCTGGTTATTCTTTTATGCAAAAAATAGATGACTTGGAAGGATACATTAAAAAAGTATCGCGAAATATGAAATTTAGCTCTAATCGTATAGGTGACTTTTTTGGTATGAAAATTGTCCAGCCTTTTTTAGAGAAAGAGTTTGTAAATTTTGCCTTATCAATAAATCTGGATTTGAAATTAAAAAAATACGGCGGAAAGTCTCTGGGAAAGTGGATCTTACGTAAGGCATTTGAAGATATTTTACCCAAAGAGATTATTTGGCAGGATAAGAGGGCATTGGAGTGTGGTTCAGGAATGGAAAACATTCGTGAGATTATCTCCAACAAAATAACCGATGAAGAGTTTAAGAAGAACTCCTATGCTGTAAAATTTATGAACAAAGAGCACTTTTATTACTATAGGATATACAGAAGTGTCGTTGGAGAAATCCCCAAACCTAAGAACAATCAGAAAGCCTGTCCGGGATGCGGAGCGGGGATGGATTTGGATAGTTTTCACTGCCAGGTTTGTGGAAATGTTTTGGACTGGAGAGCAGGAGAGTGAAGGCATTTGTTTCTTGGAGTGGGGGCAAGGAGACATCATTGGCTTGCTATAGAGCGATGCAAGATCAAGATATCAAAGTTGCCTACCTCTTAAATATGGTATCAGAGGATGGTAGGCATTCTCGTTCCCATGGAGTCAGTTCCGCTCTTTTGAGAACCCAAGCAGATGCCATGGGCATCCCCATCATACAGAGAAAGACTACTTGGGAAAATTATGAAGGAGTATTCAAAAAAGCAGTTTCCGAGTTGAAAAAGGAGGGTATTAAGATAGGCATCTTTGGTGATATCGACCTTCGGGAACACAGAGATTGGATAGAGAGAGTTTGTGGAGAGACAGATATTCAACCGTTATTGCCCTTATGGGGAAAAGACCGAGAGAGATTACTCAAAGAATTTATCCGGACTGGTTTTGAAGCTCTTGTAGTAGCTGCTAAGGCTGATTTGTTAGGTAGAGAATGGTTGGGCCGTAGAATAGATGAAGAATTCATAAAAGACTTAAAGAAACTAGGCAACGTCGACCTCTGTGGAGAAAAAGGCGAATACCACACCCTCGCCATTTATGGGCCATTGTTCAAGAAGCGAATCGAAATTACAAAAAGTAAAAAAGTATTAAAAAAGAATCATTGGTTTCTGGAGATTTTAAAATGGAAATTAAAAGAACAAAGGTTTTAACCTTAATCCTATTTCTCCTTCTCTTTGCCATTTCACAGGCAAGGAGTGAATCACCCCAGAGGATTGTCTCCTTAAGTCCTGCCATAACCGAAGAACTCTATCTTCTGGGAATGGAGGATAGGATTGTGGGTACCACCATATATTGCGACCGCCCTCCTGAGGCTGAAGAAAAAGAAAAGGTGGGCACAGTAATTAAAGTGGACGTAGAAAAGATAGTAATTCTCAAACCAGATTTAATACTGGCTACATCCTTAACTGATCCTGACCAGATTGAAAAACTGAAATCCCTGGGCATAAGAGTCACTTCTTTTCCTCTATATAAGAACAAGAACTTTTCTCAAATCTGTAAGCAGTTTATGGAAGTAGGGAGAATCGTTGGAAGAGAAGACGAGGCAGAAGAAATAGTTTGCCAAATGAAAAATAAAATAAACTCCGTTAGTAAAAAGGTTAAAGGTCTACCTAAGCCAAAAGTTTTTGTTCAGATAGGGGCAAGGCCATTATTTACCATAACCAAAGATTCATTTATTCAAGATCTTATTATCCTGGCAGGCGGGATAAATATTACTCGCCAAGCAAAGAGTGGACTTTACAGCCGAGAAGATGTAATCAGACAA
>JAUXAI010000074.1 GCA_030619985.1 bacterium | reverse complement strand
GGCCCTCCTTATCTCCGGAGCAAATAAAATAACAAAGGCAAGTATCAAGACCTGCCAAAGGCCTTTCACTAAGAAGTTGAATGTAGTAAGTTTCAGTCTTTGAGCGATAAAGGCCGCAATAAGCAGAATGAGTAAACCTTTTAAAACCTGAACCGCTCTGGTTCCCCTCACTAAGAGAAAAAGCCAGTAGAAGAAGAGGGTTACTACCAAGACATCAATAACATATAACCCATACCTTACAATTACTTCCCTCATTTTCTCCTCACTAAACGCTGATTGCCGCTGATTAATCTGCGATCATCTGCGTCCCTTTCCATTTAATCTCCTCGCCATCTGCGGTCATCTGCGTTTTTAATGGCATCTGTCATATCCGCCACTCTCTTCATCTCTAGTACATCGTGGACCCTTATAATATCGGCCCCATTTAAAATAGAAACGGCCACTATGGCCGCTGTTCCCTCTAATCTCTCTTCTACCGGAAGGTTCAATACATTCCCGATTACCGATTTTCGGGAAGGGCCGACCAGTATCGGTCGACCCAAGGATTTGAATTCAGAAAGTCTATGGAAAATCTCTAAGTTATGTTCCGTTTTCTTACCAAAGCCTATACCGGGATCAATGATTATTCTCTCTTCATCTATTCTCTCTTTCTTAGCAAACTCAATCCTCTCTCTTAAAAAGGAGATTATCTCTCCTACTACATCCCCATATTTGGGGTTCTTCTGCATATTGCGTGGCCTTCCCTGCATATGCATCAAGACTAACGGGATCTTATATCTTGAGACCACCCCGGTCATCCCCTTATCCATGCGCAGGGCACTGGTATCGTTCACCAGAGAGGCCCCAGAGTCCAGGGCTTCTCTCGCCACCTGGCTCTTATAGGTATCGATTGCGATGGGAAGGTTAATCCTTTTAACAAGTCTTTTGATCACTGGGATGGTTCTTCTCATCTCCTCTTTTAAAGGGACAGGCCTTGCTCCCGGCCTGGTTGACTCCCCGCCGACATCGATGATATCCGCTCCTTCCTCGGCCATCCTCTCTGCCCCTTGGAGAGCAGAATCCAGGGTATCATATCTTCCCCCATCAGCGAAGGAATCCGGGGTGACATTCAGTATCCCCATAATAAGGGTTCTTTCACCAAGCCTCAAAGTATATTTACCGCACTCTATTTCCCATCTCTTGCGCTTGAAATTAGTAAGGAGATTCTTTAAATCCTCTGCAATCTCTGCTAAACTAAAGGGTTGTCTCTTTAATTTCTCAACGAGCAATCGGTACTGCTTCTCTGTTCCCAGTAATAGAACATCCGATCTCTTTCTCTTTAAATCGATTACTCCCCGACTGATAGCCGCCTCTGCCCCTAAGGATAAGGCCTCCTGCTTCAGTATATTCGCTGCCTGGGGCCTTACCTTTTCTAACTTTACAGCAAAGGAAAGGGCCTTGGGAACCATGAGCCTCAGGCCATAGGAGTCGACTCCAATCCTCTTCAGTTCCTCCTTTGCTCGGGAAAGATCATCAATAATTACTACCCGCGGATTATACAAGATAAGCCCTCATTCCACTCGATATTACTAAATTTTTAATTACTAATTTCCAATTTCTAACAAAATTCTCAATGCCTAATGTCCAAAAAGGAGATAAGCGGATCAGAGAATCAGGGTATCAGAAGACCAGAGTATCAGGCTTTAAAGAAAAAGTTTCTGATGTTCTGCTATCCTGCATTCTGAGCACCGCGAAGAATTTAGCCAGCTTGTCTGGCGTCTATTCTGCCCACTGATTTGCTGATATCCTGATATGCTTTTATTAGAAATTGGGTATTGCCGCCCTTGGCGAGCCTCGCCTTCGGCGGGGATATTGGAAATTCTCTATTTAGCCCCTAATCAGCGCTAAGGCCTCTGCTCGGGCAGCAGTCCTCTTCCGGAAGACCCCTCTTACCGCAGAGGTGATGGTTACTGAACCCAGCTTCTTTATCCCCCGGATGATCATGCAGAGATGCTCGGCCTCTACTATCACTAAGACCCCCTGGGGCTTCAGGGTATCCATAATGGTATCTGCGATCTCCTTGGTGAGCCTCTCCTGCATCTGGGGCTTCTTGGATAGGATATCCACTACCCGGACCAGCTTGGATAGTCCGGTTACCCTCCCTCCACCAGGGATATAGGCAAGATGAACTCGGCCATAGAAGGGGAGGAGGTGATGCTCGCACATGGAATAGAGGGGGATATCCTTAACCAGGACCAACTCATCGTGCTTTATGGGAGCAAGGGTGAGAACCTTCTTGGGGTCCTTTCCAATCCCAGAGAATATCTCGCTATAGAGCTCTGCCACCCTCTTGGGAGTATTTACTAAACCCTTTCGTTTGGGGTTCTCGCCAATGGCCTTCAGGATATTTTGAACGGCCTTTACAATCCTTTTCTTATCCGTCATCTTTTCTTCTTAGGGAATTCCTTCTTAATGCCTACTAACTTGGCCACCTCTTCCCCATCCATGACTTCTCTCTCCAACAGAGTCTCGGCCAAGAGCGAAAGCTTCTTCTTATTCTTCTTCAGTAGTTCTCTGGCTTGGGCATAGCACTCATCCACGATCTTGCGCACCTCCTGATCTATGACTCGGGCGGTCTCTTCACTATAATCCTTCTCTTCTGTTATATCTCGGCCTAAGAAGATCTGCTCGTGTGGTCTACCAAAGGTAAGGTGACCCAGTTTTTCACTCATTCCATACCTGGCCACCATCCTCCGCGCCTCATCCGTAACTACCCGCAGGTCGAGCCCAGCACCAGTCGATACCTCATTGAAAATAATCTCCTCACTTGCCCGGCCACCCAGGGTCTTGGTGATCTCAGCCATTAATTTCTTCTTAGTAGAGATGTATCTATCCTCTATGGGAGGGGTAATGGTATAGCCCAAAGCCAGACCACGGGGCAGGATGGATACCTTATGTAGCGGATCGGCCTCTGGCACTAGGAGAGCTAAGAGGGCATGGCCTGACTCATGATAGGCGGTTATTTTCTTCTCTTCCGTGCTGATCACCTTTGACTTTCTCTCCGGACCTGCCATGACCCGATCTATGGACTCCTCGATCTCCTCCATGGTTACCTGCTTCTTATTCTTCCTGGCCGCCAAAAGCGCGGCCTCATTGGCCACATTAGCCAGATCCGCTCCAGAGAAGCCCGGTGTCCGGCGAGCGACGACCTTGAGGTCCGCATCCTTAGCTAAGGGAATCTTCTTAGTGTGAACCTTTAGTATGGCCTCCCTTCCGTTTATGTCTGGTCGATCGACCACGATGCGCCGATCGAATCTTCCCGGTCTTAAGAGTGCTGGATCTAAGACATCCGGCCGATTAGTGGCTGCGATCAGGATTACGCCCTCATTGGGATCGAAGCCATCCATCTCAACGAATAACTGATTCAGGGTCTGTTCCCTCTCATCATGGCCTCCTCCCAATCCAGCGAACCTCTGCCTTCCCACAGCATCTATCTCATCAATGAAGATTATAGAGGGAGCGTTCTTCTTTCCTTGCTGGAATAGAGAACGCACCCTACTGGCTCCTACACCAACGAACATCTCGACGAAGTCCGAACCGCTAATGGAGAAGAAGGGAACCCCAGCCTCACCGGCCACCGCTTTAGCCAAGAGGGTCTTTCCCGTTCCCGGAGGACCCATTAAGAGTACTCCTTTAGGGATCTTCCCTCCTAGCTTCTGGAACTTCCTGGGGTCTTTTAAGAACTCGATGATCTCCTTTAATTCCTCCTTTGCCTCATCACATCCCGCGACATCCTTGAAGGTGATCTTTATCTTGGGCTCGGTATGTAACTTGGCCTTCGCCTGGCCGAAGGACATGGCCTGACGACCAGCCCCCTCCACCCGGCGGAAGAGGAAGAACCAGAGAAGACCGAAGATAAATACTATTGGAAGGACATTAATCAAGAGGGACTTCCACACTGTCTGAGCAGGTCTGCCCACAATCCTTATTCCCTTAGCCTGCAAGGTCTCAGCGAGTTTCGGGTCCTGATAAGGGGTATAAGTTCTGAACCTCGTCTCATCCTTCAGCCTCCCCTCGATATTATTCTCCATAATGACTACTTCCTGGACCTCTCCCTCATTCACCTTCTCTATAAAGACAGAGTAATCTAAGGTTTCGACAGGAGATACTTTTGCCTTTTGAGCCTGATAGAAGAAGGCAACGATGAGGGCCAGGAGAAGCCAGAAGCCGATGGATTTAACAGATTTTGGGAATTTATTTACTTTCTTATTCACTTTCTTTACCTCCGTAAGGCACGGATGGGCACAGATTTGAAAACGGATGAGCACAGACTAAATCAGTGCTAATCCGCCCCGACATCCGCCGGGATTCTTGAATCGGTGCTAATCCGTGTTTTTTATCGTAGCATATTTTGCTTAATTTGGCAATTACTTCTTCAGTCTCTCCTTTGCCTTATCCGTCAGGGTAGCGATATAAGGAAGATTTCTGTATAACTCCAAATAATCCAATCCATAGCCTACCACGAACTCATCGGGAATGGTGAAGCCTACATAGTTCGACTTCACCTTTACCAGGCGTCGTGAGGGTTTATCCAGGAGGGTGCAGATCTTGATGCCCTTTGGATTATGGGCCTTTAAGTATCTCTTAAGATAGGAAAAGGTCAACCCAGTATCAACAATATCCTCAACAATTAAGACATGCTTATCCTCAATATCCTCTTTCAGGTCCTTGATGATCCTTATTACCCCACTTGATTTGGAGGCCTTTTTATAACTGGTGACGAACATAAAGTCTATTGATGCCGGAACCGTGATGTGGCGCACCAGATCCGCCAAGAAGAGCATGGCTCCCCTCATAATGGCCACAATGACCAGTTCCTTTCCTCTATAATCTTTAGATATCTTCCTTCCTAATTCTTGGGTCTTCTTCTGAATCGCTTTTTCAGATATTAGAACATCCTTTATGATTTTGGGCTTCATCATCCCTCCCTTCGGTCGTAAGTAACAAGTAAAAAG
>JAUXAI010000079.1 GCA_030619985.1 bacterium | reverse complement strand
TGGGCCAGGTTATGCTTGGCCAGGATCTTGGTCACGGCGGCCACTAAAGTGGTCTTTCCATGATCCACGTGTCCGATGGTCCCCACATTGAGGTGGGGCTTCTTCCTCTCAAACTTCTTCTTTGCCATTTTAAACCTCCTTCGTCGGTTTAGTTCGAAGTACGGCCTTCGGCCTTGAGTTCGGAGTTTAATGTATTTTTCTCCGAACTCCGAACTTCTAACTCCGAACTGTTTATTTTCATTTTAGCATACTTTCTCTAATTTTTTCGGGAATGGGAGCATAGTGGTCGAACTCCATGCTATGGGTTGCCCTTCCCTGGGTCAAGGACCTCAAAGATGTGGCATAGCCGAACATCTCTCCCAGGGGAACGCGGGCCCTTACAGTCTTGGCCTTACCTCTGGTGCCCAGCTTCTCTATCTTTCCTCTCCTGGAATTTAGGTCCCCGATCACATCCCCCAGATACTCTTCAGGTACTACTACCTCTATCTTCATTACCGGCTCCAGAAGCACTGGTTTTGCCTTTTTGAGAGCATCCTTAAAGGCAAGAGAGCCAGCCATCCTGAATGCAATTTCAGATGAGTCCACCTCATGGAATGAGCCATCGTATAATGTCACCTTGACATTGATTATTGGGTAGCCAGCCAAAATCCCAGATTCGCAGGCTGCTCGCACCCCTTTTTCGACGGCCGGGATATACTCTCTTGGGATGACTCCTCCCTTTATCTTATTCTCAAAAGTAAATCCCTCGCCGGGAACAACCTCTAAAGAGACCACTCCATACTGACCCCTTCCCCCAGTCTGCTTGATGAACTTCCCCGTTGCCTTGGCCTCTTTAGTAATGGTCTCTTTATAGGCCACCCGGGGCCTGCCTACCTTGGCCTCTAATTTGAACTCTCTCAATAATCTATCGATAATGATTTCCAGGTGCAACTCTCCCATTCCAGAGATTATGGTCTGGGAGGTCTCCTCATCTACCTTCACCTTGAAGGTAGGGTCCTCCTTTGCCAACCTTGCTAAAGACTCACTGAGCTTTTCCTCTTCCTTTCTCGTCTTGGGCTCGATGGCCACAGAGATCACTGGCTCAGGAAAGTGCATGGTCTCTAACAAAATGGGCGCATCTCTATCGCATAATGTATCCCCGGTCTTGGTCTCCTTTAATCCGATAGCAGCAGCGATATCACCAGCATAGACCTCCTCCCTATCCCGACGCTTATTGGCATGCATCTGCAGGATTCTTCCTATCCTCTCCCTCTTATCCCGGGAGGCGTTATAGATATAGGAACCAGCCTTCACACTCCCGGAATATACCCGGAAAAAGGTGAGATTCCCCACATAGGGATCGGTGGCGATCTTGAAGGCCAAGGCAGCAAAAGGCTCAGAATCGCTTGCTTCTCTTTTCTCTTTACTCTTATTTATAGGATTGATGCCTTCCACTGCCTGGATATCAATGGGTGAAGGAAGGTAGTCGACTATGGCATCTAACAAAGGCTGGATCCCCTTATTCTTAATGGCAGCCCCACATAGTACTGGGATGAGAGTAGCAGATAAGGTTCCTTTTCTAATCCCTCTTTTCAGTAGCTCTTCCTCTATTTCTTCTCCCTTTAGGTATTTCTCCATCAACTCCTCATCTGCCTCACTCACCTCCTCAATCAATTTCTCTCTATATTCTCTCGCTTCCTTCTCAAGCTCGGATGGAATCTTCCCTGTTCTGGGCCTCACCCCTAGGTCTTCTTCCCAGGTGATGGCCCTCATCTTGACTAGATCGATTACTCCCTTAAAGTTTCCCTCTTCTCCCATGGGGATCTGGATGGGAAAGGCATTAGCATTGAGTTTCTCTCTCATCTCCTCTACCGCTTCCAGGAAGCGAGCACCTGTCCTATCCATCTTATTTATGAATGCCAGGCAGGGGATGCCATACCTCCTCGCCTGATGCCAGACGGTCTCTGACTGGGGCTCCACTCCTCCCACAGCGCAGAAGATGGCGATGGCCCCATCCAGGACTCTCAGAGATCTCTCCACCTCAACCGTGAAGTCCACGTGGCCCGGGGTATCGATGATGTTAATCCTATGATCTCGCCAGTAGCAGGTGGTAGCCGCAGAGGTGATGGTTATTCCCCTCTCCTTCTCCTGGGCCATCCAGTCCATGATGGCCGTCCCCTCATCTACCTCACCTAGTCTGTGGCTTATCCCGGTATAGTAAAGGATGCGTTCTGTGGTGGTCGTCTTTCCGGCATCGATGTGGGCCATGATCCCGATATTTCTTATTCTCTCTAAAGGTATCTCTCTCGCCATTTTGCTCATTCCATTCGCAGTTTACAGTTAACAGTTCACAGTTTACAGTAAAAAAACTGGTTACTGTTCGTCCGCCCCACCCGCCCCAGAGGGGCGAGACCTCGCCTTCGGCGGGCTGGTTACTGTACACTTCGCTAAACTTCTCATGCTACCAGCGATAGTGGGCGAAGGCCTTGTTGGCCTCTGCCATTCTGTGAGTATCCTCCTTCTTCTTTACTGCTGACCCAGTCTTCTTTGAGGCATCGAAAAGCTCCCCGGCCAGCCTCTCAGCCATGGTATGCTCTTTTCTCTTCCTAGCAAAGTTTATTATCCAGCGCCGGGCTAAAGTCTCTCCCCTATCTGGTCTGACATCTACTGGGACCTGGTAGGTGGCTCCTCCCACTCTACGAGGCTTTACCTCCAAAAGGGGTCTTACATTCTCAATGGCCCTTTTAAAGAGGCTCAAGGGGTCTTGACCGCTCTTCTTTCCCACAATCCCCAAAGCCTCATAGAGTATGGATCTGGCCAAGGACTTCTTCCCCTTCAGCATGAGGCAGTTAACAAACTTCGCCACTAAGAGGTTATTATACTTGGGATCGGGTAGTATCTCCCTCTTAAAGACTCTCTTTCTTCTAGGCATCTCACTCACTCCGTTCGTACGCAGATGACCGCAGATCAAAACGCAGATGCCGGATGCGCTTCGCTGGCATCCGAGAGAGCATGAATATCAAGCATTGCCCGCAGATTATCAGCGGCAACATCTCAAGGCAAACGAAGTGCGTTGAGTATCCGCGTCCAATACGCCCACGCAATAGGTAATACAAAGAAATCTGCGTTTATTTGGGTCTTTTTGCTCCATATTTGGAGCGACTCTTTCTCCTGTCCTCCACTCCCATGGTATCCAGGGTTCCCCTTATAATATGATACCTCACCCCAGGTAAATCCTTCACCCTTCCTCCCCTGATGAGGACGATGGAATGCTCCTGTAGGTTATGGCCTATCCCGGGGATGTAGGCGGTGACCTCCATACCATTGGAGAGGCGAACCCTGGCCACTTTCCTTAGGGCGGAGTTGGGCTTCTTGGGAGTAGAGGTATAGACCCTGGTACATACCCCTCTACGCTGAGGAGAGCCACCCAGGGCAGGAGTGGTGACCTTCCTCACTTGCCTCTTCCTTCCCATCCTTAATAGTTGACCTATGGTAGGCACTTATTGCTCCTTTCAGTCGCAGGGTACTAGGATATCGGGAGATCAGGAAAACAGAGGATCAGGAATTTCCCGATAACCCGATGACCTGATTACCCGATCACCGTCTTACTCTGTTTCTTTTACTATCTCTAATTCTTGGTAAGCAGAAAGACCAGTTCCGGCTGGTATGAGGTGGCCCATAATCACATTCTCCTTCAGGCCCCTTAACTCATCCCGCTTCCCACTTGCTCCGGCCTCAGTCAAGACCCTGGTCGTCTCCTGGAAACTGGCCGCGGAGATGAAGGACTCTGTTGTCAGAGAGGCCTTGGTTATTCCCAAGAGTATGGGTTGGGCAGTGGCTGGTTTCTTCTTCTTTTTCAATACCTTCTCGTTCTCCTCCCGGAATGCGGTCCGATCTACCGCCTCACCTGCCAAAAAGTGGGTATCACCAGGATCTACGATCCTCACTTTTTTGAGCATCTGGCGGACGATGATCTCCACATGCTTATCATTTATCTCCACACCCTGAAGTCGATAGACCTCCTGAATCTCATTCACCAGGTAGTTCTGGAGCTCCTTATCTCCTTTGACTCTCAATATATCATGGGGGATGACGGGACCGGACATCAGTCTATCTCCAGCTATCACCCGATCCCCCTCATAGATCCTGAGATGTTTCCCCTGGGGA
>JAUXAI010000034.1 GCA_030619985.1 bacterium | reverse complement strand
TGGGCCAGGTTATGCTTGGCCAGGATCTTGGTCACGGCGGCCACTAAAGTGGTCTTTCCATGATCCACGTGTCCGATGGTCCCCACATTGAGGTGGGGCTTCTTCCTCTCAAACTTCTTCTTTGCCATTTTAAACCTCCTTTGTTACCACAGATCTGCACAGATTGAAGACAGATTCTCACAGATCACAGATATTAAAACTTCGTTTTTCGTCATACGTTGGAGGGTTACGCGGCTCGTTTCGGCCATCGTCTATCGTTGTTCGTAATAGAACGCAACCGTATTACGTAAGACGATACGAGTAGCGCAACCGCAACCGATTGATGTAACCTATTTTCTGCCTTTTGTCCTCTGTAGTTTTATCTGTTATCTGTGCCCATCTGCAAAAAATCTGTGAATATCTGTGTTACTGGAGCCCACGAGCGGGATCGAACCGCTGACCTCATCCTTACCAAGGATGTGCTCTACCAACTGAGCTACATGGGCACAAGATATCCCCTTCGGGGATACTTCCATACCCCGCACCTATTAGGTGCGGGGTCAAGCGTTCCGTCCCGATTCACTGGATCGGGACTCCACTGTCACCCCCTGGGGGCTAGCAGATTCTTTCCCCCAGACCCCCTAATCCTCAGCATCGGAATTATTAAAATTCCGATGCTTCAGGATAGATAAAAAAATAATATAACAGATAAAAACCTATTTGTCAAATTTGGAGCGGGTGATGGGAATCGAATTCACGTTACCGGCTTGTCCCGCAAATGTTCCCAACTCTGTTGGGATTACAGTTACGAGGATTCCGATTGATCCAGTTTGGAGCGGGCGATGAGAATCGAACTCACGTCCTCAGCTTGGAAGGCTGATGTTCTACCACTGAACCACGCCCGCCAACAGATTACGCCCCCGCGTCTTAGCGGGATCCTCAAAAATCTAGCCTCATATAACTCGGAGATTTTCGGGAGAAGGCCGGGACTCTACCACTGAGCTACACCCGCAAAATTGGCCTGCCATCCGTAGCCTGCTTCATAGGGTCACCACATATTGGCGAAGGATGGTGGGCGGAGAAGGATTCGAACCTCCGAAGGCATCGCCAGCAGATTTACAGTCTGCCCCCGTTAACCACTTGGGTATCCGCCCAAAATTTTGAATGAATTTTACTCAAAGCCCACGGAGGGTCTCGAACCCCCGACCTGAGCTTTACAAGAGCCCTGCTCTACCAACTGAGCTACGTGGGCATAAAAGTGCGGGATTCTACCAACTGAGCTACCCGGGCACCTTGATTTAGAGACAAATTTATATTTTACCTGATAAATTAGTTTTTGTCAAGTTTTCGTTTTCTCTTCCAGGTAGTTCCCTCTGGATGGTCCTCTAGGATAATCCCCCTCCTTCTTAAACCGCTCCTTAGCCTGTCTGCTAAACCCCAATTGCCCTCTCGGCGCGCCCTATCCCTTTGGGCAATTAACCTCTCTATTTCCTTTCTATCTGGAATGCGAGTCATCGCCTTCCAATTATGCTTTTCAAAGAAGCCCAAAATCACGCCCTTCTCTTTTAATAACTTATAAACTTTGCTCAATAATGCTTTATTTCTGTTTACCTTTGGGTTGTCCTTTAGAGTATTGGCCACCTTTACCAGACTATCCAGAGAGGAGAGAGCCCTTGCCGTATTGAAATCATCATCCATTGCTCTACCAAATTCTTTATTTGTCTCTTGAATCTCTTGATAGAGCCTCTTCTCTTCCTTACTCAGAGACTTGAGATTGATCCTCTTACTAGAGATTCTTCCCTTCAATGCTTGAAGGATAAAATCCAAAAGATTATAGAAATGGAAAAGGCGCTTCTCTATTTCCACTAATTTTTCCTTGGTGAAGTCAACGGGACTACGATAGTGCCTGGATAATAGAAAGAGTCGGGCAACCTCTGGATCGGGAAACTCCTGAAAGAGTTCTTTCAGGGTAAAGATATTCCCCAGGGACTTGGACATCTTCTCACCCTCTGTGGTGACAAAGCCGTTATGGAGCCAGTACTTGACAAAGGGCTTCCCGCTAAAGGCCTCACTCTGGGCAATCTCATTCTCATGGTGAGGAAAGATGAGATCCTGGCCTCCCCCGTGGATATCAAAACTTTCTCCCAAATACTTCATGCTCATGGCAGAGCATTCTATATGCCAACCCGGACGACCCTTTCCCCAGGGGCTACTCCAGCTCGGCTCTCCCTCTTTTGCCTTCTTCCATAAAGCGAAGTCTAAGGGGTTCTTCTTCCTATCGTCCACCTCCACCCTTGCCCCAGCCTTCATCTCATCAATAGAGCGGCCAGAGAGCCTGCCATAAGAGGTGAATTTAGAGATATTAAAGTAGGCATCCCCATCTACTTCGTAGGCATATCCTTTATCCAATAATTTTTGGATTAACTCTATCATATCCTCGATGTGCTCCGTGGCTTTAGGATAGAGAGCGGCCCTCTTCACCTTTAGATAATCCATCCATTTGAAATACTCTTTGGTATATCTTTCTGCTACCTCTCTCGCCAGAGCCTTCAAATCCCTTGACCCTCGACCCTTAACCCCTGCCTTGCCGGCAGGCAGGCTTAACCCTTCTTCCCTTGCTTTAACAATTATCTTATCATCCACATCCGTGATGTTCTGAACATATTTTACCTTATAGCCTTTATACTTTAAATAGCGATAGACGACATCAAAGGCCACATAGCATCTTGCATGGCCCAGATGGCAGTCATCATAGACCGTTACCCCACAGACATACATTCTCACCTCTTTCTTTTTTAAGGGTAAGAATTTTTCTTTTTTTCCGGTAAGGGTATTATAAACCTTAAGGGTCATCTTATTTCCTTTTCCCGAAGAGACCGGGCGGCTTCTTCTGGTGCCATGGGATTGATGTAGAAGTCCGCTCCCCATTCAAATCCCGCTACCCGGGTAAGGCGAGGTATGATCTCGATATGCCAATGAAAGTTTCTATCAATGTTTTTCCCATAACCATGTCTGGAGATCGGGTTGGGGGCAGTGTGGATGACATAGTTATACTGGGGGTTATCTAAAGCCTGAGCTAACTTCTGTATGGTGGTTCTAAGGGCATCGGCTAAGAGAGAAATACTCTCCTTAGTTGTCCGGGAACAGAAATCAGCGTTATGCTTCTTGGGGAGGAGCCATATCTCAAAGGGGAAGCGTGAGGCAAAAGGACAGAAAGCGAGATACTCCTTGTTCTCATAGACTATTCTCTCGCCATTCTTCCTCTCCTGGCTCAGGATGTCACAATAGACGCATCTTTTCCTCCCTTTGAAATAATTCCTTGAGCCGACCAGTTCTTCCTTTATTCTTTTGGGGATGACTGGGGTAGCGATGAGTTGGGAATGGGGATGCTCCAGAGAGGCCCCAGCCTCCCAGCCTTCATTCTTGAATACCAAACAATAGTGCAGGTGCTTATCCTTATAGAGCTCCTCTATCCTGTATTGGAAGGTTTTTAAGACTTTGCTCAATTCTTTTACACTCTGATCCTTTAGGTTCTTGTCATGTTCCGGGGTCTCAATGATTACTTCATGGGCCCCGAAGCCACTCATCACATCGAACATCCCCAGCCTCTTTCTCACTAATTCTTTCTTTCTACCCAAAGCCGGGAATCTATTGGGAACCACCCGCACCCCCCAGCCCTTTGTATCAGGCTTTGACCTCTTGGGTCTCAGGGCATAGATCTCTGGTGGAGTCAAGGATTCATTGCCTGAGCAGAGGGGGCAGACCGTCTCTTTCTTCTTAATTACTCGCTGGAGTTGGGCGTAGGCCTGGGGTCTTTTGCCCCGTTCTGGAGAGATGATTACCCAGTTCCCCAAAATGGGGTCTTTTCTCAATTCGTTCATCCCGCACCTTTTCTCTTTCGAGATATCTCTGTGTATTGTTTGAATATCTTATTACAACCAATTCTAAAGAAAGGTGCGGGATTCATTGGACCTTAGAAAGCCTCTTGAGACATTCTCTCTTACCCAGGATGGGCAGAATAAGATATAGTTCTGGACCTTTATTTTGGCCAGTGAGGGCAACCCTTATAGGTAGATAGAGGTTCTTTCCTCTAAAACCGATCTCTTTCTCTAAGTCTTTCATTAAGGTCTTGAAATTTCTATCTGTAATCTCCTTTATTTTCTTTAATCTATTTTTCAAAGCAAATAAGACTTTTTTACTCGACTCTTTTTTGAGAGTCTCTTTCCCTTTTTTAGAAATCTTAATCTCTTTGTTAAAGAAGACCTCTGTTTCTTTTGGTACTTGATCCAGATAATCGAGATGGGTCCGGGTGGCCTCGATCACTTTCAAGAGCCACCTCTTTTTGGCCGGGATTATCCTTCCCTTTAGATAACCTGCCTCTCTCAGATAAGGGATGGCTAAATTCCTAATCCTCTTTAAGGAGGCTTTCCTTATATAGCGGCCATTCATCCAGTTCAGTTTCTGGTTATCAAAGATTGCCGAAGACTTAGATACATGATCCAATGAGAACTCTTTAATTAACTCCTTAGTAGACTTAATCTCTTCTCCATCTGGAGGATACCATCCTAAGAGGCTGAGATAATTTACCAAGGCCTCTGGCAGATAACCTTTCCTTCTATACTCTCTTATTGCGGTTGCCCCATGGCGCTTAGAAAGTCGGGTACGATCTGGACCAAGGATCATAGAGATATGGGCAAACTTGGGAAGTTTCGCTCCTAAGGCCTGATAGAGTAAAATCTGTCTGGGGGTATTGGATAAGTGATCCTCACCTCTAATCACATGGGTGATCTTCATACTCATGTCGTCGATGATGTTGGCAAAGTTGAAGGCTGCCACACCATCAGAGCGGAGGATGATGAAATCTCCCAGGGCATCGGCCTCAAAGGTCACCTCTCCTCTCACAAGGTCAGAGACCACAACTCTCTTCTTCGGAACCTTAAACCTTACGGTCGGTCTTCTTCCTTCTTTTTCGTACTTCCTCTTTTGCTCTTCTGTTAGATTGCGGCATTTCCCATCATATCTCGGTGTCCTTCCCTGTCTTAATGCTTCTTTTCTTTTTGCTTCCAGTTCTTCCTCTATACAATAGCAGTAATAAGCCTTCTTCTCTTTTAATAATCGGCAAGCATACTCTTTATATAAATCTAGTCTCTGGCTCTGACGATAGGGTCCGTATCTTCCACCTACTTCCATTCCCTCATCCCAATCGAGCCCCAGGTATCTCAAATCCTCAATGATCGCCTTCTCGTATTTATCTGCAGAGCGTTCCCTATCCGTATCCTCGATCCTCAGGATAAATGCTCCCCTATTATGGCGGGCGAAAAGCCAGTTGAAGAGCGCAGTTCTTGCTCCACCGACATGGAGATATCCTGTGGGGGATGGGGCAAACCTGACTCTCACTTTCATTCCCTTTCTCCACCAGAAAAGACGGTGAAATAATAGACCCCCTTCTCTTCTGCTTCTTTTATGGCATCCTCCCAGAAAGAGTCATCCATCTCTAATCCCGTCTCTTTCCTCAATCTCCTTATGGTATTTGTTCCCAAGGCATAGATATCGGAATAGATGGTGATTTTAAATAGCCCATCTTCTCTTTTCACATAGACCGTCTGATATCTTATTTCAACCGATGTCTTTAGGGAAACCAGGGGATATAGCTCCTCAATATCCTCATTCTTGAGTCTCACACAGCCATTCGAAGTGGCCTTCCCTATCTCCTGGGGCTTGATCGTCCCATGTATCCCAAAATGGGGTTTATTTATTCCGATCCATCTCGTTCCCAATTCGTTGTTCGGCCCGGGTGGAATGGGATCCCTTCCATCTGTTGGATACCAGGTGGGATTAACTTTTTTATTAATTACCTTGAAATTTCCAATGGGTGTGGGAGCATCTATACGACCAACCGTTATCCTATACTCTTTGATCAGTTCATCTTCTTGGTAAAGATACAAAGTTGTGGTCGGGATATTTATTATTATCTTCGTCTTCTCTTCTGCCAATATTCTGCTCCCGCTTAACAATGAAAGCATAACGATTACAGCAATTAAAGAAAGATAATATTTCATTCGAGACTTACCATGGCGTAGGCTGCTATTCCTTCCCCTCTTCCCATGGGACCTAATTTTTCAGTAGTCGTTGCCTTAATGTTGATCTTGTCCTTGTCTATCTTCAATACTTTAGCAATATTCTCCTTCATCTTCTCCAAATAGGGAGTAAGTTTCGGCTCCTGGGCAATGACGATGCTATCTATGTTATTTATCCTATACTCCTTTATTAATCCCTTCACCTTCTCAAGAAGGATGAGGCTCGAGATGTCTTTATATTCTGGATCAGCATCTGGAAAGTGTTGTCCGATATCACCCTTCCCTACTGCTCCTAATAGGGCATCGCATATAGCATGTAAGAGGACATCACCATCCGAATGACCAAGTAATCCTTTTTCAAAAGGGACCTCCACCCCGCCTAAGATAAGCTTTCTTCCCTCAACTAACTTATGAACATCGTATCCTATCCCAACTCGCATTTTTTCTCCCTAAAAGTATAATGGTTACTACGCTTCGCCCTGTACCATCTGGTAACAGGGCTGGCACTGTTACTAACAGTTACTATGTCCCGATAAAATCGGGACTGTTACTATCGGTTGCTTTGTAATTGATAGTAACTGTTACTAACCGTTAGTAACCGTTAGTAACTTTTTCCCTGATTGCTTTTTCTCTTGGCTAAGATGGCTTCTGCTAAGATTAGATCCTGGGGAGTGGTGATCTTGATATTGTCGTAGGAGCCTCTTACAATCTTGACCGGTGTCCCCATCCTCTCTACTAAAGAAGCATCATCTGTTCCTCTGAAGTTTTCCTCTTCTGCCTTTTGATAGGCCTTTAAAATTATCTCATATCTGAAGGTCTGGGGGGTCTGGGCCATCCAGAGATATTCTCTATCCAAAGTCTCTAAGGCCATATCCTTCTCTTTCTGGGCAAACTTTATGGTATCAATACAGGGGGCAGCAACTACTGCTGCCTTATGCTTCTCTGCTCCTTCAATAGATCTGGTGATTAAATCCTCTGTTAGGAAGGGGCGAGCGCCATCGTGGATGAGAACGATGTCGCAATCCTTGGTTACCTTCTTCAGACCATTATAGACAGAATCCTGCCTTTCCTTTCCTCCAACGATTACTTCTTTGACCTTCTTAAAGCCGTACTTCTCAACAACCTCCTTCTTGCACTTTTCTACACTCTTCTCATCGACTACTAAGATAATCTCAGAGATCTGGGAATGATTCTCTAAAGGTTGCAAGGTATGAGCCAGAATGGCTTTGCCACCAAAAAGAAGGAACTCTTTCTTTTGTCCCATCCTCTCGCCCTTCCCCGCACTAGGAACAACAGCAACCACTTTCAATCTATCCCCCAAACTCGATAGCTCAAGGGTTACAGGGGGGACAGGGGCCACAGGGATTTAAACCCGTGTCGCCCTTGCTACCCTTGTTCCCCTTGTCACCCTTTTGATTAGGCTTCTTTGAGGCGGGTGAAGATCATCCTTCCCGCAGTGGTTTGCAAGACGCTGGTCACCACAACATCCATGGTCTTTCCCATGAAGTCCTCACCCTCGTCAACAACTACCATGGTCCCATCATCGAGATAGGCCACCCCCTGGCCAGGCTCCTTACCCCCCTTTATGATGCGCACATTCATCACTTCACCAGGAAGAACTACCGGCCTCAGAGCATTGGCCAGTTCATTGACGTTTAAGACCTCTACCCCCTGTAGCTCGGCTACCTTATTGAGATTGAAGTCATTGGTTACCAGGAGGCCGTCCAGGACCTTGGTCAGTTGGATGAGCTTTCCGTCCACCTCTCTAATTGCCGGGAAGTCCTGCTCGCTTATCTTGATATCCAAATCCTTCTGTTTTTGGAGCCGGTTCAGGATATCGAGCCCCCTTCTTCCCCGATTCCTCTTCAGAGAATCGGGAGAATCAGCGATGGACTGCAGTTCCCTTAAGACGAACCTGGGGATGATCAGGGTTCCCTCCACAAACTTCGTCTGACAGATGTCGGCGATTCTTCCATCGATGATAACACTGGTATCCAGGACCTTGGTTTTTGCTCCTAGTCTTGGTGCTTCTTTCTTTCTGGGAATTAAGGGTGCGAAACCGATCTCCTCCCTCTTCCTCCAGGCGATGACCATTCCCAGATAACCCAAGGAGAGATTCAGGGCAATAAAGATAATGCGTGGTATGGGATAAGAAAAGGGAACAAGGGTAATGACATAGGCCAAGAGGTTAGCAGAGATTAATCCAACAATGAGTCCTAAGCTAACTGCCAGGAAAGTCTTCAGGCGAACTCTCTTAGAGGCGAATTCTAACAGAAGAATAGCCACTGCTCCCAGAGAAAAGGCTAAGAGGCCAAGTTTATCTAGGAGGCGATAGCCTAAACCAGCACAGATAAATAAAAAAAGAACTCTTATAATCCAGATCATTTCTTTCTCACCTCCTCTTAAACACAGATTAGCACAGATTAAAAACAGATTAGCACGGATAACAGATGTTCAAATCAAAAAATTGTTACTTGTTCAATGTTACTTGTTACTTGCGAGCGAACTGTGTGCAACTACTACCGCAGAGCGAGCTGAAGGGCGTCTTGAATCTTTCCTACACCAATTACTTTAATCTTCTCTTTCCCCGCTTTCAGCGGGACAGGCTTGTTTAGATCTTTCAGGTTCCCTCTGGGGATGAGGCATCTCTTAAAGCCCAGCTTCTCTGCCTCCCTTATCCTCAGAGGCACCTGGTTTATACTGCGCACCTCCCCGCTTAAGCCCACCTCGCCCAAAGCAACCAGATTGGGATCGATGGCCTTATTCTTAAGACTGGAGGCCACAGCCAATATCATAGAGAGATCCACCGCTGGTTCATAAACCCTTAATCCCCCAGCAACATTTAGGAAGACATCCTTATTCCCCAGTTTCAATCCCGCCCTCTTCTCCAAGACGGCTAATAAAAGGGAGGCACGGTTATAGTCCAGTCCAGTCGTCCTTCTCTGGGGTAAGGCGAAACTGGAGGGACTCACCAGGGCCTGGATCTCAACCAAGAGGGGCCTGGTTCCTTCCAAGGTGGCAGTAATGCAGGAGCCAGAGGTGCCTTCTGCCCTCTCCTCTAAGAGGATTCTTGAGGGGTTTTTCACCTCCGCCAGGCCATCCTCTTTCATCTCAAAGATTCCCACCTCATTCGTGGAGCCAAACCTATTCTTCACTGCCCTCAGGATTCTATAGGTATACTCTTTTTCTCCCTCAAAGTATAAGACAGTATCGACCATATGCTCCAAGACCTTGGGACCTGCTAAGACTCCTCCCTTGGTCACATGGCCGATCAAGAAGATAGGGATATTCATGCTCTTTGCTAAATAGAGAAGCTCAGCACAAGACTCCTTTAACTGGATGATGCTTCCCGGGGTAAAGGGAAGATCCGATTTATAGACCGCCTGTATGGAATCAACAACCACAGATCTTGGCTTTAATTCTTCAATATATTTCGTAGTCTCTTCAATGCTCGTGGTGGCTAAGATATGAAGTTTAGTGGAGTTCACCCCTATTCTCTGGGCCCTGAGCTTCGTCTGGGTGAGTGATTCTTCACCCGAGGTATAGAGAACTAGGCCATATTTACTGCTCAGGTTATTCATGGCCTGAAGAAGAAGGGTGGACTTCCCGATCCCCGGGTCACCACCAATTAAGACCACCGAGCCCGGAACCAATCCCCCTCCCAAGACCCTATCGAACTCCCCCATTCCGGTTTTGAGCCTCCCCTCCTCTTCCATCTTAATCTCTGATATTGCCTGGGGCTTGGCCTTCGTCTTAAATACCCGATGCTTGAACTTGGAGGGTGGGGCCTCTTTCGTCTCAGTGAAGGTATTCCAACTTCCACATCCCGGGCACCTCCCCAGCCATTTAATGGATTCATAGCCACACTCGGCGCAGAAATACTTTGTCTTCACCCCGCACCTTTTTTAATAAAATTTTGTATTCTACTGGGCAAGACAAATAAAAAGTTTCTCATTTCCCTATTTCCAAAAGATAAATTACAGAACATGGTA
Source organism: bacterium (assembly GCA_030619985.1). Taxonomy (GTDB): domain Bacteria; phylum UBP18; class UBA7526; order UBA7526; family UBA7526; genus JAUWXM01. Next base: position 3,398 of record JAUXAI010000034.1, on the reverse strand, counting down.
AAAGGTGCGGGGTTCACTTCTTCTTCTCTTTTCCCTTCCGGAATAGTTTCCAGGGATGTTCCTTCACCTCTTCAGATAATTCCCTTAGATTTTTGATCATGGCATTGAGGTTATCATAGAGCTCCTCATCAGTCACTAACTTTCCTACTGTTCCTTTCCCTCCCCTTACAGAAGAGAGGATGCCTCCTAAATCCTCCATGGCTCCTCTCGCACTGGATAGTACCTCACTTATGTCTACCGCATCTTTACCAATTAGAGTAGCCCCGGGCTTGATAATGGGAGCATCGAGGGAGCCTGGGGTGATCTCAATATACTTCTCTCCCAAGAGGCCCACCACAGTTATTGAGAACTGAGCATCCCCCCGCAATTGAATGGCCTCCTTTAAGGTGATAGTAGTCTCCACCTTGGTAGTGGGTTCCTGGATGAAGCGTATTCTCTCCACCTGCCCCACCTTTACCCCAGCCAACCTAACGGGAGCGGTCTCCTTCAGCCCACCAACGAAGTTGAAGATGACCTTGATAGTATATTCTCTGGTCCTAAAGCCCCGAACCTCACCCTTCCTCACAATGAAGGCAGAGAAAATTAATATCACAATAGCTATGGCCACCACAATCCCCACCTTTATCTCATTAGTAAAGAATCTCATCTTTCCTCCTCCTTAATCAGCAGTAATGGGTCCTATTGCTGCTCCGGTGATGAACTGCCGGACAATGGGATTTTTGGTATTCTTAATCTCTCTTGGAGTACCGACCTCAATGATCTTTCCCTCATAGAGCATGGCTATTCTGTCCGCAATCTTATAAGCACTGGCTATATCATGGGTAACAGCAATGGAGATAATCTTCAACTTATCGTGTAATTCAATGATGAGTTCGTTTATGGCATCCCCCATGATAGGATCTACCCCAGTAGTGGGCTCGTCATATAAAATGATCTCTGGGGCCATGGCGATGGCCCTCGCCAGGCCCACCCTCTTCTTCATCCCCCCTGAGAGCTCAGCCGGTCTCAAGAACCCATTCCTTGCCAGACCAACCAGCCCCAGCTTCTCGTTAACAATTCTTCTTATCTCTTCTTTGCTCAAATTGGTATGCCTCCTCAATCCGAAGGCCACATTCTCCTCCACAGTCAGAGAATCGAAGAGAGCCGCTCCCTGGAAGAGCATACCAAACTTCTTTCTCACCTCATTCAATCTTTTCTCATTCAATTTCGTTATATCGCAGCCATCAATTAGTATCCTTCCCTTATCCGGCTTTAAGATTCCAATAATGTGCTTTAGTAAAACGCTCTTCCCACAGCCGCTTCTTCCAATGATGACAAAGGTCTTGCCCTTCTCAATCTTAAGATTCACCCCCCTTAAGACCTTATTATCACCAAATGACTTATGAAGATCCTCAATAACAATCACAGCCTCACTCCGTTCGGAAGTAAAAAGTTAAGAGTAAAAAGTAAAAGTTTTTAATTTCTCATTTTTAATTTTTACTTCTTCATTTTTAATTCTTTTTTAGAAGAGGGCAGCGGCCAGAAAATAGTTGCTGACCAAGATGAGGACACAGGAGGTAACCACAGAAACGGTAGTAGCCCTCCCCACACCCTCCGCTCCTCCTTCTGTCCTAAATCCTTCATAACACCCAATGATGGTAATAATTGCTCCAAAAACAATAGCCTTTATCAAGCCGGCCGTGATATCATTCGTGGTCAAGGCTTCTATGGTACCATCTATGTACTGTTTAGAGCCGATACCCAGTTTATGTACCCCAATAAAATAGCCACCCGCAATGCCTATGGCATTGGCATAGATGGTGAGTATAGGAATCATGATAATCCCAGCAATAAACCTGGGAACGGCGAGATACTTAATGGGATTGGTGGCTAAGGTTTCTAAGGCATCGATCTGTTCGGTAACCTTCATGGTCCCCAGCTCTGCGGTAATCCCTGCTCCTACTCTTCCGGCAAGTATTAAAGCGGTCAGGACCGGACCCAGTTCCCGGGTTATGCCCAGGGCTACCCCTCCCGCCACAATGCCCATGGTTTCAACAAGCCTGCCCACATAGCCTCCCTGAAGGGCAGAGACCATCCCGATACAGAGAGCAACCAGACTGACTACAGGAAAGGACTTTATTCCGATCTCTATCATCTGATTGATGATATTCTTAAGATCTAAGGGTGGTCTCACTATCCAAGATAAGGTCCTGAAGAATAGGATGACCACCTCTCCTATACGCTTCAGGATATAGGTTGCCCACTTGCCAATGAACTCAAAGAATTTCCTCATGCCTTCCACCATCAATAATGAAGGTATAAGTTTACAGTGAACAGTTTACAGTTCACAGATACTGGATGCTTGATATTTGTTCTTAGTAGCTTGATAGCTCGATTGCTCGATAGCTATTCTGGTTACTGTTCGTCCGCCCCAAAGGGGCGAGACCTCGCCTTCGGCGGGCTGGTTACTGGTTACTGTTCTTGAGGTAGATGCGGGGGACCCGTCCTGCAATCCTGCAGACCACCTCATGGGGAACGGTATCTACCTTCTTCGCTATCTCCTCAACAGAGATCCTCTCCTTCCCCTGTTCTCCTATTAGAACTACCTCATCGCCTACTTCTACATCGGAAACCTCGCCCACATCTATGATGGTCTGGTCCATGCAGACCCTTCCCGCGATCCTTACTCTCTTACCCTTTATGATAACTTCTCCTTTATTTGAAAGGAGCCGATTATAGCCATCCTCATACCCAACGGGAAGGATAGCAATAGTAGTATCTTTATTCGTAACATAGGTCTTGCCATAGCTTATGGTAGCACCTTTCTTAACCCTCTTTAGATATATCACCTTACTCTTGAGGCTCATCACCGGATGGAGGTCTAGGGATCTTGAGACATATTCTGAAGGATAGATGCCATAGAGGGCGAGTCCGGGCCTTACCATATTGAAGTAGCTCTCTGGGAAGTCCAGAACCCCGGCTGAGTTTGCCGCATGCCTTAAGGGGATATCTATCTTCTCTCCTTCCAGTTTCTCTAGAACCCCTTTAAACCTTCTTATCTGCTCTTTAGTAAAACTCTTATCCTCTTCATCCGCTGTTGAGAAATGGGTGAAGATCCCCTCCACGTCCAGTTCGGGAATCTTTACCACCTCTTTAATTAACTTCAGGGCCCTCTGGTAAGGAACCCCGGTCCTCCCCATCCCAGTATCTACTTCAATGTGGATCTTGAGCCTTTTCTTCAACCTCTTACATTCTTCTGCTAAAGCAAGGGCGATCTCTTTGGTGCATATCGTTTGGGTAATATCCTTCTCTATGATCCCGGATGCTTTCTCAAGCATGGTGGGACCCAGGATGAGAATGGCTGATTCGATCTCTTCTTTACGAAGGAAGAAGGCCTCAAAGGGAGAGGTTACACCAAA
>JAUXAI010000086.1 GCA_030619985.1 bacterium | reverse complement strand
AGAAGGTAGAAGACCTTTTTCTTCATAAGGAAGGCCTATCCTGCTTGGCTGGCCCAAGCCGAACTTTTGAGAGAAATCCACGATATTATCTACCCCGGTCTCAAGACCTAATTGATAGAAGTAGATATCGCAGGAATGGATAATGGCCTCTTTCAGATTCAGGGTTCCGTGTCCCTCTTCCTTCCAGCATCCGAAGACCCGATCCTTAAAGGGGAAGGCACCGGAGCATGAGAACTCCTTATCTCGAGAGGCTATTCCCCTCTCCAGGGCAGCGATAGCCGTGATTACTTTAAAGGCAGAACCCGGGGCATATTGACCCTGGGTAGCGCGGTTGGTCAAGGGATGTAGGGGATCTTTTTTCAGAGAAAGCCACTCCTCTTTGGAAAGGGACCCGGCGAAAAGGTTGGGGTTATAGGCTGGAGAACTCACTAAACTTAGTATCTCCCCATTATTGGGGTCCAGGACTACAACGGCTCCTGGTCGTCCTTCAAGGGAATCCCAGGCCACTCTCTGTAACTGGTGATCGATGGTCAGTACCAGGTTATTCCCGGGAAGCGGCTCCCGATAGTCCATTACTCCCACCCTCTGGCCACGATTATTCACCCTGATTTGCCAACCCCCATCCTCACCCCTCAGATACTCATCATAGACCTTCTCCACTCCATCCTGTCCTATTCTCTCACCCAGGCGATAGCCCTCACCTCTTAAAACCTCGAGTTCCTCCTTGTCAATCTCTCCTAAGTGCCCCAGAACCAGAGCTAAAAGTTCCTCATCTGGATAGTAGCGCAGGGGCTGAACCTGAAGATCGATACCGGCAAGCTCCAGTTTTCTCACCAGGATTTTAGTGGCAGTCTCCAGATCAACATCCTCTCTTAGGGGAATGCTGGAGAAAGGCCTCTGGGACTCTTCAATGGTCTGGTAGATTCTTTCTTCCGCCAGCCCAATAATGGGAGCTACCTCTCTGACGGTCTTGGCTAAATCCTCCCGGCTTAGGTTCCAAGGATAGATAGTGAGGGAGAAAGAGAGGCGGCTCTTGGCCAGGGTCTTCCCTTTTCGGTCATAGATAATCCCTCTCGGGGCGCGAGAGGAAAGGAGACGGATGCTATTATTCTGGGCTAAGGAGCGATATCTCTCGCCCTGGATAATCTCCAGGACCCAGAGCCTTCCCAAGAGGATGAGAAAAGAGAGAGATATAAGAATGGTAAGGACTAAGAGCCGCTTTCGAAATTCCTTTTTTGTTGAAGACGAAAAGTCAGAAGGCATGATTACCAACCTTCTTAAAGGCGTAGAAGAAGAGAGGGGCAAGGAGAGAGGTATAGAGAGAAGCGGGAAGGATGATGTAAAGAAAACAGTGGCGAAAGGGCGGGGCAAGATGGAATGAGGAGAGGAGAATGAAGAGAATCATCCCCTCCAAGAACATGCCTATAAATAGAAGGAGCCCCTGGGTGAAGGGGGCTTTGAAATATAGAAGGGGAGCAACTGCTCCTGCTAAAAATCCAAGAACCGTCTTAGAGAAAGCATTGGTCCCTAATGGGGCAGGGGAAAAAAGATCCAAAAGAATACCGGCCAGAAAACCGTACCAGGCCCCAGAGATAGGCCCCTTATAAAGACCTATAAAGATGACCAGTATGAGGAGAAGGTCGGGCTTAATCCCCAGGATGCTCAGCCGATTCAAGAGGGTGGCCTGGAGAATAGCCAGGAAGAGAAGGAGGATGAGGGGGGCTATTCTTCTCATTGAGTCTTAAGGACTAGGACCTCCTCTAAGCTGCTCAGATTTACTTCTGGGATAACGACTATCTTCAAGAAGAGGTCCTGGGGATGAGGGAGTTCTATCTTCTTTACTCTTCCTATGGCCAGACCTTTAGGGAAGAGTCCGCCTTCTAAACCAGAGGTAAGGATTAAATCCCCCTCTCTGACATCTGCCCCTAAGGGGAGATACTTTAAGATGAGATACTTTTCCTTTCCCTGGATTACTCCCTGAATACGACTCCTCTGAACTAAAACACCGATTTCGCTTCCCGGATCGGTGATGAGCAAAACCTGGGAAGAGTTTTTATTCGCCTTAATCACCCTTCCTACCAGGCCCTCTGGGGTAATTACTACAGAATTCTTCTTTACTCCCCACCCTTCTCCTCTATCGAGAAGAAGAGCATGGAACCAGTTGCTCGGCTCCCGGGCAATGACAGAAGAGACCAGACCCTCATAGATGGAATGCTCCTTTAGGTTGAGGAGCCTCCGTAACCTCTTATTCTCCTCTTCAATCTCAAGCAAGAACCTCTCTATTCCTTGGGATGGCACTTCTTTCAGCCCAGAAGGTGCCCTGGCCAGGACCTTCACTGGCAGGTAGATAATGGTGGTTAGGCCTTCCTCTAATTTAGTACCCCTCTTCTTAGAGAACAAAAAAAAGAAGGAGATCAGAATAAGGAGAGCTAAAACAAAAACTTTCTTCTTCATCAGACGCTGATTTCTTTCTACCGCTTACTGCTTGGGCTCATTCAACGCTGATTATCGCTGATAATAAAGACGCCTTCGCTTTGCGAAGAACTTTGTTATGCCAATGCGTCTTTATTAGACAGGGCAAGTGAAACGCGCTGTCATAATCTGCGGTCATCGGCGTTTAGATCTGCGGTCATCTGCGTTCTCAGTAGCGGCGACGGATAGGAGCTAGAGTATGCTTTAGGGTATCCAGTTCATCCAGGACCTTGCCCGTTCCCAGAACAACGGTGGAGATAGGATCCTCATCAAGATTGACGGGTAATCCCGTCTCCTCAGAGAGTAGCCTATCCATCCCCCGGAGCATAGCTCCCCCACCTGCCATCATAATTCCTCTCTCCATAATGTCTGCGGATAGCTCTGGTGGGGTACGTTCTAAGGTGCTCTTCACCGCCTCCACAATGACCCCTAAGGTTTCTTGTAAGGCTTTTCTTATCTCCTGGGAAGTGATGGTCACT
>JAUXAI010000062.1 GCA_030619985.1 bacterium | reverse complement strand
ATCATCAGGAAGAACGAACTTAAGGCCTACAGAATAATCCTCTTCTTTTTCCACCTTATGGCACCAGACGACCTGGGCGATGGTTTTAACCTTATCCATCTCTCCCTCTTTCGTGGGAAGGTCGATCTCTAAGGCAGCAATGATCCCTTCTTTAATAGGTTCTTTCCTCTTTATCCTCAGCCCTCCTCCTCCTACCTCATAGGTAGATGTCTCCCAAGTTCCTCCCGAGAACTCTAAGGGAAACATATACCTTACTGGAATGGCCCTCTTCACCCTCGGGGCCTTCCTCCTGTTCGGTCCCTTGTATTCCTTTTCCATAATCATTCCTCCTTAAACGCAGATTGTCGCTGATATAGTGCGCTGATTGTCGCTGATAAATCTGCGGTCATCTGCGTTTCGATCTGCGGTCATCTGCGGTCCTGCCATCCACCAGGCGAACCATGCGCTCGGCTCTCTTAGCTAACTCCTCATTATGGGTAGCAATAATGAGGGTCTTTCCCTTCTTTTCACTCAACCTCCAGAGAAGGCTATGTATCGCCTCGCTTGTTTTCCTATCCAGGTTTCCTGTTGGTTCATCCGCTATAATTACATCTGGCTCATTTACTAAAGCCCTTGCCAAAGCGACCCTCTGCTGCTCTCCTCCCGATAGCTCACATGGTCTATGATCCAACCTCTTTTCCAACCCCATCTCCTCCAATATCCCCTTCGCCCTCTCCTCTATCTCTCGATGACTTTGGACATTGGACTTTGGACTTTGGACTTTTATGAGTCCCGGCATCATCACATTTTCTAAAGCAGTGAACTCGCTTAAGAGGTGATGGAACTGGAAGAGAAAGCCGATCCTTCTATTTCTTAAAGTAGCAAGCTCTTTATCATCTAAACTATAGACCTCTTCTTCTCCTAAAAAGACCTTTCCCTTGGTTGGTTTATCCAAAGCACCCAGAAGATGGAGAAGAGTGCTCTTTCCTACACCAGAGGGACCAACGATGGATATAATCTCCCCCTTCTTTACTTTGAGATTCACTCCTTTTAAAACTGGAATGGTCTGGCCATTCTGATAATAGGTCTTATATAAATTTTTAGCTACGATAATGTCATCCATCGCAGAAACCTCTAAAGTAATTAGTAACCAGCCCGCCGAAGGCGAGGTCTCGCCCCTCTGGGGCGGACGAACAGTAACCAGTTTTTTTACTGTAAGCTGTAAACTGTAAACTGTAAACCTCTATTCTTCTATCATTCATAACGAATGGCCTCTACTGGATCCAGTCTTGCTCCCCGCCAGGCAGGATAGATGGTGGCCAATAGACTTATCCCGATAGTTGCTAAGATAATGAGAAGGATATCGCCTCCTCTTATGGAAATAGGCAGAATGCTGATATAGTAAACCTCTCCTCCTCCAGGAAGTTTGACGAGATGGTACTTATCTTGCAGGAAACAGATTAAAGAGCCGATGAATGTCCCCAAAAGGGTTCCCATAAGGCCGATGATCAATCCCTCCAGGATGAAGATAGACATGATGTTTTTGCGCTGAGCACCCATGGCCTTCAGTATTCCAATCTCCTTCGTCTTCCTGATGACCTTCATGATCAGGGCGCTGGCGATGTTAAAGGCAGCCACCAGGATGATAAGAACCAGAATAACGGTCATGGTAATCTTCTCCATCTTTAGGGCAGCGAAGAGGTTGCTATTGAGCTCCATCCAGTTCCTCACCCAGTAGGGATAGCCCAATTTCTTCTGGATTCTTTTATCCATCTTACCTGCCTGGTAGATATCATCTATCTTCACCTGGAGCCCGGTAACCACCTCCCCCATCCCAAATAATCCCTGGGCGCTATCCAATGTTACATAGGCTAGGGTTGAGTCATACTCATACATTCCGGTATCGAATATTCCAGTGACTTTAAAATTCTTGAACCTAGGTTTCATACCTATGGGCGTCGCAATTCCCTTGGGAGATATAATCTTCACCCGTTCGCCAACATCCGCTCCCAGGCTCATGGCCAGCTCCTTACCCAGGATAAGGCTATTGGAACCAAACCCCTTCAAGTTTCCCTTTATGATATTTTCATCGAGGTCTGTTACCTTAGTCTCTTTATCTATATCTATCCCCCTTATCACAACCCCTAAAGAACCTGTAGAGGATCTTATCATGGCCTGGCCGAAGATAAAGGGAGAGGTGGCCAGGACATGCTCCATTCCCTCAACCCTTCTTCCCAATTCTTCATAGTTAGCTAAGCCCTCTGAGCCCTCTTTCAGGATGACGATGTGGGCATTGGTCCCTACGATCTTGTCCCGCAGGTCCTCATGGAAGCCATTCATTACAGATAGGGTAATGATTAGAGTAGCCACCCCTAAGGTTACTCCCCCGATAGAGATTAAAGTAATGACTGAGAGGAAAGGGCTTCCCTTTCCTCCCTTTAAATATCTCAAAGCAATAAATAAAGAATAACGCATTATTCGAAACTCCAATTTCTAATGTCTAATATCCAATTTCTAACAAAACATTTCACACTTGGTTAAAGGGTTAGGGTTAGGTTGTTGGTTTGGTTGTTAGGTTAGGTAGTTGGTCTTTTTAAAAACACCTAACCCTTACCCAACTACTAAACTCACTACCTTACCTTAACCCAACTACCTTTCCCTCATTGGGAATTACCTGTCCCGTAGGCTTGTCCTTCGGGAGGAATTGGTAATTAGAAATTCTCTCACTTTCCTACTTTTTCCGGTCTCATATGAGGAAAGAGGATAACATCCCTAATGGAGGGAGAGTCGGTTAGGAGCATAACCAATCTATCGATCCCAATTCCCAATCCCGCACAGGGAGGCATACCATACTCCAGGGCCCTCAAGAAGTCCTCGTCCATCATATGGGCATCTTCGGAGCCCGCCCACCTTAGGGCCAGTTGCTCCTTCAATCTCTCCCTCTGCAGAATAGGGTCATTCAACTCAGAGTAGGCATTGGCTAGTTCCAGAGTCCCAATGAAGAGTTCAAACCTCTCTGCCAAATTAGGGTTATTCTTCTTCGCCTTTGCTAAGGGGGACAGCTCTCTGGGGTAATCGATGATGAATGTGGGCTGGATGAGTTTGGGTTCCACAAACTCCTTGAAGATATGATCTATCACCTGGGTATCGGTCAAGACTTCTTCAAGGCTTAAACCCATCTTTTTCGCTTCTTTTTTAATATCCTTGACTTTATCGATATCGAGTTTGGTGTATTTCTTTATAGCGCTTTTTAAAGTAAGTCTTTTCCAGGGGGTCTTTAGATCTATCTTCTCTCCCTGATACTCTATTTTCAGGGTCCCTAGGACCTCTTTGGCTATTTTAGCGATTAGTTCAGTTGTCAATTCCATTAAGTCTTCATAGTCAGAGTATGCCTGGTATAACTCGAGCATGGTGAACTCTGGATTGTGCTTGGTGGAGATCCCCTCATTCCTGAAGTTCCTATTTATCTCATAGACCCTCTCCATCCCTCCCACGATTAACCTCTTCAAGTAAAGTTCCGGAGCAATCCTCAGGTATAAATCTCGGTGCAATGCCTTATGGTGGGTAATAAATGGTGTAGCGGCTGCTCCTCCTGGAATGGGCTGCATCATGGGGGTCTCAATCTCTAGGAAACCCTTTTTATCTAAGAACTCTCTTATTAGAGACGTGATCCGTGACCTTTTCAGAAAGACCTCTTTGACTTCTGGATTCATAATTAGATCAATGTATCTCTGCCTGAACCTCATTTCCACGTCTTTTAATCCGTGCCATTTCTCTGGCAAGGGCCTCAGAGACTTTGCCAAAAGGGTAAAATCTTCAACCAGGACAGTTATCTCCCCAGTCTTGGTCTTAAATATTCTACCTTCAACTCCGATGAAGTCCCCGATATCGAGCTTCTTATAGAGGTCATACTTCTTCTCCCCCACAACATCGAACTTGGTATATACTTGAATCTTGCCACTGCCATCCATTATATGGGCAAATCCGCTCTTCCCATGACCCCTCTTACTCATAATCCTTCCTGCCAAAGAAACCTTGGAGCCCTTTACCTTTTCCCCAATCTTTAGTTTTTTATATTTCTCCAATATTTCTCTTGCCTTATGGGTGATCTTATACCTATGGGGATAGGGCTCTATCTTCTCTTCCCTCAACCTTTTGAGCTTCTCATGCCTTACTTTAATGAGTTCTTCCACTTTTACCTCACGTCAATTATTTGAATTTTCATCATATCACATATTGCTTCTATATGTCAAGCACGCGTTAAGTAGGCCTCTATGAACTCATCTATCTCTCCATCCAGAACTTTATCCACATTTCCTTTCTCTAAGTTTGTCCGATGGTCCTTGACCATTTTATAGGGATGTAAGACATAGGAACGGATCTGGGAGCCCCACTCAATCTTCTTCTTTTTCTTCTCGATCTCGGCTAACTTTTCCCTTTCCTGCTCTCTATAATATTCAAATAGCCGGGAACGTAGAATCTTTAAAGCGGTTGCTTTATTCTGGTGCTGCGACCTCTCATTCTGGCACTGGGCAACAATCCCCGTGGGAAGATGGGTAATCCTCACCGCGGAGTCAGTGACATTGACATGCTGGCCACCAGCCCCACTTGCCCGATAGGTATCTATTCTCAAATCAGCATCCTTAATCTCTACCTCTATGGACTCATCGATCTCGGGAGAGGCGAAGACAGAGGCAAAGGAGGTATGTCTCCTCTTTGCCGCATCGAAGGGAGAGATTCTAACTAACCTATGGACCCCGCTTTCTGCCTTAAGATAGCCATAGGCATAGGAGCCACTGATGAGGAGAGTTGCCGACCTTATCCCCGCCTCCTCTCCTCCCGTGACATGCAAAATCTGGGAGGTATAGTCCCTCCTCTCTGCCCATCTGAGATACATCCTTAAGAGCATGTTCGCCCAATCGCAGGACTCCGTTCCTCCAGCACCAGCATGGATGAATAAGATGGCATTATTGGGGTCTTCTTCCTCCTTGAGCATGCTCTTCAGTTTCAGGCTATCCAGTTCCTTAGAGAGTTTAGAGATTCCTTCTTTTACTTCCCCTAAGACCTTTCTGTCTTCTTTCTCTTTAAGTAGCTCTAAATATACCTCCAGCTCCTCATAATCTTCTTTTAGTTTCGTCCAGGAGTTGAGTTTCATCTTTAGGGTATTTACTCCCTTTGTGGTGCTCGCTGCCTTCTTCCTATCCTTCCAGAAGTCAGGGGCCAGAGTCTCTTTCTCTATCCTTTCAATCTCTTCCTTTACTTTATCTAAGTCAAAGATAGCCCCTTATCTCTTCCAATCCTTCCTTCAACCTTTCCAGTTCCCTGGTCAATTTTTCAATCATCTTACCCCCTTTGTTCTCTACTTTTTCTATTCCGCACTATTTGCATATGAGTGTTTGCGCATTCGCGCGAATATATACAATACCAAATCTGACTCTAAAAATATTGGAAATTAGGAAATAGGTTTTAAGTTATGGCCCGCATTTTAACACTTTCCAATTTCCGCTAGAGGCGGACCTGCCTTCGGCATGGCTCGCGCCTATCCCGTGGGAGTCCCGATGGAGGTGGGACGACTTTACGGGAAATGGTTTAATCCTTATTAACTTGTCAACTTATCAACTTATCAACTTGTCAACTTATCAACTTATCAACTTGTCAACTTTTTCCTAATTAGTACTCCGGTTAAGAAAAGGCCGCTTAGGGCAAGGCAGAGATAGGCGAAGAGGTTGCCGAACCTGGTGTAGAAGGTCTCCTGTTTCTTCAGACTAATCTTATCAACCAGGGTTCCTTCAATGAATATATCTAGGTCCTTTCTTATTCGTCCCTGAGAGTCGATGAATCCCGAGACCCCGGTATTTGCTGCCCGAACAATGGGGACCCTATTCTCTATGGCCCGGAAGATGGAGAAGGAGAAGTGTTGATAAGGGGCAGATGTTCTCTCATACCAGGCATCGTTTGTGATATTTATCATGAAGTCAGCCCCTTTCTCAACAAATCTTCTTACCAGATTATCAAAGATTCCTTCGTAACAGATTAATACCCCAAACCTCTTTCTATCTATACTAAAGATGGTTAACTCCTCTCCGGCCTTGAAGCCCCCTCCCCCCATTCCCTCCACCAACCTGGCCAGGAAAGGAATCTGTCTCCTTAAAGGAATAACCTCTCCGAAGGGGACGAGATGGATTTTATTATATTGATAGGCGATATCCCCTTTGGGGGAGATGAGAAAGGCGCTGTTGTAATAATTATCTTCAGAAGCCAAATCTAAAGAACCGATGAGTAAATAAGTTCTTAACCTTCTCGCTAAATCCGAGAGCCGGACTAAATCTCCC
>JAUXAI010000029.1 GCA_030619985.1 bacterium | reverse complement strand
TGAAAGGAGAAATGTATGGCAAGGGTAGCAGGAGTTGATTTACCGCGGGATAAGAGGATAGAGATCGCCCTCACCTATATCTATGGCGTAGGAAGAACCTTAGCCAACAAGATTCTATCAACTGCCAATGTCCATCCAAATACCAGGGTGAAGGATCTGACAGAGGAGGAGGTAGGAAAGCTGAACGCTGTGGTCAGCAAGGAACATAGGGTAGAGGGAGATCTGAGGACCGAGGTTGCCCAGAATATTAAGAGGCTCATAGAGATCGGGAGCTATCGGGGCCTGAGGCATAGGAAGGGCCTACCGGTGAGAGGGCAGAGGACACACTCCAATGCTCGGACAAGGAAGGGGCCACGCAAGACAGTGGGCGTCGTTAGGGAGAAAACGAAGAGAATGACCCTGAGAGAGGAGAGGAAGAAGTGATTCAGGAGAAGAAAACCCAAAAGAGAGGGGTAGAGAAAGGGATTGCCCATATCCAGGCTACTTTCAATAATACCATCGTTACCATTACTGATACTCAGGGAAATGTCATCTCTTGGGCATCTGCAGGTAGTCTGGGGTTTAAGGGAACTAGGAAGTCTACTCCTTTTGCTGCTGGGCTAATAGCTGAGAACTCGGCAAAGAAAGCCATGGAAAAAGGTTTGAAGGAAGTGGCGGTCTATGTCAAAGGACCAGGTTCGGGAAGGGAGACGGCCATCCGCTCCCTCCAGGCGGTGGGACTTTCCATTACTGCCATAAAGGATGTCACTCCTATTCCCCACAATGGTTGCCGCCCTAGGAAGAGGAGGAGAGTCTAATGGCGAGATTAATTGGGCCGAGTTGTAAGCTATGCCGTCAAGAAAGGATGAAGCTATTCTTAAAAGGGAAGAGATGCTATAGCGAGAAGTGTGCCCTGGCCCGGAAGGACTATAGACCTGGGGAACATGGAAAGGTTCCTAAGAAATTATCTGCCTATGGACTCCAACTGCGGGAGAAGCAGAAGGTGAAGAAGATCTACGGGATACTGGAGAGGCAGTTCAGAAAATATTTCGTAGAGGCCAAGAGGCTTAAGGGAATGACGGGTGAGAATCTTCTTCTGCTCTTAGAAAGGAGGCTCGATAACATCGTTTTTAGACTGGGATTCTCTCTCACCAGAGCCAGCGCCCGCCAATTGGTGCGCCATGGCCATTTCTTGGTCAATGGTAAGAAGGTGAATATCCCTTCCTATTCCTGTAAGGTGGGGGACGAGGTCTCTCTCAAGGCCTCGAGTAAGGAGATAGTAGGAATAAGAGAGGCTATGAAGCTTTCCCAGGATAGGGAGAAAGTCCCCTGGCTTGAGATAGACCAGGAGAACTTCAAAGGGAAGGTAGTAAGATTACCCAAAAAGGAAGAGATAGGTCTTCCCATCCAGGAACAGCTCATTGTGGAATATTATTCTCGTTGATACACGAATATAAGAAGTTCGGAGTTGGGAGTTCGGAGTTCGGAGAAAAAATGCACCGAACTCAAGCGAGGCGAAGCCGAGCGTGCTCCGAACTATAACCGACTGATAAGGAGGTTATTAAATGGCAAAGGCCAAAAGAGAAGTGCAGGATATAAGCATCCAGTGGAAGGGGTTCATCAAACCCAAGAGGATAGAGTGGGAGAAGCAGACCCTCTCTGCTACCTATGGTAAATTTGTTGCTCAGCCCTTAGAAAGGGGCTATGGAATAACCATTGGAAACTCTCTGCGCCGGATACTCCTCTCCTCCCTAACTGGAGCAGCGGTAACCAGCATCAAGATTCAAGGAGTTCAGCATGAGTTCTCTACCATTCCTGGGATAATGGAGGATGTCCCCCAGATCATCCTGAACCTCAAGCAGTTACTCCTAAAACTATATAAAGCAAAGCCCAAGACCCTATATCTAAAGGTCAAAGGGCCTTTAGAGGTCAAGGCCTCCCATATCACCAAGGATGCCGATGTCGAGATCCTGAATCCCGACCTCCATATCGCCACCTTGAATGAAAAGGGTAAACTGAATATGGAGATCGCGGTAAATGTGGGTAGGGGATATATTACTGCAGAGAGACATAAAAAAGAGAATAATCCCATCGGGACCATTCCCATAGACTCCATATTTACTCCCATAAAGAAGGTGAGTTACCGGGTAGAGAATACCAGGGTGGGAAAGATCACAGACTATGATCGGCTTATCCTAGAGGTCTGGACAGATGGAAGCGTCAGGCCAGATGATGCGGTGGCTTTTGCTGCCAAGATATTAAAGAACCACCTCGATCTCTTCATCACTTTCCCTGAACCTAAAGAGGAAGAGGAGGTTGAGGTGAAAGAAGAAGAGAGGAGGGTAGATGAGATTCTGAATAAGAGCATTGAGGAACTGGAACTCTCTGTACGCAGCGCCAACTGCCTTAAAGTAACCAAGATAAAGACCATCGGTCAGCTGGCCAGGAAGAGCGAGGAAGAACTCTTGAAGATAAGAAACTTCGGTAAGAAGTCCTTAGAAGAGATAAAGAAGATTTTAACAAGCTATGGGCTATCTCCGGGGATAAAGAGATGAGCCCCGCACCTTTTATCATGTTCTATATTTATCTTTTAAAAAGCAAAAGAAAAAGCTTTGTGAACCCCGCTCCTTCTTCTCCCCAAATCCCCGACTGCGTGCAAGGAAGGGGCGGGGTGAATCATAAAAAAGGTGCGGGATGAGAAAACTGGGACGCACCTCCTCCCATAGGAAGGCCACGCTTTCCAATCTGGCCACCTCCCTTCTGCGTTATGAGAGAATCACCACCACCCTTCCCAGAGCAAAGGAGGTGAGGGGAGTGGTAGAAAGGCTAATTAGTAAGGCAAAGAAGGATACCCTGGCTTCGAGAAGGGAAGCGGGGAAGGTGATAAGAGATAAGGAGGTCCTGAAGAAGCTCTTCTCTCAGATTGGTCCCAAATTTAAGGAAAGGCCCGGTGGTTATACCCGAATCCTCAGATTGGGGCAGAGAAGGGGGGATAATGCCTTCCTGGCTCTGATAGAATTGGTGGAAAAGGTCGCCCCAGTAGTTGAAAAGAAAAAAGAGAAGGTAGAGAAAAAGCCTAAGGAAATTAAGGAAGTAAAACCAAAGCCAGAAGAGAAAAAACCTCCAGTAGCAAAGAAAGAACCATTCTTTAAGAGATGGTTTCGGTTTAGATGAGAGGGCCCGAATTAGAATGAAGGACTTCCAGATCAAAGCCTCCCCGATATATCGGGGAGGCTTTTTGTTAGAGAAATGAAAAGAAAAATTCTTTGCCTCTTTATTCTCTTTCTGATGCTCGTTGCCTTTCTTTTTATCTTAAGAAAGGTGGAGCATCTCCGTCAGGAAAGACTCATCTCTTCTATGACTGAGGTGGTGACGGGAGAGATCAGAAAGGGGGAGTCCTTGTACCTCGCCCTGATAAGGGAAGGGATACCAAGAGATAAGATAATCCTTTTAGAGAAGGCTCTCAAGCCGGTCTTCGATGTAAAGAAATCCCAGATAGGTGATCGCTATGAATTAGAGAGGGACTTAGAGGGGCGCTTCAAAAATTTTAAATACTACACTACCGTAAGCCCCATCGACTTTTACCTGGTAGAGGAAGACGAATCCGGAAGGTTGGTTGCCAAGAGGGAGAGGCTTCCTGTTGAGAAAAAGATCGCTAGGGTAGAAGGAAAAATAGAGACCTCCCTCTATGAAGCCATACTGAAGGAAGGTCAATCGGCCCAACTCGCTGAGAAGATGGCTGATATTTTTGACTGGGAGATCGATTTTAATACCGAGTCCTGGCCAGGAGATAGATTTAGATTGGTATGGGAAAAATATGTAGATAATGGGAAGACAGTCTTTGATGGAAAAATACTCACTGCCCAATATATCAATAGACACAAGACTCATACCGCAATCTACTTTGAGGATCCAGAAGGCCATAGGGGCTACTTCACAGAAGAGGGAAAGTCCTTAAGGAAACAGTTCCTGAGGTCTCCTCTAAGTTATAGAAGAATAAGCTCCTATTTCTCATATCGCAGATTCCATCCTATCCTAAAGGTCTATCGTCCCCATCCGGGTATCGATTATGCGGCTCCCATTGGAACACGGGTGAGAAGTATTGGAGATGGAAGAGTAGTCTATTGTGGATGGAAGAAAGGCTTTGGGAGGTTTATAAAGATAAAGCACAAAAGAGGATATTATACTACCTATGGCCATCTGAGGAGATACGCAAAAGGAATAAGGGTAGGAGAAAGGGTACGCCAGGGACAGGTCATCGGTCGCGTTGGTTCAAGTGGTCTCTCCACCGGGCCCCATTTAGACTTCAGAATGATTAAAGATGGAAAACATGTTAATTTTTTGAGGTTGAAACTGCCCGCAGTAAAATCGGTCAAGAAGGAATACCGGGAAGAGTTTAACAGAATAAAAGAGACCTGCCTCGCCCAACTGGAGAATATTCCCGATATGATCCAATAGCATGAATACCTCTTGCCCTGTTTAAATTCTTTTTATATTTTCAAATTCTTAATAATTTGGAAAGAGTAAAAAGAGAATTTATGGTTGACAAGGGAAGTTTAAGGAGATATACTATCTATAAAGAAAAGAAATAAAGGATAAAAGATGAAGAAGATTCTAACCACCTGTACCTATTGCGGCTGTGGTTGTGGACTATATCTTCAAGTGGAAGGAAATGAGGTCATCGGTGTCACCCCTTCTCGGGAGCATCCCATCTCTCGTGGGTCTCTCTGTGTTAAGGGTTGGAATATTCATGAGTTCATCCAGCATCCGGATCGTCTTCGGACTCCACTCATTAAGAAGAAAGGGGGGTTTGAAGAAGTTAGCTGGGATGAGGCTTTTAACCTTATCGCTGAGAAGTTTAAGAGGATCAAGAAGAGATTTGGTCCGGATAGCCTGGGAGTTCTTGCTTCTGCGAAGTGTACCAATGAGGAAAACTATCTTCTCTCTAAGTTCACTCGGGCTGTTTTGGGGACGAATAATATCGATCACTGTGCTCGGCTCTGCCACTCCTCTACGGTAGTGGGTCTGGCCACCGCCTTTGGCTCCGGAGCCATGACCAACTCCATCAATGAGATTGAGGAGGCGGACTGCATTCTGGTTGCCGGCTCCAATACCACCCTTCAGCATCCCCAGATCGGCTCCCGTATACTGAATGCCGTAGAGAAAGGAGCCAGCCTCATCGTTGTCGATCCCCGGACAACTCAGCTGGTTTCCTTCGCCCTCCTTCATCTGAAACCTCGCCCAGGAACGGATGTCGCCTGGATCAATGGAATGATGCACGTTATTCTGAAGAAGGGACTGGCAAACTTAGACTTCGTAAAGAAGAGGACGGAGAACTTTCCCGCCTTGAAGAGAAAATTAGCCAAGTTTACCCCTCAGTATGTGGAGAGAATAACCGGCATTCCAAAAGAAGATCTTAAGGAAGCGGCAGGCATCTATGCCCGGGCGAAGAGAGCCATACTCATCTACTCCATGGGTATCACCCAGCATGTTACGGGAACAGATAATGTATTATCCTTAGCTAATCTTACGCTACTTACTTCCCATGTTGGTCGTCCTTATACTGGTTTGAATCCCTTGCGAGGGCAGAATAATGTCCAGGGGGCCTGCGATATGGGCGCCCTTCCTGATTTCTACTCTGGATACCAGAAGGTATCAAATGCTCCCTGTAGGAGGAAGTTTGAGAGGGCCTGGAATGTGAAACTACCTCAGAATAAGGGGCTTACTATAATTGAGATGGTTCGCGAGGCGGGAAGGATAAAAGGGATGTATATTATGGGCGAAAACCCGGCCCTCTCCGACCCCGATATTACCCATACTGTAGAAGCCTTGAAGAGCCTCGATTTTCTTGTGGTTCAAGATATCTTTCTCACTGAGACCGCCCAGTTAGCAGACGTTGTCCTACCTGGAGCCTCCTTTGCTGAGAAGGACGGGTCCTTCACCTCTACAGAGAGAAGGGTACAGAGGGTGAGGAAATCCATCAACCCCGTGGGAGAGGCAAAAGCAGACTGGGAGATAATCTGTGACCTATCGAAAAAGATGGGTTACCCGCTAAATTATGAATCGCCTGAAGAAGTAATGGAGGAGATCGCCCTCCTTACCCCCATCTATGGCGGTATTTACTACGATCGGCTGGAAAAGACCTTTGGCCTCCAATGGCCCTGTTGGAATAAGAAGCATCCTGGTACTACCTTTCTCCATCGGGGCTCCTTCTCTCGGGGGAAGGGGCATTTCACACCCATAGATTATAAACCTGCTAAGGAACTTCCCAGCAAGAAGTATTCCTTCATCCTTACTACGGGGAGACTCTACTACCACTGGCATACAGGAAGTATGACCCGTCGTTCTTCTACCCTCCATCGTGAGTATCCTGAAGGGTTTATTGAGATGAATCTCCAGGATGCCCAGAGGTTAGGAATAAAGAATAAGGAGATGGTGAGGGTCATCTCCCGCCGAGGAAAGATTACCATTCAGGCCTTGGTAGGTGAATTAATCATCCCGGGAACGGTCTTCATCCCCTTTCACTTCAAAGAAGCCGCAGCCAATCTATTAACTAATCCCGTTCTGGATCCCAAGGCCAAGATACCGGAGTATAAGGTCTGTGCAGTTAGAATAGAGAGGATAGAGAGATGAGAGATTGGATACTCTACAAAGAGCATACCTTCCCCCTCATAAGAAGACTTAATAAGCATTTTGAGATCATTGCCCCGGTTGAGGGAAAGGGAGGAGATATCGTCTTCGATCCCATAACCTCAGAACATGATGTTGTTTTAGATTTTACCAATACCATCATGCCTCCCAAGAGGTTCTTCTTTCCTCAGTTTGAGACCCTCTTCTCCTGGAAGGGAAAGGAGTTTACCCTCGCTCCTCCACGAGGGGCGGGGTTGACCGTTCCCCTAAAGACCAAAAGAAGGATTATATTTGGGATAAGGCCCTGTGACTTCTCAGGCATTCTATTTCTCGATGGCTATTATGCCTTGGCCTATGAGGATAATTATTACTTTACCAGAAGGAATAATACCCTCTTTATTCTCTTAGGATGTAACGAACCCCAGGAACACTGTTTCTGCCTTTCAGCAGGAACCGGTCCCTTTCTTAAAAGAGGATTCGATATCCAACTCACTGACCTTAAGGATAGATACTATGTCCAGATTGGTTCCCGAAAAGGAAAAGAATTAATAGAAAGGTACGATTACTTCTTCAGACCGGCAAGTAGGGAAGAGAAGGAGGAGAATATCCAGACGGTTCGCGAGGCAGAGAGAAAGTTTAAAGAAGAGGTGGACTTCGATCTGGTGGCTAAGAAGATGGAAAATGAAGAGGTGCCGGAGAGTCTGTGGCAGGAACTGGCCGTCAGATGTCAGAACTGCGGAGGCTGTTCCTATGTCTGTCCCACCTGTTTCTGCTTTAATCTCATCGATCGGGTTACTGGTAAAGAGGAAGGAAAGAGAATGCGTACCTGGGACTCCTGCACCTTTTCCGGCTATACTAGGATGGCCGGAGGCTATAACCCCCGGGAAGAGAAGAAGGATCGAGTCAAGAGGAGATTCTATCATAAGTTAGTTTACGAACCCCAGCAGTTTGGGATGCATGGCTGCGTGGGTTGTGGAAGGTGTGTTACTACCTGCCTTGGAAACATCAATATGCCCCGGGTGATGCACGAGATTATGAAATGAAGAACATCTATCTTCCTCAATTAGGAAAGATTAAAAGAGTACAGAAAGAAACCTCAGACGTCAAGACCTTTACCCTCGCTCCTCTACGAGGGGCGGGGTTTACCTTTTTCCTAAAAGAGAAAATAAAGTTTATTCCCGGTCAATTCCTGGAGATTTCTGTCTTTGGGACAGGAGAGGCTCCCTTCTCCATATCATCCTCTCCTACTCAGAAGGACCTTCAAATCAGTATAAAGGATGTTGGTTCTGTAACCAGTGCTCTCCATAATTTAAGGAAAGGTCAGGTGATTGGCCTAAGGGGTCCCTTCGGGAATGGCTTTCCCATAAAAGATATAAGAGGATACGATATCCTATTTGTGGGAGGAGGGATCGGCCTGGCGCCCCTAAGGTCCTTGATAAACTATATACTCGATAAGCGAAAGAATTTTGAAAGAATAATCATCCTCTATGGAGCAAAGAATCCAGAGGAACTGGTCTTTAAGGATGAACTGAAGGGATGGGAGAGGAGAAAGGATGTAGAGTTACTAGTCACTGTTGATGAAGGGGATGGTAAATGGAAGAGGAATGTGGGAGTGGTTACTACTCTATTTGAGAAGATAAAAGTAAACCCTAAAAAGGCCTTTGCCTTTGTCTGCGGCCCACCGGTCATGATTCCCTTTGTCATTGAGGGATTGGTAAAGATAGGCCTTAAGGACGAGAGAATATTTGCTAACCTGGAAAGGTACATGAAATGTGGAGTGGGGAAGTGTGGCCACTGTAACATCGGCCCCAAATATACCTGTCTCGATGGCCCAGTCTTCTCTTACAAAGAGATAAAAGGACTATCAAAAGAATTTTAGGTAGATTAGGAAAATAGGTGGACTAGGAAATTAGTTGGATTTTGAATCCAACCAATCCAACTATTCTACTCAATGAAGTGTCTAAGGAGGTGCGGGATGGATGGATTTAATACCCCACAAGAGACCGCCCAAAAGATGGTTAAAATCGGAAAAAATAAGGTTAGGTTGTCTATATTTCAAATGGTTGTTCTGGGAATACTGGCCGGAGCCTACATCGGTTTTGGAGCAGAACTATCCAATATGGTTACCCATGATTTGGCTCCTAAATTAGGGGTTGGCTTCTCCAAATTCTTAGCGGGAAGCGTCTTCAGCGTAGGACTGATGCTGGTAGTCATCGGGGGCTCAGAACTCTTTACCGGGAACTGCCTGATACCCATAAGCATTTTCAAGAAAGAAGCAAGATGGGGAGGATGCCTGAAGAACTGGTTCTGGGTCTATCTCGCTAACTTCTTAGGCTCTCTCATTCTGGTTTGGATTATCTTCTATTCTGGATTATGGAAGGTGAACGGACATCAGGTGGGAATAGGAGCAATTAATACTGCCTTGGCCAAGGTGAACTTGAGCTGGTCTGAGGCCTTCTTCAGAGGGATCGGCTGTAACTGGCTGGTCTGTTTGGCGGTCTGGCTTGCTGTAGCAGGCAAAGATGCCATAAGCAAGATATTTGGGATTTACTTTCCCATCATGGCCTTTGTGGCCAGTGGCTTTGAGCACTCCATCGCCAATATGTATTTTATTCCTGTGGGGATCTATCTGAAAGGAACAGAAGCTGCTTTAAAGTCTGGCTTGGATTTGGCTTCTCTCACCTGGAGTAACTTTTTCATAAAGAATCTCATTCCAGTAACTATCGGCAATATCGTGGGCGGGGCAATCTTTGTAGCTGGCTTCTACTATCTTGCTTATCTAAAAGGGCAAAAAAGATAAAAATAAAGATAGAAGAGCCCCGATTTTTCTCGGGGCTTTTTCTTTAAAAGATTTCTGGAAAAGTCAGAATAAGCAGGGATTACAGTGATATTAAAGGCGAGATTACAGTGATATTAAAAGCATAGAACCTCAATCTCATTGGCGATTTTATCACCATAATCGTTACTTCAAATCACTGTCATCAGAGACCTCTTAAGGGAAGAATATGAATGCTATTATTTTAGCGGGCGGGAAGAACGAGAGGATGGCCAAGGAGAAGGCCTTCCTAAAACTCGAAGGAAAATCAATCATTGAGATCGTTATTGAAAAGGTCCAACCTCTATTTGAGGAAGTAATTGTCGTTACCAACTTCCCCAAAAAATATAAACATCTAAAAGTAAGAATCGTTAAAGACACTATCCCTCATTGTGGTCCGCTGGGAGGCCTCTATAGCGGATTGAAAGAATCTAAAAGTCATTACAACTTCGTTACTGGTTGTGATATGCCCTTCTTGAAGATTCTCCTAATTAAACATCTCATAGATAACTGTAGAGGAAACGATATAACCATTCCCAAATTCGATGGCTTTTTGGAGCCCTTATGCGCCATCTATTCCAAAAATTGTCTGAAAGCAATAAAAGAAGAGTTGAACGAAAATAATTTCGCTATCCGTTCCTTCTTTAATAAAGTAAGAGTAAAATATATCCCAAAGAAGGATCTTCTAAGATTTGATCTCGACCTTATTTCTTTCTTCAACATAAATACCCCTAAGGATATAGCGAAGGCGGAAAAGTTATTCAAGGGGAAATGATTTTTTTATTTGGGAAAATACTTGACTAAAATGCTCGTATATGTTATAATAAAACAAACTTTAAGATAGAGGAGGCACTGCCAATGAGACTTTCTACTAAAGGGAGATATGGGGTCAGGGCTATGGTTGCTTTGGCTTTACATTATGGGGAAGGGCCTGTCTCAGTTAACTCCATTTCTAAAGAAGAAGGAATCTCTCCCGATTATATTGAACAGTTATTTATCAAACTTAGACGAAAAGGTCTCATTAAGAGCAGGCGTGGTCCAGAAGGTGGCTTCTTATTAGCCAGGCCCCCCTCTCAAATAAGGGTGGGGGATATTATCAGGGGGATCGAGGAACCGATTACCCTGGCTCCTTGTGTTGAAGAAAATTGTTCTCATCTCAAAGGTTGCACCACTCACCTGCTTTGGAAGAAGATAGCTAACAGGATAGCCGAGATTCTGGATTCCACTACTTTAGACGATTTCCGTGAAGAGAGAAGGGGAGATGAAAAGAAGAAGATTAGGCTACACAGATCTTAAATTATCCCCTATCGGACTCGGTACCTGGGCCTTGGGGGGTGGGGGTTGGGCTTTTGGCTGGGGGCCGCAGGATGATGAAGAGTCAGTCGCTACTATCCGCTACGCCTTCGAACAGGGAGTGAATTGGATAGATACCGCCCCGGTCTATGGACTTGGTCATTCCGAAGAGGTTGTGGGCCGGACCATCAAGGGCCTGTGCGATAAAGTCATCATAGCCACCAAGTGTGGTCTGGTCTGGGATGAGAGAGGGAAGATCTCTGGTCGATTAAAAAGAAAGAGCATTCGCCATGAGATAGAGGCTAGTCTAAAACGTCTGGATATCGAAGTAATCGACCTCTACCAGATTCATTGGCCAGACCCTGACCAGGAGATAGAGGAGGCCTGGAGCACCATGGCGGATCTGGTGAAAGAGGGCAAGGTTCGCTATATCGGGGTATCCAATTTCAATGTGGAACAGCTTGAGCGCATTCGCCCTATCCATCCCATAGCATCCCTCCAGCCGCCCTATAGCATGCTTAATCGTGGTATTGAGGATGAGTTGCTGAACTATTGCCAAGCCCATGATATCGGAGTAATCGTATATAGCCCCATGGAGTGTGGCCTACTTACCGGTAAGTATACTGAAGAAAGTATCCAGAATTTGCCTGAGGATGATTGGCGAAGGACAAAGAATCCTCACTTCCAGGAACCGGAACTTTCTGCCAATCTCAAACTGGTTGAGGAATTACGCCCCATCGCTGAGAAGAACAATAGAACCATAGCCCAGCTGGCAATAGCCTGGGTATTGCATAGACCAGAGGTAACGGCAGCCATTGTGGGCGCTCGACATCCCTCCCAGATTGAGGAGACCGTCCTCGCCGGAGAATGGGCGCTTTCTCAAGAAGATATCGCTGCCATAAAAGTGCTGTTCAAAGAGCGGGAGAAGAAAATCTCTTGATGAGAAATGAAGCGAAGTATAAAAAGGGAGAGAAAGGAACGATAATAGGAATATTCACCCTCCTTTTCTTAGCTCTGATAAAGGGGACGGTGGGAATCTTAGGCCACAGCCGTGCCCTATTGTCAGACGGCCTCCATTCTTTCTCCGATGTCCTGACCTCAGTTGTTGTCTTGATCGGCCTTCGCATAGCAAAGAGGCCCCCGGACAAGACCCATCCCTATGGACATGGGAAAGCAGAGTCCATCGCTACCAAGACTATAGCCATCATCCTCATCCTGATTGGTGCTCATTTTGGAATAGATAATCTTAAGACTATCTTTACCAAGACCTTGGTCACTCCCAGGATGATTACCCTATGGGTTGCTCTTTTAGCTATCATAACTCAGGAGTTTCTTTTTCGCTATAAATTCAGACTGGGGAAGAATATTGGCAGTAGCGCTGTTATTGCCGATGCCTGGCATCACCGGAGTGATGTCTTCGCTTCCCTGGCAGCGATAATTGGGATTGGAGGGGCGAGGTTCCTTGGCTGGATGTGGCTCGATCCCCTGGCCGGGGTAGTAGTTTGCATTCTGATCATGATTGTGGGAATAAAGACATTCCTCGTTACAACTGGGGAGTTGATGGATGCCACAATTGATAAGAAAATCAGGAAAAGGATTGAAAAAGAGGCCGTAAGAGTAAAAGGGGTTAAAAGGGTAAACAACCTAAGGGCGCGTCGTAGTGGACTGGACATCTTAGTTGATTTAGAGATCGAGGTGGATAGTAGATTGACTGTAGAAGAGGGCCATGCTATTGCCGTCCGAGTAGAGAAGAGAATACTAGGGGAAGTGGAGCAAGTTGCTAATGTTCTGATCCACGTTAACCCTTTCCGGGAATTGTGAGGATGGGCAGAATCGTTGCTGTTTTAAGAAGTCGGAAAAAGGGCGTGGCCAAGAGGGAAATCGCTACTGGTCGCCTGCGTAAGGATTATGGCTTGGTGGGCGATGCTCATGCTGGCTCTGGCCGTCAGGTGAGTCTTTTGGCCTTGGAGAGTATCCAAAGAATGCAAGAGAAGGGGCTAAAGGTGGGCCCGGGTGATTTTGCTGAGAATCTCACTACCGAAGGAGTCAATCTTCTCTCTCTGACTAGAGGCCAGAGGTTATTTGTTGGCAGACAAAGACGAGGCAAGCAAAGCGCGTCGTCATTTATTGGCAAAAGAATTATTTTAGAGATCACTCAAATCGGCAAAGAGTGTCCTGCTCCTTGTGCCATTTTCAGGAGGGTAGGGGAATGTATAATGCCCAAAGAAGGGGTCTTCGCTCGGGTAATTAGAGGAGGAAGGGCAAAGGCGGGAGACCACCTGGAGGTAGAAAGATAAAGGTAAGAAAGCAAAAAGGCATAGGAAAGGATAAGAAACTTAAGGAGAAGATAAGAGAGTTAAAGGAGAAGAAGAAGGCCATCATCTTAGCCCATAATTATCAGCGGCCAGAGATTCAAGACTTAGCGGATCTGGTGGGCGACTCCTTAGACCTTTCAAGGCAGGCAGCAGCAACAGATGCTAAGGTTATTGTCTTCTGCGGGGTTCACTTCATGGCAGAATCAGCTGCTATTCTATCTCCAGAGAAGACAGTCCTCCTTCCGATTAAAGAAGCGAGCTGTCCTTTAGCAGAGATGATAACTCTTTCTGAACTGCGCAAGAAGAAAAAGGAAAATCCTCAGGCAGCGGTTGTCTGCTATGTCAATTCTAGTGCTAAAATGAAGGCAGAGTCAGACATCTGCTGCACCTCAGCCAACGGCATTGAAGTAGTAAATTCTTTAAAAGAAGAAAAAATCCTCTTCATTCCTGATGAACACCTGGGAAGATACTTGGAAAGCAAAACGAATAAGAATTTTATACTCTGGAAGGGATTCTGCCCAACACACTACAATCTATTGCCCAAGGATATATTAAGGGCTAAGGAAGAGCATCCTCGGGCCAAGGTCCTTGTCCATCCAGAATGTCGTCTATCAGTAATTGATTTAGCAGACGAGACCCTCTCAACAAATGGTATGCTGGAATATGCCAAAGAATGTGAAGCGAAAGAGTTTATTATCGGTACAGAGATGGGCCTCATTCATAGATTGAAGAAGGAGGTCTCGAGTAAAAATTTCTATCCAGCAAGTGAGAACCTCATCTGCCCTAGTATGAAACTGATTACTTTAAAAGAAGTTGCCCAGTCCTTAGAGAAGATGAGATATGAGATCAAAATTCCTATAGGAGTGCGCGAGAGGGCAAAGAAGTCTCTATATGGGATGCTTGAGAGATAACTACGTCTGCCTGCTGACAGGCAGGGGGGGCAGATTAAGTTAAATCCCAAATCCAAATTAGAAGGAGAGACAATGGAGGATCTTATCAAGCGTTTGAAAGAACTGGAGGAGAGGCATAAGGCACCCAATGGTCAGGAATACCGAGGACTCTCTCTAAAATCTGTGGAAACGGTAGCAAAGGAATTCGATCTTTCTAAAAAGGAAGTGGAGATCACCGCTTTAGAGAAGGGAGTCATCCCCCTTCGTTATCAGAGAAATATCGGGACCATTGGGATGAAGGGTCAGATTAAACTCCTTCAATCAACGGTGGCGGTCATCGGTGCCGGGGGATTGGGAGGAGGGATAATAGAGCTCTTGGCCCGACAGGGGATGGGCCATATCATCATCGCTGATAATGACCGCTTTACAGAATCCACCCTGAACCGCCAGCTCATGTCCACTGAGGGAGATATCGGTAAGTATAAGGCCCAGATAGCAGCAGATAGGGTAAGGGCCATAAACTCCAGTCTAATTGTTACCTCTTATACTGACACCATTACGGAAGGGAATGTAAAAGAAGTCCTGAAGGGC
>JAUXAI010000019.1 GCA_030619985.1 bacterium | reverse complement strand
ATTAGCAGATGAAAATCAAATATTAAATATTAAAAATTAAAGTTACATACTAAAATTCAAAAGTTTCTTAAACTTTACATTTTGATTTGTCATTTTGCATTTTAATTTTTGCATTTTGCATTTAATTATCTGTGCCCATCCCTGTAACTATTCAAGTTCCGAAACTGTTAAAATTTAAAGTAGACAGTTCACTTTAAAATTAGTATATCATAGCTAAATGGCTTTGTCAAGAAAAAAATTTTTTCATAGTTTTTATGGTCCCCCTGGCTCGATGATAATGGCTTTTGTTTTCTCTATGGTAGCTAATGCTTCATCTTTCTGACCTTTCCTAAGGTAGCAATAGGCAAGGTTATTATACAAGGCCTTGGTCATATATTTGGAGTAATTAATTCTCAGCATGGGGATGGTTAGCCCCCTGTGGCATTCTCTAATGGCTTCATCGAGCCTATCTCTCTTGAGAAAATAATTGCTCCGCTCCAGGTACCATCCCTGATAGCTGGCGATGATGCTCTGCTCCCGAAAATCTTTAAATATCTTCTCATCATCTATTCCCCGAGCATGGATAATCTCATAATCGGGTATCTTGAGCATTTCTTCTTCAGATTTATAAATACGGTATAATAACTTTTCTGGAAAGACAAAGTATCCTTTCTCTACCCTGAATCTGGGCTTAAAAACAGTGTAGATAGGATATTCATTGAGATTATCTTGAATAATTTTTTCTAAAGTAGGGTGAGCTTTATCTATTTTTAGGTCAGGATAGTTTTCTTTTAGTCTATTTAGATACCAGTTTTGGTTTAAGAGCGGAAGGTGAAGAAACATGATATCCTGACGTCTTTTTTCTATCTGCTGGAGGTATAACATGGGAAATATGCTATTATCGCCCCGAGTAATGATAATGGCATTCTTTTTCTTGGTCTCTAAGAGATTTAATCCATAATCATAGTTAATGTAGTTTCTGCTCTTATCGTTCTGGAAGTAGTTTCTCTTCAAAGGGATTAAGGGCAAAAGCAAGATGAGAATACCCACCCATACAACAGATGTTCTCCTCCATCTCTTCAGGGTAAGGAGGAGATGCTCTATTCCATAGCCCATCCAGATAGCAAGAACGATATATGCCGGGATATAAAATTTTGATCCAAAATAGAAGACCTCAGCTTGGGTCTTATAATTTAGAAAGTAAGTTGTCCCAAAGATAACAGAGAGGAATAGCAGAAGGGTAGTATAAAACCATCTTTTGTTCCCCTTGAACAGGGAGGGTAGGCCGATCAGACCCAATAGTAAGATATACCCTGGAATCTGTTGCAACAAAACTCTGAGAAAGTAAAATAATTGCTTTAAGAAAGGGCCCAGGCTCTGGACAGTCTTTCCCAGTTCCCCATATTGTTGTCTGGTGATATGGGCTAAAAAATTAGTTAGATTCTCTGGGTTGCCAAAGTCAAGTATGGGATTGGCCAGGGAACGAATGGGAAGGTAGAGAAAGGGAGTCAGGCCCAATAGAAAAAGACCAGAGATAACGGGAATGCTCCTTCTATTTAGAATACTTCTGTCAGAATAAAGTATACAGAATATATACCCCGGGATTAATAGGAGCATGGCATAGTGATTTGTGGTGCTTAAGCCAAAGAAAAAGGCAAACCAATAGAGATATTTATTCTTCCTCTTTTGGCTCCAGATTAATAAGAGGAGCATGGTCAAGACGACAAAGAAGGCATTCAGGGTATATACCTCAGCAGTTACCGCCTGGGACCAAAAGGCAAGGGAGAAGGCAAAGATTAAGGCTGCAGCGAGGGCAGGGATATACTCTAAGGCAGCATTGATGCGGGTAACGCCCGTCTGCTGACGAGGCAGGTGTAATGGGTAACGGGTAATGTGTAACGTAATGAGGTAGAGCAGGGAAACGGTCAGGGAGGCGAAGAGAGCACTCATTAGGTTTAGTCTAAAGGCGATATTGCCAGAAGGAAAGATTAAGGTAAAAAATTTGCCTAGAAGACAATATAGAGGGTACCCTGGAGGATGGGGTATGCCCAGGGTATAGACAGCTATGATTAATTCCCCGCTATCGCTGGTGTAGATAGTGGGGCATAGGGTCTTAAGATATATCCCGAAGGAGATGAGGAATAATAGAAAAGGAATGAAATGACTTTTTTTTATCATTTGCTACCAACAATTATCTGATTAGCTAATAAAGAATTAAACAGTGGTTTTTTGAGGATCCTCTCAATTTTTTCTTCGAAAGGAAAACCAATGGGAGAGAACATAAATTTTTCTGCCTTTAATATATTGAAGTCCTGTGAAGTAAGAAGTGCTTTGAGTATCGAAAGGGAAAAGGTTTTCTGATGCCCTTTTTCTTTTAGAAGTCCTGTTTTCCTTGCTATTTTATCCCAGAAGGGAACCGGGGTAGTTATAATAAGTATCCCTCCTTTCTTCAGAAGGCGATAGCATTCTTTAATCATTCTCGTGGGCTGTGAGAGGTGTTCTATAACTGCAGTAGCAATAATCACTTCAAATTCCTCATTCCTGAAGGGCAGATTTTCGGCCCAGCCTTGAATCATTTTGATATCAGGATTGAGATTAGCTCTTAATAATTCTAAGGAGGAATTTATTCCTATAGATAAGGAGATTGCTAAGCCTTGATTCAAAAGATTGAGCATCAGCCCGTCAGCACAGCCAATATCCAAAAGAGAAGTGATTTTAGTCCCTCGATGTTTTTTGACAGCCTCCAATACCTCTTTTGTTCTTTTCTCAAGACGATACCTGAGGGCTCCTCTCCTCTTTCTTCTCTTATGATACTCTATAGTCTCCATTTTAAAGTTTAACGACTCTTAGACCAGCTTTTGTTTTCCTGCTGAACTCTTTTAAGGATTTGACCTTGGTCAATTCTTTCAAGATATAGGCTGGTCGGATATAGAAACTTCGATAGGCTGATTTTAGTAGTGTTACTAACTTTTCTCGCGATAGATTCTCTTCCCAAAGCTCAGGGATAAAGTCCTTTTCTGGATTTCGGGCATACTCCCTCCAGTAGTCTCTTTTTAAAACCCCTTCTTCCAGGCCAAGGCGATAGAGATCGGTGGCTGGGAAGGGGGTAGTTAAAGAGAAGTGAACGAAGTCTGGTTTCAACTCCTTTGCTAACCTTATAGAATTTTTGATTTCTTCCTCTGTTTCTTTTGGTGAACCAAACATGAAGTAGGCCAGGGTGGAGATCCCGGCCTCCTCAGTCAATCTAAAGGCTTTTTTTACTTGCTCTAAAGTAATCCCTTTTCCCAATATATCTAATATCCTCTGGCTTGAGGCCTCCACTCCATAGTGGATTCTCTCACATCCCGCCTCCTTCAATCTTTCAAGCATCTCCCTATCTACATTGTCTACCCTGGCCCTGATATCCCAGCCAATCTTTAATCTCCTTTTCAATATCTCACTACAGATATCTAAGACCCTCTGGCGATCGATAGTAAAGGTATCATCATAGATGAGGATCTCCTTAATCCCCATCCTGAGACACTCCTCCATCTCATCCACCACATTCTCTGCACTCCTCGCTCTAAATTTCTTTCCCAGTTGGGGTCTATCGCAGAAGAGACATCTGTAGGGACAGCCACGAGAGGTAATCATGGTAGTAATAGGTGTTCTCTTGGCAAGAAGGGAATAATACTCCTTACGGGGGATTAACTCTCGGGCAGGAAAGGGAATGGCATCTAAATTCTTAATAAATTCTCTTGGGCCAGTATCTATTATTTTTTCATCCTCTTTGTAGACCAGACCCTTTACTCCATTTAATTCCTTAGGATTATTGATATTCTCTAATAGTTCCTTGAAGGTGACTTCCCCTTCCCCAACCACCACATAGTCCACTTCCTTTAGGTTTATCGTCTCCTGAGAGAAGATGGTGGGATGGGGGCCACCAAAGATAATGGGAATATTTTTATTGATTCTTTTGACTATTTTAGCACATAATAGGGCATCTATCAGGGTGAAGGACATGGTCTGGATGCCCACAATATCCGGCTTAATCGCCCTCACCCGTTCTTCTATCCCGGGATAATCCAATTCCTCAACAATAGCATCTAAGATTGTTATTTCGTGCTCGGTATATTTTCGGACATAAGAAGCGATATAGAGAAGGCCCAGTGGTGGATAACGGCCGGTCTCTTCTTCCACAAAGGAGGGAACGTTGGTAGAGATCATATTCTTATTGGGGGGAGAGATGAAGAGGACCTTCATAGGGAGAGAAGCCTTGATATGGGAGAGAAGGAGAAGTCAGTGAGTAATTTCTCAAGTTTTTCCTCTGTAGACTGGAGGTGGAAATAATGCTTCTTATGGAAGAGGGGAAGTTTTATTCGGGGCTGGGAGGTATCCAGTTCCCAGGGGTGGAGGTAGATGAGGGCCGGCTCTCCTTCCCTATTTATTCTTTCAATGCCCCACTTTATTATTTTATAGGGAAGGAGGCGGTTGAAAAAACCACCTCCGAAAGGGAGGTTGACTCCCAAAATCCTTATGGTTGAGGGGGGAAACTCAACGAGCCCCTCCCTTATATTATAGGGATAACGAGGAGAAAAGGGAAGACCATAGAGATGAGTCCTGGTGGGATAGATACTCGAATCATACCTCATTCCAGATTGCTGCAAAATATCCAGCGCCCAGAGGGACTTTTTGGTAATGGACCAGGAGGGGGCCCGGAAACCCTTAACCTTCTTCCCGATTATTCCCTCTATTATCCCTAACGATTTTTTCAACTCCTCTCTAAATTTTTTTGGTCTCTGGTGATAGAGGAGTCGATGAGCCCACCCATGAGAAGCTATCTCATGCCCCTCCCTATCGATGGTCTTTATGAGGGAGGGATGACTCTGAGCAAGGTAGCCCAGAACAAAGAAGGTGGCTTTCACTCCATGTTGGGTGAGGATGGTGAGAAGCCTCTCTGTGCTTTCCACAATCCGGTCCTCATAATCCCCCCAGTTTTCCACCGGGATAGAGAAGTCATTCCCCTGATACCAATCCTCGAGATCGATAGTCAGGGCATTTTTCATAATTCCCTTCTAATGTGGGATACCTGATCTGCCAGGAGGCCAAAGAAGAAGACGCTTATCCCGGAGAGGAGTAAGAGGAGAGCAGATTTGGAGAGGTTTTGATAGAGGATGACACCGAAAAGGCCCATACCCAGGCCAACGAGAAAGAGCAGAAAACTCACTGGTAGAAAGATTCTCAGGGGATCGAACAATACGATAGTGCGCAGAATGAGAAGAAGGGTTCCAAAGCCATCCCGAAGATAGCTCATCGTCCCCCTTCCCACTCTCCTTTTGGTCTCAATGGGAAGGTATTTAACGCTGTAGCCGTCCTTGATCAGGGCCAGGGTTATGGTAGTGGTGAAGGAGAAGGTATTGGGCAAGAGGTGCATGAAGCGCATAACCACCTCCTTCTTCACCCCGCGCAGGCCGGAGTTCAGATCCGGGATTCTTGTCTGAGCGAGATAATCTGCTACCCGACAGAGGAGGGCCTTGGAGAGCCTCTTGTAGAGGGGGAGATGGGACTGCTCCCTCCTGGCCCCCACCACCATATCATATTTCCCTAATTCTTGAGAGATGCGCGGGATATCGTACGGATTATGCTGCCCATCGCCATCAAAGAAGATGAGATACTCTCCCCTCGCCCTCTGTATCCCAGTCTTCAGCGCCCCGCCATATCCCCTCCGATAAGGGTTGCTTATCACCTTTACTCTTCTCTTTTTAACCTCTTCTTCCGTTTTATCTACTGAGCCATCATTAACCACCAGGATCTCATAATCCTTCTTCTTCCGCTTCATCATCTCCCCTATACCATCCAGGACCTTTCCGATCACCCCTTCCTCATTATAGACTGGGATAACAATACTCACTCTCTTCATCTCTCCTCCTTATCAAGTTAAGCTTCAATCCATTCGGTAAAATGCGCCTACTTGTCGGCAGACAGGGATGCAAACCCCGTAAAGTTGCTACGCAACAACGGGGCAGGCCCCTTATCAACGAGGCAGGCAGATATAGGCAGATTCACCCCGCTCCTCCATGAGGGGCGGGGTTCATACGGATCGTAGATTATTAGTTAGCCGGTTGGCCAGTTGAGTAAGGATTAAGGGTTACGGGTTACGAGTAAGGATTGCCTTTTAGGCTAAGGCTGCCTCTCGGTAGCTGATGACTGGTACAGAGAGAACTGTTTCCGGTTTCCATTCCTTTTCCAAAAGGAGACCAACTTTCTCCGCCACCGGACCAGAGAGATATTCCTTCTTTCTGTCATTCATTTTCTATAAATTTCTTTTCCATGACCAACGGTATAAACAACCAATAATTTTTGCGAATACCTTATCTCATATATTACTCGCCAGTCACCGATTCTTAATTTGTATAGTCCTTTATATCCACCGCCAAGCATCTCAGGCCTCAGTTTTTCAACATTCTTTGCTAACCAATGTACCTTCGCAATGATTCTCTTTCTTATTAGCTCATCTAACTTTTCTAAATCCTTGTCTGCCTCTGAGTGATATCTAACCTTGTACACTACAATTCGACTCTATACTTTTTTAGTATCTTTTCCTCAGGAATTATCTTTTTTTTCTGTTTCATAATAGCATTTAATTTATCTTTGAACTTCTTGCGCAATTTTAAACCATAATCAGGATCTTTCAGTAATTCCTGAAGTTTCTTGTTAACAACTTTTTCAACAATTTTTTCAATTACTGGAATGGTAATTGTATTTCTATTTATCTTATAAACAGATCCTTTTTCTCTTAACAACATTGATTTATTTTTCTTTTTCATTTTCTTTCTCCAGAGTTGAACTGTCTGTCTATCCTCTCCTTGATCTGGGCCAGGGAAGGCCTTTGGCTATTGATTTTCTTGATCTCCCTCAGTCTGGCCAGGCTCTTTTCTTCCTCGTAGAGGCGGTGGCCACCCGGAGTGGTAGAGGCCGGGTATAGGAGGCCGACATTGGTATAGTGCCTTATGGTGGAGGATAGAACGCCGGCTCTTTTTGCCAATTCCCCTACCCTCAATAGTCCCTTTTTCAACCTCTCATCACGAGTCATATTCTCCTCCCAGATAAGCCTCACTCCGTTCGGCAATTTCACCCCGCACCTTTTAAATATTCAGAATTTCTTGAATACTTAAATAATGCCTTTATGAATGCTAAAAAGGTGCGGGGCAAGCAGATTAGCACAGATTTGGAACACGGATTAGCACTGATTTAATTTGGCCCATCTGTGTAACTATTGAAGTTCCGATGCTCCAGAATCTTAGAACTAACAGTCTACTTTAAGTTTATCATAAGAAAAGGCATTTGTCAAGCAAAATAATAACCACAGATTGCGCAGATTTTCACGGATTATCTTTGGAACCACGGATTATCCCGAGGGGATCACTTCGTAGCACGGATTTAACGGATTATATTTTTAAAGAAATCCGTCTAATCGGTCAAATCCATGGTTTCATTGAAGTTCTGATGCTTCAAAATAAAAAATACACAAATCAATCGACGATCGTCGATCAATTTGTGCTTTCAACAATCTAGTATGCGCACAATTTTAGAGACAATCGTTGATACAAATGTGCAAAAGCGGGGAGCGAGAATTTCTCGCTCCCCGGATCGGCAATTACAGAATAGGGAACTTCGCCTCAAGAAGTTAGCAATCCGGTTAGGATTACGTAACCCTTTCCGTTTCTCGTCATACGTTGAAAGGTTGCGCTGTTCGTTTCGTCTTTCGGTAACGTAATACGGTTGAGGTTGCGACGCCCGTTTTGTTGAAGTCGGAAAACAGTTGACCCCGCACCTTTCTGCCCTGCACCTATCTGCCTAGAAGGAAGATTTTAGATATAAAAGGTGCGGGGTTGACGGAAACCTGAAAGCGGTAGTGAAATCAGAAATCTGAAATCAGAATTTTTCCGTTTTCTAAATAATGATACGGGTTTCCCCGATTAAAATCGGGGCAGGCGTTACCGTAACCTTTGTCTACTTGTCTCGCTCTGGCATTTTTACAGTTACTTCTTCTCTAGGAGTTTCAGGGTTCCTAAGGCAATGGCGAATAGTAGGCAGACGCTGGAAAACTGGAGGAAGGCATGGGCCTCAACCCGGAGACCACCGAAGAAGGGCTGAATCATTATTCGTGAGATAATCCCCAGAAGAGCACTTACTGCCGCCACAACAATAGCAATGATGGAAAGCGTTTTCATCTCTAATCACCTCCTTTTAGACACGGATTAGCACTGATTTATTACGGATTAGCACGGATAAATTACTTTCTTACTTTTATACTTTTTTACTCAGCGGCTCTGTCGCCGCAGTTACCATCTTCCTCCCAGGTCGCTGGCTACCTCTCTAACGATCTCCTCCCCGATTCTGGGAACCTCTTTTCCGAAGCCGATGAAGAGTGCCATATCGCAGATATTATTTATCTCCCTGGGACAGCCCTTGGACTGCCTGTGGATCAGTTCCAAGGCTTCAGCATCGAAGATCTCCTCTTCCCTCCCCGCTACTCGCAGGCGATGGGCGATATATTTCCCAGTCTCCTCCGCATTCAGGGTGGTAAGATGATACCTTATGGGGAGCCGCTGCTTGAATTGGGGGATGCGGTTTATCTTCTCCCTCAATTCGGGCTGGCCTATAAGGAGGAGGGTGAGAAGGAACCTCTTCTCCCACTGGAAGTTCAGAAGCATTCTCAGTTCCTCGAATATCCTCTGGTCGGCGATGAGCTGGGCCTCATCGATGATGATGACGGTATCCTTCCCAATATCCACATTCCTCTGCAGTATCTCGTTCAGGATGTGGAGGAGGTCTGACTTTCTGAAGGGAGGGGTCTCATTCTGTAATTGACGCACGATCTCCCTCAGGAACTCTATGGCTGTGATCTGGGTATTGGTGATGTAAATGAGCTTATACTTCACGGGATCGAGTTCATCCAAAAGAACCCGGGATATGACAGTCTTCCCGCTTCCGAACTCCCCGGTCATTACTGCTCCTCCCTTCCTCTCCTGAATAGCATAGATTAAGCGAGTTAAAGCCTCCTCATGCTTTGGGGAGCGATAGAGGAAGCGGGGGTCGGGAGTATTCTCAAAGGGCTTCTCTTTCAATCCCCAGTAGGCCTCATACATAAGAGACTCCTTTAATCAGGGTATCGGGTAATCAGGGTATCGGGTAATCAGGATATCGGGTAATCAGGATATCATAAAGATTGCTATTTAGCAAGAGCTTCTTAGGTTAATTTCTTCTTTAAGGTTTTAACGATGTATTCTATCTGGTCTCTCTTTAGTTCGGGATAAATGGGAAGGGAGATGACTTCCCGGGTACATTCTTCTGCAACTGGGAAATCCCCTTCCTTATACCCCAGATATCGATAGGCCTTCTGGAGATGGAGGGGGAGAGGATAGTGAATCCCACAGAGAATGCCCTTCGTCCTCAAAGATTCATAGACCTTGTCTCTTCCCTTTACTCTGACAACATAGAGGTGATAGACATGCTTTGCATATTCCTCTTCATAAGGAGTGATGATATCCAATCCCTTTAATAACTCGTTGTAGATTAAGGCATTCTTTCTTCGCTTTTCGTTCCATTCATTCAAATACTTCAGTTTTATTCTCAAAATAGCAGCCTGGAGGGCATCCAATCTGTAGTTATACCCTATCATCTGGTGTTCATACTTCTCCCTTCTCCCATGGTCTCTTAAGCATCTAATCTTATCAGCAATCTCTTCGTCATTGGTGACCACCATTCCTCCATCCCCATAGGCTCCCAGGTTCTTTCCGGGATAGAAGCTGAAACATCCAATATCTCCTGTGGAGCCCACTCTCTTTCCTTTATACTTTGCTCCGTGTGCCTGACAGGCATCTTCGATCACTTTTAGGTTATACTTTTTGGCCAGTTTTAGGATAGGGTCTAAATCTGCTGACTGGCCATAGAGGTGGATGGGAACAATGGCCTTTGGCCGAGTTCGCCCCGACGAGCGTGGAGAGGAAGGGTCGGGGTCTCCGCTTCGCTCCGAGAGTTTAAGGTATTCTTCGAGTTTTTGGACATCGATATTGTAGTTTCTGGGATTAATATCAATAAAGACTGGTTTCGCCCCACAGTGGATAATGGTCTCCACCGTTGCCGTGAAGGTATAAGGGGTGGTAATGACTTCATCCCCTTCCCCTATTCCTAAAGATAATAGGGCAAGGTGAAGAGCCGAGGTTCCGGAGGAGGTTCCTATGGCATATTTTGTATTGCAGAATTTAGCAAATTCCTCTTCGAACTTAGTAACCTCTTCACCCAGGATAAAGGCGCTACTATCTAAGACTCTATTTATTGCTTCCTGAATTTCATCCTTTATTTCCTCATACTGACTCTTCAGGTCTACTAAGGGGATCTTCATCAAGATATGCCTCACTTCATTCGGCGATCTTCACAGATTAGCACAGATTCTAAAGCGCAGATGATCACAGATAAATTCAAAAATCCTAAATTTCCAAAAATCCTAAATTTCCAAAAATCTTTTGGTATTCTGGCATTGGACATTAAGAATTTCATTAGGAATGGGTAATTGGGAATTAAGCCCCCTTCCCCTTTTTCCTTTGTTACACTTATTTAAATTCCGAGGCTTAAATATAACCGGTGCTGGTGGATATATCTCTCAACCTTCTCTGGGAGAAGATACTTTATGGTCTCGCCTCTTTTTAGGCGCTTCCTGATATCTGTGGATGAGATGGCCAAGGCAGGAACCTCGATTAAGCGGGTATGCCTCTCATATCTCGGGGGTAGTTTTCTTAGTTTAAAGCCCGGTCGGGAGGCAGCGATGAACTCACATAATTGAGGTAATTCCTTGGCCCCCTTCCATCTGGGCATCTGGCCGATGGCATCCGCTCCGGTGATAAAGAAGAGTTTCGTTTCTTTCCCAAACTTTTCCTTAAACTCTTTCATGGTATCCCGGGTGTATGACTTTCCCCTTCTCTTAATCTCAATATCGGATACTGAAAAATAGCCATTATTCTCTATGGCTAATTTTGCCATCTTGTAGCGATGAGAGGAAGAGATTAAGTCTCTTCTCCCTTTATAGGGAGTGCGATAGGAGGGAATGAAGATCACCTTGTCCAGCTTGAACTTATCCCTCACCACCTCTGCGGTCACCAGGTGGCCGTAGTGGATGGGGTTAAAGGTCCCGCCCATGATCCCAATGCGCATAACATCTCCAATATTGGTGATTTCGTTTACCGTTGAGCGGTGCGTTTTACTTGCCCCGCTGGTGAATAGCTACTATTCAATTTGCCTGTCCCGACATCCGTCGGGACTGTGTACCGTTAACCGTACACCGTCAACCGTAAACCTTATGTTCTAACCTGTCCCTTCCCGTAGACTAAGTACTTATAGGTGGTGAGTTCCTCCAGGCCCATGGGACCTCGCGCATGGAGCTTCTGGGTGGAGATCCCAATCTCTGCTCCCAGACCAAACTCCCCACCATCATTGAGCCTGGTTGAGGCATTGACAAAGACCGCACTGGCATCAACCGCTTTCAGGAACCTCTCTGCTGCTTTCTTATCTCTGGTGATTATGGCCTCTGAGTGGTTTGAGCCATACCTTGCGATATGGTCTAAAGCCTCCTCCAGACTATTAACTATCTTGATGGATAGGATCAAGTCTAGGTACTCTGTCTGCCAATCGATCTCTCCTGCCTTATTGATACTAAGGACAATTCTTCTGCTTTTAGGACAACCCCTCACTTCTACCCCGACTCCTTCCAATCTCTCGATCATTCGGGGCAGAAACCTCTTGGCGATATCTTTATGAACCAGGAGGGTCTCAAGAGCATTGCATACCCCGGGCCTCTGAACCTTGGCATTATAGACTATTTCCTCCGCCATATCAAGATTAGCATCCCGGTCCACATAGGTATGGCATAGTCCCTTAGCATGGGCGATGACCGGGATAGTAGACTGGCTTCTCACCATCTGGATGAGACCCTCCCCTCCCCGGGGGATGACGAGATCGATGTAGTCATCCAGTCTCAGTAATTCCTTTACCGCCTGGCGAGAAGTGGTCCCGATTAGTTGAATAGCGTTTTTAGGAAGGCTTTTAGTCTCATTCAAGATTTTGGTGATAATAAGGTTAGAGTTCTGGGCTTCGCTTCCTCCCTTTAGAATGACAGCATTCCCGCTCTTGAATGCCAGGCCACTGGCCTCTACCGTGACATTTGGCCGGGCCTCATAGATCATAGCGATTACCCCAATGGGAACCTTTATCTTCTTTATTACTAAGCCATTAGGCCTTCTAGTGGTTCTTATTATCCTTCCCACGGGATCGGGAAGGGAGGCAACCTTTCTTAGGGATTTTGCCATATTTTGAATGCGGGCGGGCTTTAAGGCGAGGCGATCTATCAAGGCTCTACTTAGACCTTTCTTCTTAGTAAGTTCAACATCCCTTTCGTTTGCCCTTAAAATCTCTTTTTTCCTTTTAAGGATTCCCCTTGCCATATTCTTCAGGATGCTATTTTTGGCAGGGGTAGAAAGCCTGGCCAATTCTTCCGAGGCCCTCTTAGCCCTCTCGGCCAGGCTAATCATCTCGCTCTTGATAGACATTCCAATACCTTTTAGGAGTTATTGTTTACCGTTTACCATTTTTTACCGTAAACCGTACACCGTTAACTGTAAACCCTTGTCTTTTCTTGCTTAGCAAGCTACTTAGAGGATGACCAGATTATCTCTATGGATGATTTCATCGTAGTCCTTATAGCCCAGGATCTTTCTTATCTCTTGGGTCTTCTTTCCCTTTATTTCATCAATTTCATTTGAAGAGTAGGAGACTATTCCCCGGGCAAACTCTTCACCTTCTTCATCGATGATGCTCACCCCGTCTCCTATAGAGAACTCACCCCTAACCTCTGTGATTCCAGAAGGGAGGAGACTCTTTCCTCTCTTGGAAATGGCCTCCTTGGCCCCCTCATCCACCCTTACCTTCCCCTTGAGGATGACTCCAAAAGCGATCCATCTCTTTCGTGATTTGAGCCTCTTTTTAGGCAGGAATAGGGTTCCCAGGCGCTCCCCAGCCAAAAGCCTCTTGATCACATTCCCCATTCTTCCATCAGCGATGACCATGGCTATCCCTGAGGAGCGAGTGATCTTAGCCGCCCTCAGTTTAGTCACCATTCCTCCCGTTCCCCTTAGGGTTCCCGGGCCAGAGGCCATCTTCTCCAACTGGGGAGTGATCTCGGATACCTCTTCTATGAACCTGGCCCCTCTTCTTCTCTTGGGATCCGTAGTATATAATCCCTTAGTATCGGTTAGGATGATTAAGAGATCCGCCTCTACCTTGCTGGCTACCAGGGCGGAGAGGGTATCGTTATCTCCAAACTTTATCTCATCTACTGCTACGGTATCGTTCTCGTTGACGATGGGGATGGCCTTATAATTCAAAAGGGTTAAAAGGGTGTTGCGGGCATTGAGGTATCTTTCTCTATCTTGAATATCCTCAGAGGTCAAGAGAACCTGGGCAACGAGGCAGCCCCTTTTCTTGAAGAGTCTCTCATATATTCCCATCAAGAGATTCTGGCCGATGGCTGCCGCGGCTTGCTTCTGAGGCATAGAGGCGAGTCTCTTCAGATTTAACCTCCCCATTCCGCTGGCAATGGCACCAGAGGTGACCAGGATGATCTCTCTATTCTCCTTCTGAAGAGAGGCCAGTTGATCTACAATCTCCTCCATCCTCTTCAGGTTCAATCTATTCTTTTCTGTTAGGAGGTTGGAACCTATTTTTACCACGATGCGCTTTGTTTTCGAGAAGTCTCTCTTCATTTTATTCTCACGGATTACAGAATGCGCTTCGCTGGCATTCTAGAGAGCATAAATATTAAGCATTAACACGGATTGATTACGGATAGATACAGATCACAGATCCTGGATCCTTGATGCTGGATACTGGATAGCTTGGTTGCTCACCTTCCCCGTTTCTCCGTTTCTCCGATTCCCACTTTCTCCAGCTCTTTTACTATCGCTTCCTTCAACTCTTCCATTCCCTCGCCAGTTAAGGCAGATATAGGATATATCTTATATCTCTGGCTTCTGAGCTCTTCTTGGAACTGGGGGAAGTTCTCCCTGGCCTCCTTCAGGTCCATCTTATTTGCCGCCACAATCTGAGGCCTCTCAAAGAGCAAGGGATCGTGGGCTCTAAGTTCTTCATTTATTGTTCGGAAGTTAAAGAAGGGAGGATTTTCCTCATAGCCGGTAAGATCAACGATGTGGATGAGAAGTCTGGTCCTCTCTATATGGCGCAAGAAGTCGTGTCCTAATCCCTTCCCCTTATGGGCTCCTTCAATCAAACCCGGGATATCAGCCAGGATGAACTCTTTTCCCTTACAAGAGACAACTCCCAGGTTGGGAGAGAGGGTGGTAAAGGGATAGGAGGCAATCTTGGGTCGGGCACGGGTGAGAGAGGCCAAAAGGGTTGACTTTCCACTATTGGGATAGCCAACCAGTCCCACATCTGCGATCAGTTTTAACTCTAATTCTAATTCCCTCTCCCCACCTGTCTGCCCCTCCTCTGCAAAGCGGGGGGCCGGGTCCCGGGAAGAAGCAAGGGAAGCATTCCCCTTCCCCCCTTTTCCTCCTTTAGCGATTAATATCCCCTGGCCAGGGTTTAGGAGATCAGCGATAAGTTCTCTGTTCTTCCTATGCCTTACTACGGTTCCTGGAGGGATTCTAATGATCAGGTCTTGACCCGTCTTCCCGCTCTTCCCCTTTCCCTTTCCATGATCTCCGTTTCTTGCTCTGTAGTGGGGATGGTAACGAAGGTCAATTAATGTCTTGAGCCTTTTATCTACCTCCAGGTAGATACTCCCTCCTCTTCCTCCATTCCCTCCATCCGGGCCACCTCGACGATGCTTCTGGCGGGCGAAGGCGATGCAACCATTCCCTCCATTGCCTGCTTTAACAAAGATATTTGTCCGATCAATGAACATATTCTCTCGGGGGTTGCAGGGGGGGCAGGGGCTACAGGGGTAACAGGAGTTAAACCCTTGTCACCCTTGTTCCCCTTGT
This sequence comes from bacterium, assembly GCA_030619985.1. GTDB lineage: Bacteria > UBP18 > UBA7526 > UBA7526 > UBA7526 > JAUWXM01. The sequence continues at coordinate 3,033 of JAUXAI010000019.1, read as the reverse complement.
CACCCGTGTTATTTTAGTAGATTGTCTTAAGAGAGGGATAGATAGAGACCCTCTTCCTCTCTCCAGTTCTCTCAAAGGAGACGAAGCCATCTATCATAGCAAAGAGGGTATCATCCCTTCCCAGGCCGACATTCAAGCCCGGTCGAAATCTCGTCCCCCTCTGCCTGACAATGATGGCTCCTGCTCTTACCTTCTGGCCAGAGGAGGTCTTGATCCCCAATCTCTGGGAAGCAGAATCCCTTCCATTCCTTGAGGAACCCATTCCCTTCTTATGTGCCATTTCTCTCCTCCCTTTATAGATTAGAAGTTTACAGTAACCAGTTTACAGCAAAATTACAAGCATCAAATTAGATAAATCAAAAGCATATCAGGGTATCAGTATATCAGTGGGTAGAGTATCAGGATACCAGAATATCAGGCTTTAATAGATTTTTCCTGATATCCCGATAATCTGCATTCGGAGCATCGCGAAGAATTTAGCCAGCTTGTTTGGCGTCTATCCTTCCTACTGATGTTCTGATGTTCTGATTCGCTTATTGTTTTGGTCATTTGGTCATTGTATATTGTTTGTGATTTGTTATTTGGAATTTACTGTTCTGGTTACTGTTCGCTGGTTACTGGTTACTTTATAATTTCCTTGATGAGCAATGCAGTATATTCCTGGCGATGTCCGGCCTTTCTTCTGTATCCCTTCCTTCTCTTGAACTTACCGATCACTATCTTCTTCCCTCTTCCCTGCTCCTTGACCTCTACAATAACCTTTGCTCCAGAGAGAAGGGGCCTTCCCACCAGGACCTTATCTTCATCCTTGATCAGTAGGACTTCCTTTAGCTCTATCTTCTCTCTCACTTTAGAGTCTATTCTTTCTGTGCGGATAGTATCCCCGACCTCTACTTTATACTGCTTGCTTCCGCTTTGGATTATGGCGTACATATCGTTCTCCAACTACTTTATTTTATTTCAATAAAAGAGACAACTTGTTTGGTTCATTTTAAGGTATTGATAAAAAAAGGTTCTCCGATGAAATCGGAGGTTCTTATTTTGAGCGAAACGAAAAACAAGGTTCTCGCGAAGCGAGGTTTTTATTTATTAAGTATATCATCAATAAAGAAATTTGTCAACCCCGCTCCTTCATCAGAGATAAAACCATGACATAAAGAAGGGGCGGGGTCAACCCCGCTCCAGATACTTGGCCGGCCTTGAGACCAGGGGAAGCATCTCTGCTATTTTATCCTCCAAGGAAACTATGTTTACCTCATTATCGATGAACGGTAGAATAGAGGTTTACAGTAACCAGCGAACGGTAACCAGTTCCGTCTTTCGTCATTCGTTGAAGGGTTACGTTGAAAAATCAAATATTAAAAATTAAATATTAAAATCAATAACTTCTAAACCTTAGAAATTTTTACATTTTGTCCGTCTTAGACGGATCATTTTGATTTTTGCACTTTGATTTTTGATATTGTGCTATATCATTTAGTTAATACGAGCCTCGCAACCGAATAACGATAACCGATAGACTAGCCGCATCTGCGGTCATCAGCGTTGTTATCTGCGGTCATCTGCGTTTTCAAAACATAAATCTGCGCATACGTATATTGAGCAAGAGGCCGATTGAGGCGAGGCTGGTTACTAAGTGGCTTCCCCCATAACTTAAGAAGGGAAGGGGCAATCCCGTGGCAGGCAGGATTCCGGTTGCCATGGCGATATTGATGATGATCTGGCTGGCGAGGAGAATGGCGACCCCTGCTGCTAAGAGGGATCCTAATCTATCCTTAGCATGGAGGCTTATTTCAATGGCACGAATGATGAGAAAGAAGTAGATTCCCAAAAGTAACAGGGAGCCCAGAAAGCCCCACTCCTCTGCAAAGGAGGAGAAGATGAAGTCGGTATGATGTCCGGGTAAAAAACTACTCTGGGTGCTATTTAGGAATCCTTTTCCCAGGAGTCGGCCAGAGCCGATGGCAATCTTGGACTGAATGACATTGTAGCCTGCACCCAGGGGATCCCTGGCGGGATTCAAGAAGGAGAGGATCCTCCTCTTCTGATAGTCATGCAGAAAGAGCCAGACTAAGGGAGAAGCAAGCAGGAAGGAACCGATTAAAAGAAGAAGATGCCTTATCCGGGCACCAGCGAGATAGACCAGGACCAGTCCCAGGGGGAGGAAGAGGAAGGCAGTTCCCAGGTCGGGCTGACTGGCTATCAAAAGAAGGGGGAGGACGACAATGATTAAAGGAATGAAGAGGTCTGCCTTCTCTTTTTGGCTTAGATATCTGGCGAGGAGGAGAAGGGTTGCCACCTTGGAGACTTCTGAAGGCTGGAAGGTTAAAAAGCCAATGGAGAGCCAGCGCCGGGCACCCAATACTGAGTGGCCGAAGAAGAAGAGGAGCAAGAGAAGCACCAGGCCTGCAAGATAAAGGAGGGGAGCCCATCTCGCCCACTTATGATAATCGATGGAGAAAAGGATCATACAGGCAACCAGGCCCAGGCCCAGGGAAGCAAACTGCTTCAGATAGTAGGGCTTGGCGGCACTATAGATGGTCAATATCCCGATAAGGCAAAGGAGAAGGGTGATAACGAGTAAGCCCCAGTCAAAGTTCTTTAAAAGCCTTCTATCGAACATCGCCCACCTCCGGTGGGAGTTGACAAGTTAATAAGTTAATAAGTTAATAAGTTAATGCGGTAATACGAAATGCGTTAATGCGAAAAAAAGTTAACAAGAAAATATGGGAATAAGTGATTAAAACATCCAACCATCCAACCATCAAACTATTCACCTAATCCAACCAATCCACCTATTCCACCCAATTTACTATCCATTTTCTCACCTGCTCACTTTCCCACTTTCTCACTTTCCCTCCGGGGCAGAGCCCCTCTGGGGCGGAGCCTCACTTTCCTGCAAAGTAGGCCTCAAATATTTTTTTGGCAACCGGGGCCGCGGCCTCCCCTCCCATCCCTCCATGCTCAATAAGAACGGCGAGCGCTATCTCTGGCTCTCTATAAGGAGGCCTCTCGCTGCGCTCGAGAACCTTG
>JAUXAI010000036.1 GCA_030619985.1 bacterium | reverse complement strand
AGATAATTAAATGCAAAATGCAAAAATTAAAATGCAAAATGACAAATCAAAATGTAAAGTTTAAGAAACTTTTGAATTTTAGTATGTAACTTTAATTTTTAATATTTAATATTTGATTTTCATCTGCTAATCTGCTTGCCCCGCACCTTTTTAGCATTCATAAAGGCATTATTTAAGTATTCAAGAAATTCTGAATATTTAAAAGGTGCGGGGTGAAATTGCCGAACGAAAGTGAGGCCTATCTTAGGAGAAGAAGAAATGAAGCGTCAGGAAAGATTGGCTAAGGGGCTTCTTAAGATTGGGGAAGTGGCCAAGGAGGCCGGGGTCCTGCCCTCTACTGTGAGATACTATACTCAGATAGGACTATTGAGACCGATAAGCCACACCCCAGGTGGCTATCGCCTCTATGACAGCAAGGATACCTTAAGAAGATTGGAAGAGATTAAGAGGATTAATAGCCATAGGCCAAGCCTGAACGAGATCAAGAACATCCTCAGCAAGAAATTTGCTTAAGTAACAAGTGACAGGATAACACAAAACTCGTAACCCGAGACACGTAACTCGTAACCGTAACCGAATGTTTTCTTATCAACTTATTAACTTGTCAACTTGTTGACTTATTAACTTATCAAGAGGTGCGGGATGAAGAAAAGAAGATTTTTCCAGAACTTAATAGTGATATTATTCCTCTCTGCTGGCCTTCTTCTAAGCTGGAACAGTAGGGCATATGCAACTGAGGGCATGCTCGCTTATGGTGATACTTCAGATAATATACCAAAGTATCAGTCCTGGAATGGAACAAGCTGGGTAAGCGAGGCTGCCACTGCTACGGATAGCAGCGCTCTAAATTATTGGGTCGTCCTCAAGGCCTGTCCAACAAGGGATGAGTATATCCTGGGGGCGATTGATGCATCAGGCCATATCCATATTCAGGTCTGGGACGGAGGCAGTTGGGGAGACGCCCTAAACATTACTGATAGCGATGCTGTTTATCTTAGGAGAAAGTTCGACATCGCCTATGAACAGACCTCTGGGGATGCTCTGGTACTCTACAATAGGGATGAGGAGGACCCTTGGTATTATACCTGGGATGGAGGTACCTGGACTGGGCCGACTGAGTTAGATCTGACCACTGCAGGAACTGGGAAACCAACATATATCGCCCTGGCACCAAAGAAGGATTCTAATGAGATCATGATGGCTATGGTGAATGGTGATGATGACATCTGGACTGCCCACTGGACAGGGAGTGTCTGGGAGGATACCCTGGAGGCAGAGATAACAGCCTCCAATGATCTCAGGGAGTGCTTTGCCCTTGCCTGGGAGAATAATAGTGGTGACTGCCTGCTCATCTATGGGGAGGACATCGTCACGACGGCACGCTACAGGATATATAGTGGCGGTAGTTGGGGAAGTGAACTGATAAATGGGCCGCTTATTAACAATACAGTCTACTGGCTCCAGGCTGCTTCCGATCCCTCCTCAGCCTCAGACAAGATCGGCCTGACGAGCATTGATAGCGGTGCTGACTGGAGATACTTCATCTGGGATGGTTCCTCCTGGGGTCTTTCTGGACCAGAGGATGCTACCTGTGAGACCGCCACCTATCGCGATACGAGCATCGCCTGGATAGGGACAACGGGTACGTGTATGGCCGCCGCTTCTGCGGATGCAAGTCTTCTGCACATCTCGTATAACATCTGGAATGGCACAACCTGGGGATCGATTACCGATTGTACAGACAATGCTGGGGATGACATAGAATGGATTCGTCTTTTATCCGATCCAGATGCAGATGAGGTTATGTGTATAACCATTGAACTTACCGGTTATGGTATCTGTAGCCAGAGGTATGTGGAGGGCACTGGCTGGAGCTATGATGGGGCACGTGAGACGCTCGGCTCCGAATATCACGGAGAATGTGCCATGTTTGCCTATAGGCAGTATACCCCTTCGGCAGTGACCGTCAACAGCATCACCGATGGAGAGAACCCCATTACCTCAGGCTTTACGGCCGGTGACTACTTAAATGATAAAGCCGATCATGTCGTTAATATGACCCTGCTTAACGAACCTTCTGCCGACCCGGTGCTCTGGTGGGATACTGAAGCCCTACCGGATGGTGATGGATCATCTGACACCAGTGTAGCTAAAGACTCTGGCACATGGCCAGGCTCCTACCAGTTTACCATCGACCATAATAATGCAGAGATTGCTGATGGAAATACCGTCCAGGTGGCGTTCAAGGTTGACACCGTGATGTACTACCTCACCACCGGCCCCGATACCGCCTGGAAGTATACTGTGGATGGTGCTGTTCCCACCAATGTGGGATGTAATACCCCAGGCAACAATGATCTGGATGTACCAACATCTACTCCCCTGGTGGCTCTAACTGCCGCGGATTCTGGCTCGGGTAGTGTCCAGTACTACTTCCAGCTAGCCACCAATATTGGATTCACCGAAAATGAGCAGCACAGCGATTGGCAGTCCAGCACCAGCTGGAGCCCATCGCTTGATGGGGAGACCGTCTATTACTGGCGGGTAAAAGCAAAGGATAAGGTGGGGAATGAAAGCGCCCAATGCGGCCATACTCATGATGAGGCTGGCTATGGAACCTTCACCACGGCTGCCAAAGCCGTTATCAATGCTCTGATGGCCTACTACGAAGGATCGGAACCGAACATTAACCCCTCGTATCGCACCTGGGATGGAACGAACTGGTCTAGTGAGGGTGAGGCGGGAAGCCTGGGAACAGATGCCGATGCCCACTGGGTCATCGTCCGGGCAGACCCTAAGGCGAATAAATATATCCTGGGCACCCTGGACGATCTCGAAGCTCTAAAGGTACAGATTTACGATGGCGATAGCTGGGGAACAGTAACCACAATAATAGACAATAGTGGTGCTACTGTTGACAGGAGGTGGTTTGATATCGCCTACGAGCGGCAGTCTGGGAATATTATGGTGGTCTACATGAATGATTCTGCTGAAACCATCCCCTACTATCAATTCTGGAATGGTTCTACCTGGAGCGCTGGAGAGCAGTGCGCAACCATTGGTGACGGTAATCTGGCGTGGGTCAGATTAGAGGCCAAGCCAAAAACCGATTCCAATGAGATCATTTTAGCTACCGAAGACAGTAATAAGAATATCTATGCCCAGGTCTGGAATGGTTCCACCTGGGGTAATGCAACGAAAGTAAACGTTGCCTGTGATGTTGCTACTAATCAGAGCTTTGATGTTGCCTATGAACAGTTATCTGGCCACGCATTAGTAGTCTATCAAGATGTTGATGATATACCGCGCTATAGCATCTGGGAAGCGAGCAGTTGGGGGACAGGAGGAAACTGTACTGCTCGAGGGGCCGGTGACCAGCGCTGGGCAAAGATGGCTTCTAAGCCAGGTTCAGATGAGATTATTTTAGGTACCCAGGATAACCTGAATGATATTCAAGTTGAGATCTGGAACGGCTCTACCTGGGATAATTATCAGGAGGTGGAGCTCACTGCTCCAGGCATTGGTAAAAGATACTTCGATGTTGCCTATGAGACGACCATCAACCAAAAGGGCATGATTGTCTGGAGCGATAATACTAACATTCCCAAGTATTGTACCTGGAACGGAAGCACCTGGTCATCACCAGAGGCCCCTGCCACTACTGTAGGAGCGGTTCCCCAGTGGATTGCCTTAGCCTCTGATCCGAGCACATACGAGATCATGCTCATGACCTCAGATGATGATGCTACTGCCGGTCCTGACATCGATGTCCAGAAGTGGAATGGCTCTACCTGGGGAACAGTAACTCCGGTGGAAACCAATTCTATGAATAGTCAGGAATGCTTCGGGATTGCCGGTAATGAATATTGGCCTACCCTGGTGGGCTTGGCAGACTTCCAGGCCCTAAGTTATGAGAGGGGTGTCTGGCTCTGGTGGCGGACAGCCAGCGAGGTAGGGAATGCCGGCTTCAATATCTATAGAAGTGAGAATAGAGATGGTCCCTATACTAAATTGAATGATTCCCTTATTCCCGGACTATTATACTCTGTAATTGGTAAAATATACTGGTATCTGGATAGCGATGTCTTCGATGGAACTACCTACTATTATAAGTTGGAGGATGTCGACTGCTTTGGTAAGAAGACCCTGCACGGTCCGGTCTGGGCCACACCAGGGATAGATAGTGATAACGATGGCATACCAGATGGCTGGGAAAAGAGGTATGGTCTTAATCCTAATATAAACGATGGTGGCCTGGACCCGGATAATGATGGCTTCACCAACTATGAGGAGTTTCGGAACGATACCAATCCCTTTATTTCTGACATAGAGGAAGTCATATCTCCTCGTCCACCAGAGATTGAGGAGATCCCCAAGGAAGGAATAGAGATCATTGAATCCGATGAATTTGGAGTAACCTTAGAACTCACTACAGAGGAATTTGATGAAGAGGAGAAGATTGAGGAGGGCATCACCTATCAGAGAATCTCCATCCCGGGATATATCCACGGCCACTCCTCTGAGATAGGGAAGCCCCAGGTCCCCATGAAGGGTGCCCTGCTTGGGGTTCCCTCTGATTCCTCAATTGAGATCAGCATCCTTGATACTGAATCTACCACTTTCCCTGATTATAACCTCTATCCTGTCCCCACCCAAGAGCCCAGGAAATCGGAGAATGTTAAGTATGTGAAAGAGATATTTACTAAGGATGAAATAGCCTATAGTTCAGATGCCTTCTATCCCGACAATTTAGCAGAACCGGGCTTCACAGGATATAAAAGGGAGCAGAAGGTCGTTCAGATAAAACTCTACCCCATACAGTTCAATCCAGTAACCAGGGAACTCAAATTCTATAAAAAGATAAGGGTGAGACTTGACTTCGCCTCTGGAGGTACCTCTGTCCATCGAATAGCGAAGATTCCCTCTCTATTTTCTACTCCTGCCTGGGCAGACCCCAGCCCCTCTTTCCCCTCTGATTTCCCCAATCCAGCCTATAAGATATCCCTGAGCCAAGATGGAATCTATAGATTGACCCATACCTATCTCACAAGTGCTGGGATGGACCTCTCTGCTTCCTTGAGCACCTTCAAGCTCTATAATGAGGGAAGCGAGATCCCCATCTATGTTCATGATGAGGATGAAGCCGATGTATTCGATTCTAACGACTATATCGAGTTCTATGGAAAGGCAAAGGATACCAAATATACTACCACCAACGCCTATTGGCTAACCTCTGGTGGTGCGACTGGTTCCAGAATAAATAAGAAAAATAATACCGGCCCCAGCGATACTCCAGAGAGTGCCTTTTACTCTCTAAAGGAAGAAGAGGAAAATCTACGCTACGATGGCCTCTGCCCGGGAGCTGATACCTTTGACAGATGGTTCTTCAATAAGTATGCTTCAGTAACCTATGAACCAAATGACCCCTTGGCCGAGGTCTCTCAGAATTATACTGTCACTCTCAAAGATGTTGTCTCTACAGAAGAAAATGCTCGAATAAGGGTGACATTGCGTGGCTACTTCGATATCCCTCCAGAGGATAATAACCATGCTAAAATCTATGTGAATGATAATCAAGTCGGAGATCCCGATGGGATTTACTGGGATGGGAAGGGAGAGACAACCCTGAATGCCGATTTCACCCAGTCCTATCTCAATTCTGGAGAAGGAGACCGAACTCAGACGATAACCGTTCAGTCACTTCGCGATACCGGGGCAAAGTATGACCTAATTATGCTGGATACTATAAAGATCGATTACTACCGCAGTTTTGTAGCAGAGAATGACTCCCTGAAGTTCAGCAATGAGACTCCTACCGACCACCGCTTTGAGATATCAGGTTTCACTACTGGCGATATAGAGATCTTTGATATCACAGATGCGAGTAGTCCCCAGCATATTACCTTTACGGTAGAGGGTTATACTGCAAAGTTCAACGACACTATCACGGGAGCCACTACCTATTTAGCACAGACGCCATTAACACCTACATCCATTGAGGAATATATAAACTCTGGCATACGTTCTGAAGATAATGGGGCGGACTACATCATCATCGTGAGCAATGATGATTTCTATGATGATGATAACCTAACTTCTCTAGTTAACCACAGAGAAGTTAAGGGATTAAGGGTCAAGAAGGTAAAGGTAAACGATATCTACAATGAATTCAATCATGGGGTCTTCAATCCTAAGGCAATAAAGGACTTCTTGACCTATGCCTACGATAACTGGCAAGATCCGAAACCAAAATATTGTCTATTGGTCGGGGATGCTACCTACGATTATAAGGATAATAAGGGAAATGGCTCCTTTGCCCATCTCCCCACCTATCCCTCCTATACTACGTTCTTCGGTGAGACCGCCAATGACAACTGGTATTCCTGGGTAAGTGGCGGTGACCATATCCCCGATATCTATATCGGCCGCCTTCCCGTAAGAACCAGCGATGAATTAAAGTACATCGTTGATAAAATCTTAGCCTATGAGGGGACTTCTTCTACCAATACCTGGGAGAATAAGATCCTTCTGGTCGCAGATGATGATGATATTACATTTGAGACCACAAATAATGGTCTCACCACTGGTCCCTGTCAGGTAACCACATCTTACCTCGCTACTGATCATAATGGGGATGCAAGCGCTTGCAAAATTGCCATCAAGAATGCCATCAATGACGGGGTAGCCATTGTTAACTATGCGGGACATGGGTGGCTGGATTTTTGGGCACACGAGTATCTCTTCCAATCCCCAAGCGATGTTGATTCCCTTACCAATGGGGAGAAATTACCTTTCTTTGTTAGCATGAGCTGCACCAATGGCCTCTTCAGCTATCGCACTACAGACTCCTTAGCGGAGAAACTTCTGAAAGCAGAGAATAAAGGAGCCATTGGGGTCTTTGCTTCAAGTGGTGCGTCATGCCCTTACGGCCAGAAGATACTTGATGAGGGATTATTCAAGGCCTTCTTCGGAGGTACCACCCACATCCTTGGTGATGCCATCGCCCAGGCTCACACCACCTTCTTGGCCAATGGTAGCGGTTATGAAGACATCTCTGAGACCTTCAGCCTATTGGGTGATCCTGCTTTAGGATTAAAGATTCCTTTCCCTGCCGGTGATGGCCATACCTATGGCCTTACCTGTCCCATCGCCTCCGCTGCCTATGGCACCTCTCTGGCAGAGGAGGTAGAAGTATTCCGCAACTTCCGGGATGAATGCCTGCTCACCAATAGAAAAGGTAGAGCCTTCGTCCGCTTCTACTATCGCCACAGTCCACCCATATCCAGATTCATTGAAAAGAAGAAGGCCCTCAAAGCCCTGATGAGGGCAGGGTTAAAGCCCATCCTCTGGCTAACCAAGAGAGCCACAAAACCTCCCCACAAATACCCCATCTGGGAATAACGGAGAGAGTAACAAGCAACGTGTCACAAGTAACGAGGGCCGAGAGTCATAAAGGGAAACGGTAACAGGGAGAAAGGGAGATAGAGAGAAAGAGTAAAGAGGACTTATATGAAATATGAACTGAAAATAGAGGTGGCGAATATCGTCACCTCTTTAGAGTTAGATGACCCCTTCTTATTCTTATTTCAGCAGTTGAGAGAAACTTTCTCAGAGTTTTTATCCGCCGAAGTTTTAACGAAGGCGGGCGAGTCAAACAAATCAGCAGAGATTAATATAGGGGTAAAGATAGTAGATAACCTCAAGGCCCAGGAATCCTCTATTCCGGGCCTTTATTTTTATGGGAAGGAAGCCATTGTTAAAGGAAGTAATTTTTTAGGAAGAATGGATCTATCAAAGAGGAAGGGAGAAATAGACATTCTGCCTTCTTACGCCAGAGAATCCCTGGCCAGTTTCTTGAGGATCATTTATAATATTTTGCTCACCAGAGAAGGTGGCTTAGTCCTTCACGCTTGCGGGATAGTAAAAGATAATAGGGCCTATATCTTTTTCGGCCCCTCCCAGAGCGGTAAATCAACAGTTGCTCAGTTGTCAAAGGATTATACTATTTTGAGTGACGACCTGATAGTCATTAAGAGAGTCAACGGCTCCTGCAAGGTCTTTGGAACTCCCTATTGGGATAGACTAAAGGAGAGTCAGGGGAAAAGGGGAATTTTTGAGATCGCTGGATTATTCAAGCTAGTTAAAGATAACAAGACTTATTTGAAGAGGTTCTCTTATTCTCAGGGAATGGCCGAGGTCCTCACCCTTCCCGGCATCCCTAAAGAACATCAACCGATCGATAAACTATTAAACATCTCCTCTCATCTCATAAAAGAGACCCCCTGCTACGAACTCCACTTCCTCCCCAACAAAACCTTCTGGCGATGCATAGAAAAAGAATTAATTACCCAGTGAGCCATATATAACTAAATAAAGGGGTAAGGGTTAAGTTAGAAGGAGAAGCAATGGCTATCGAAAACAAAATCCCTTGTAAATCCTCCCAGACCGCATCCCGCATAATAGATGGCGAAGCGGTTATCGTTTTATTGAAAAAGAGCCGGGTGCACGTCCTGAATGAAGTAGGAAGCCGCATCTGGGAACTCTCCAATGGAAAGAGAAGCATAAAAAAGATCGCAGATACCATCTTCAAAGAATTCAAGGTCACCAAGAAGAAAGCCCTCAAAGACACTACAGAATTTGTAAGGAGTCTGGCCAAGAAGGGAATGATGACTCTAAAGTAAGATAACAAGAATACAAGTTAACAAGGAAACAAGTTGGCCAGAAACTTATTAACTTATTAACCAATCAACTTATCAACTTGCTCTGAGGAGTAAACCATGAAGTTAGATTATTATCAAAAAATTGTCAAAAAAACAGTAGATGAAAACATCCCATTCACTGTCCACTTCGACCTTACCTATAAGTGTAATCTGAAGTGTGTCCATTGCTACGTCACTCAGGAAAAAGGAAGAAAAGAACTCTCCACAGAAGAGATAAAGTCCATTCTGGATCAGCTGGCAAAAGCAAACACCCTCTGTCTCACCTTTAGTGGAGGAGAGATTTTCACTCGTGAGGATTTCTTTGAGATTGCTTCTTATGCCCGGGGAAAAGACTTTGTCCTCCGCCTTCTCACCAACGGAACCTTAATTACTCCCAAGATAGCAGATAAAATTGAAGACTTAAACCCCATATCTGTCAGGATGAGCCTCTATGCTACTGTTCCTGCTATCCATGATACCATTACCAGATCAAAAGGTTCTCAGCGAAAGACTATTAAGGCCCTCATACTTCTCAAGGAGAGAGGGATAAAAGTTGCCATCAACTCTATTCTAATGAAAGAGAATGTAGGAGAATTTGAGAGATTAAAAGCCTTTGCTCAAGAAATAGGCGCTGGCTTTGTCTTTGACCCCGGTATTACACCTTGTAATGATGGATCTAAAAAGCCCCTTGCCCATAGACTTACAGAGAATGACCTGATCGATTTTTTCTCCTCAAATAGTAGGACATCGAAGTGGGAACCAATAGAAATACCAGACGATAGCCCTTTGTGTGGTGCCGGATTAAATACCATCTACATTTCCCCTTATGGTGAGACCTACCCCTGTGTCAGCATAAGAGAGAGTTGCGGCAATCTAACTAGGCAGTCCTTAAGCGAAGTATGGCAGGCACCCATCCTGAAGAGACTCAGGGCCACCAAGTTCTCTGATCTAAAAGAGTGTTCCACCTGCCCTCTTCGTTTCTACTGTTTCCGCTGTTCCGGCCTCGCTCTCTTGGAGGATGGCGACCTCTTCGGCCCCTCAAGAGCCGCCTGCACCTTAGCCCGCGCCCGCAAAACCACCTACGAGAATGCACGGATCAGCACGGATGAAAAGAACAGATGAGCACAGAAAAGCGACAAATCAAAAATTAAAGATTAAAATGGAAAATGACAAATCAAAATTTAAAGAGGAGTTCAAAAAAAGATTATATAACTTTGTTCTAAAGCTTATAGAATTTATAGATAGATTACCGAAAGATAATGTTTCAAGAAGAATTGGTGATCAATTACTACGGAGTGGTACAAGCATTCTTGGAAATTACATTGAAGGAGAGTCAGCAAGCAGCAAGAAAGATTTTATCAACTATTTCAATACGTCTCTGAAATCGGCGAACGAGAGTAAGCTGTGGTTCGCCTTACTTCGTGATAGCAAGCGAGCTAAACCGGAAGAAGTTGCCTGGTTCCTAAAAGAACTTGACGAGATCGCCAATATCTTTGCTTCAAGTATCCTAACCCTCAAGGGAAAGAGATAACTTTACAATTTAATATGTAATCTTGATTTTTGATTTTTACATTTTGATTTTCCTATGATGTGTAATTTTGATATTTAATTTTTAATATTTGATTTCTATATAGGGGGGAGGTGAAACACAATGCCCAAGAAAAAAACCTACCAAAAACCCAGGATTGTCTATCAGAAGGAAATAGAGACTTTGGCTGGAATTTGTACCTCTGCCTACGAAGGAGACTGGATCTGCCAGACGGACTATGGAGCCTGTACCAAAATCGTTACTTAATTAACTGATTAACCATCAAACTTCGGAAGAGAACTATCCGAACAAGTACATCTGATTGGACTCGACTTCGAAAGTGACAAAGCTCTTGCGACCTCGGTAGATATCGAAGTACCCAGCAAAAGATTCCCTCAAATTCTTTAACCTAAATTTTACTGTTTGTTTTTAGCACACTTTCATCGACGGTCGTCTCTCAGTTTGTGCTTTCAGTTTAACTTGATATTCTGCACACTTTCATCGACGATCGTCTCCCAATTTGTGCATCGATTTAATTGTTTAGTTTACTTCCTATACACTTCGATCGACGATCGTCTATTAATTTGTGATTTCAACAATTCAATTTAATCTTGGTGCACATTCTCATCGACGATCGTCCATCAACTTGTGTCAACATAATATATCCTATTATTTTGCAGTATCGGAATTCTAATCCGATACTTGATTAAATAGATTAAGATACAGATTGATTAGGTTTATCTGTGTAATCGCTTTTAAGAATCTGTGTAATCAGATTCGGAGTGTAACAAAGATATCTTGGAGGATATAAAGGATGTTAAATTCCACGACTAAGGAAGCGGTTGCTCATCTCTTGAGGGAAGAGATTACATCCGGGAAAGAGGTCTCTTTAAAAGTTGCCCAGGAGAGTATGCAACCTTTGATCAACCCCGGCGATAGGGTAGTGGTCAAAGACTGCCGAGCAGAAAACCTTATTCCTGGAGATATCATCCTCTACGAAAAGGAAGGAACCCTCTACACCCATAGGTTCTTGTATCGGAGGGAATTGTCCCTTCTTACCAAAGGCGACAATGCTCTCTTCCTCGATACCCCCTTTCCTAAAGAGCAACTATTAGGAAAGATAATCACTATTAAGAAGAAATCCAGAACCATTAATCTGAGAAAGAGATCCTGGAGAATTATCAATTCGGTCTTGGCTATTCTTTTCCTGATTGAGGGCTTGGTATTAGGTATCGCCCGTAAACTAAAGCGAGGTCTTTTTGGCCACGCAAAAATTCAGAATGATCTTGAGGATAGACTAATCCTCCTTTGCGCCCGAACAAAGTTAGACAAAGAAATTAAGAATAGAATTAAAAGATTACTCGGAAGAAGACTAAATTGGGACTATTTATTAAAAAAGGCCGAGAGAGAAGGGCTCTCCGGCCTTTTTTATTATAATCTAAAGAGATTTGATGAAAAAATTGTTCCTCCAAGTATCATGGAGACTTTAGAGGAAAGATACTTCAATATAACTTCTCGCAACCTATTCTTCTTGAAAGAATTGGGTAGGGTTTTGAAGGCTTTTAAAGAAGCAGGGATCCCAGCCCTGGTCTTAAAGGGCACTTTTCTCGTAGAAGAAATCTATAAGAATCCGGGCCTGAGGTCTATGTCCGACATCGATCTCCTTGTAAAAAGAAAAGACCTTCTCCAGGCCCATGAAGGGTTAAAGGGATTGGGCTATACTACCACATATAACTACTTAGATTACATAGAAAAGCCAATTTCGGGATATCTCAACAGCCTCTTCTACTACAGGAAAGAAAAAGAAGCCTCAATTCCTCTGCACATCCACTGGCATCTGGTAAATTCTAGTGTTCCTAATCATATGTTCTCTTCCCGAATCGATATGGATGGTATCTGGGAAGAGGCAGAGAAGATAAAGATAGCGGATAGAGAGGCCTTGAGCCTGGCACCCCATCATCTCATTATCTATCTCTCTGAGCATGCCCTGAGGATGAAGCACTCCTTAGATAGGCTTATCCTTCTGTGCGACATCTCTGAGGTGATCGAAAAATACCAAGACCGACTGGACTGGAAAAGGATTATTAAAGATAGTTTCATGTTTAATCTAGATCGTATGGTCTACTATAACCTATACCTTGTAAAAAAACTTTTAGGAAGGAAGATACCCTCCCATATCCTGAAGAGACTCGAACCAGAGAGGCTTGGCTATTTTGAGAAAAAGTTCGTATCCTTCATTTCAAGGAACAGACGATTCCCGGGCTTAAGCTATCTATTATATCTTTCTCTGAATAGAGGACCACTTGCTAAAGGGAGGTTCATCTTTAGAACATTTTTTCCTCCTCGTCAAGTAATGGCCCAGAGGAATAACATCTCCCGAAAAAACTTGAACTCCCTTCATTACCTCCGACATTTAAGAGAGGTATTAGGCCCCCTCCCCAAATTGACTCACTATCTCTAAAGATATTGATTATCCAACATTAATCCTTTGATGACACAAACCAATCGACGATCGTCTTCTAAAATGTGCACATGTTAAATTGAGCCAATACACAAATCAATCGACGATCGTCTCTAAAATTGTGCAAAGGGATAGAAAAAACTCTTCTACGGGAGGTGAGGAATGAAAGGACGAGTCTCTACCACAAAGATTATCCTTTCTCTTTTGGACGATGC
>JAUXAI010000011.1 GCA_030619985.1 bacterium | reverse complement strand
CTTGAACCTCCTGCTTAATCACGCTCATTTGGTCAAATTTCTAATAACTCATATAATATCACATATATATGCTGTAGTCAAATTAAAACAAAAGCCCCCAAAAGAATGGGAGCTAAGATCTTTAAGGGTGAGGCAATTTATGTTCGATCGAATACAAATTGCTTCAAATCTTCAGCCTTCCAGATAGGTTTTGGCTTCACCTATCGTATAGAGTGAGCCAGTAATAAGAACTATATCCCTCCTCTTTGCACAAGAGAGAGCATATTCAATCGCCTGAGAGACTTTTTCTTTAATCACTATTGAACCTGAATATTCCTTTGCTATTTCGGCTATCTCTTCTGGTTCTTCTGCCCGAGGGCTCTGGGGTCTGGTAATGATTATCCGGGAGGCTAAGGGTGCTAACTGGGCTAGAATTCCTTTAATATCCTTATCCTTCAGGATACCCAAAAGGAGGATTAACCGCTTATAATTAAAAGAGTCCCTAATGGCTTCCTTAAGGGCCCTTGCTCCTGCCACATTGTGGGCACCATCCAATATTACGGTGATCGGTGATCGGTGATCGGTGATCGGTATAACTTCTAATCTTCCGGGCCAGATAGTCCTGGCTAAGCCTTTTCTTATCTTTTCTTCGGTAATTTTTACTTTTGGCCGGAGAAGTTCTACTGCTCCCAGAGCGCAAGTAGCATTCAATAATTGATGCTTACCCAAAAGCGAGATCTTTAGATTATCGTATCTACCCTTAATTCCACTAATATTAAAAGTCTGCCAATAGTGGGTAATCGATGGTTTTCTTATCGACCCTTGACCCTTAACCCTTAACCCTTTACCCTTGATCAGTATCTCTTCCCCTATCCTGTATAGTCTTGCCTTTTTCTTTCGACAAGTCTCCTCTATTACTCTTAAGGCTTCCTTCTTATTCTCTGCGGTAATGACAGGTACTTTCTCCTTAATGATCCCACATTTCTCATAAGCGATTTTCCTAAGGCTTTTTCCCAGATGTTCTGTATGCTCGAAATCAACATTAGTAATCACTGAGACTAGAGGCCTAGTGACATTTGTGGCATCCAACCTTCCTCCCATCCCCACCTCTAAGATAGCAAAATCTACCCTTTGCTCTGCAAAATACTTTAGCGCCAGAGCAGTAGTCATTTCAAAAAAGGTGGGTTGAAAATTGAAGCCTGAAGCCTGAAGCCTGAAGCCTGAAACTAATCTGGTGAGTTCCCTCTTTGGTATCAATCCCTCGCTTGTTCTTATCCTTTCTCGAAAATCGACCAGATGGGGAGAGGTATAGAACCCCACCTTATAGCCCGCTTCTTTTAAGATATAAAAAAGAAAGGCTCCCACCGAGCCTTTGCCATTCGTTCCTCCAATATGAATGACTTTTAATCTCTTTTCTGGATTCCCCAGTAACTTAAGGAGTTTTCTTATATTCTTTAATCCTAACCTTATCCCAAACCTTTGAAAACTCTCCAGATATTCAAGCGCTTGTTGATACCTCATAACAAATTTTGGACACCAAAAAGGAATAAGCGGGTGGCCCCGATTATATCGGGGGCAGGACCCGCTTTAATAACAGGATTGGGCTAACCTTTGAACAAAATCCCCTACCTTCTTCACCAAGTCTTTACTCTTCAGGTTCTTCTCAACCACAGAGACGATGGCGCTCCCCACCACCGCCCCATCAGCATATCTTCTTATCTTTCTTATATGCTCTGGCTTCGATATTCCAAAACCCACCGCGATGGGTTTATTGGTGAGCCTCTTTAATCTTCTGAGAGAGAAGATAAGGTCTTTTGCTAATTCCTCCCTCGCCCCGGTTACCCCGGTTAAAGAGACATAGTAGATGAACCCCCTGCTCTCTTTAGCAATTAGCTTTAATCTTTGGGAAGGACTGGTGGGAGAAGCCAAGAAAATAGTATTTAAATTGCTCTTTCTGGCATATCTCTTTAATTCACTCGCCTCCTCAACCGGTAGGTCAGCAGCGATCACCCCATCCACTCCACTTCTTTTTGCCTGAGCAACGAATCTCTTTATTCCATACTTATAAAGCAGGTTGTAGTAGGTCATTAAGACTAAAGGAACTTCTGTCTTCTTTCTTAACTCCTTAACCAGATCTAAAGCATCTTTTAGAGAGGTCCTGTGCTTTAAGGACCTGATATCTGCTTCCTGAATGGTAGGGCCATCTGCAATGGGGTCAGAGAAAGGTATTCCCAACTCAATGATATCTGCTCCCCTTTTTTCCATCTCCAGAACCAAGGCCTTAGTAGTTTTAAGGTCCGGATCTCCAGCAGTAATAAAAGGAATGAGTGCCGTCTTTTTCTTCTTTTTTAGCTCCTTGAACTTAGTCTCTATCCTATTCATCCTCGCTCCACTTTTCTCATTTTGCATTGCTAATTTTGTCCGCCCCGGAGGGGCGAGACCTCGCCTTCGGCGGGCATTTTGCATTTTGCATTGTTTATAGTTGTACGCCCAAGGCCTCTGCTACGATGTGGACATCCTTGTCTCCCCGACCAGAGAGATTGATGATAATTACTTTGTTTTTCGAGAGTTTTGGGGCCAATTTGACCACATAGGCCAAGGCATGGGCGCTCTCCAAGGCAGGGGTAATCCCTTCTGTCTGAGCAAGTAGAAGAAAGGCCTTTAGGGCTTCTTTATCTGTAACGGGAACATACTTCGCCCTTCCTGACCTTTTGTAGAAGGAGTGCTCTGGTCCCACTCCAGGATAGTCCAGCCCCGGAGCAATGGAATGAGTCTCTCTAATCTGGCCATCCTTATCTTGTAGTAAATAACTTTCGCTTCCGTGTAGGATTCCAATGCTTCCTGCCAAAAGGGGTGAGGAGTGCTTTCCCGTCTTTATTCCTCTTCCTGCTGCCTCAACGCCAATGAACTTTACTCTTTTATTCCTATAAAAGGAATGAAAGAGGCCCAATGAATTGCTTCCTCCACCAACACAGGCTACTAAATAATCTGGTAGCCTATCCTCTTGCTTTAATATCTGCTCTCTTGTTTCTTTTCCAATAATGGATTGGAAGTCCCTCACCATCACAGGATAGGGATGAGGCCCTACCGTAGAACCCAAGAGGTAATGGGTGGTCCTGATATTCGTCACCCAATCCCTTAAGGCCTCGTTTATGGCATCCTTCAAGGTTCGAGAGCCACTCTTTACCGGGATTACCTTAGATCCCAATAACTTCATTCGGAAGACATTCAGGGATTGGCGTCTGATATCCTTTGTTCCCATATAAATTTCGCACTCTAAGCCTAATAAGGCAGCAGCCACAGCTGTAGCCACCCCATGCTGGCCAGCACCAGTCTCAGCAATGACCCTTTTCTTTCCCATCCTCTTGGTGAGAAGCCCCTGACCAAGTGTATTATTGATCTTATGGGCCCCGGTATGGCAGAGATCCTCTCTCTTAAGATATATCCTTGCCCCACCTAACTTCTTAGTTAACTTTTGGGCAAAGTATAGAGGGGTTGGTCTTCCCGCATACTGACTTAAATAGTATTTGAGTTCCTTCTGGAATCCTTTATCCTTCTTTGCCGAAGAGTAGGCCTTTTCTAACTCTTCTAGTGCACTCATTAAGGTCTCGGGAACGAACCTTCCCCCAAACTCTCCAAAGTAACCTTTCTTATTCGGCAACATCCATTCTTCCTTTCTTATAAATACTTCTTGGGATCGGCGATTCTTCCTTCCAAGGCGCTGGCTGCTACGGTAGCCGGAGAGGCAAGGTAGATAAAGGCCTTGGGATTCCCCATCCTTCCCTTGAAGTTCCTATTTGCGGTAGAGATTACATTCTCTCCATCTGCTGGTATTCCTTCATGGGTTCCCACACAGGGACCACAACCTGGAGCCACCACTGCTGCTCCAGCTCTAATAAAGGTCTCAATTATTCCTTCTCTCAAGGCTTCCAGATAGATCTCTTTTGAGGCCGGAGCAATGATGAATCTTACGTCCTTATGAATCCTCTCTCTTTTTAGAATATGAGCAGCGACCTTTAAATCCTCTAATCTTCCATTGGTACAGGTTCCCAAGAAGGCAACATCTATCTTTATTCTTTTTACCTTGCTAATTGGAAAGACATTATCTACCCTGTGTGGTTTTGCGACCTGAGGCTCTAATCTTCTTATGTCAAATTCTAGGACTTCGCTATAATGGGCGTCCCTATCTGCTTTTACTGGCTTGGGTTTTTTCCCCGAAGAATGCTTCTTCAACCACTTCAGAGTCTTCTCATCCGCCTCCATTATCCCGGCCTTTGCCCCCATCTCAACCGCCATATTACATATAGTAAAACGACCTTCCATAGAAAGTCTTTTAATCACTTCCCCAGTGAACTCTATCGATTTATAGGTTGCCCCATCTGCGGTTAATTCTCCAATAATATAAAGAATAATGTCCTTAGCATATACCCCCTTAGGTAATTTACCATCTATGATAATTTTGATGCTCTCTGGAACCTTGAACCATAACTTCCCAGAGATCATGCTTGCCGCAATGTCTGTAGAACCCAGGCCGGTAGAGAAAGAGTTTAAGGCACCATAGGTGCAGGTATGGGAATCAGCGCCAACTACTAAGTCCCCGCAGGTGACATTCCCCCCTTCCGGAATGACCTGATGGCAGACCCCACAGCCTATATCATAGAGAAGAATCCTATGCTCTCTGACAAACTCCCTCATCAGTCTATGTAGAGTGGAGACTCCCACATTGGGGCTTGGCGCAGAATGGTCAATGACAAAGGCCGTCTTCTTGGGATGGGCGATCCTTTTCGCTCCGATATCTTGGAAAGTCTTTATGGCCAAGGGGGCGGTTCCATCCTGGGCAAAGGAGAAGTCTATATCTGCTATGACGAGGTCTCCAGCCTTTGCCCTTTTCTTGCTATGGCTTGATAGTATCTTCTCTGCTATGGTCTGGCCCATAACCCCCACTTCGTTCAGGATTTAGATTTTAGTTGACAAGTTAATAAGAAGTCATCGGTTACGGTTAGGGTTACGTTGTTCGGTTACGTAACCGTAACCCTTTGACATAACCTATATTTTTTACCTTGTTAACTTGTATACTTGTTAACTTATTGCTTGCTACTTGCTACTTTCCGCAAGGTAGTCCTGATAGATATAGACGAGTTCCATCTCGGTCAGGGCTCTCTTTAAGGCCACTGCGGTCTCCCTCATCCTAACCAGGATTTTGGCTGCCTCTTCCTTACTCACCTTGATTTCATGCTTCTTCAGTACTTCAATGACTGTCGAGGTTCCGGAATGCTTTCCGATGATGATCCTCCTCTCCATCCCCACTTCCTCTGGGGTGAAGACCTCATAGTTCCTGGGGTCCTTATATACGGCATCGGCGTGGATGCCCGCTTCATGAGCGAAGACATTATTTCCCACAATAGGCTTCCAGTCCGGAATCTCTCTTCCCGAGGCCTGAGCAACATACTCCGATAATTCCCGGAACCTTTCTGTAGCAAATCCTAAGTCGATGTTATAGATGTACTTCAGGGCCATGACCACTTCTTCCAGGGGGGCATTCCCAGTTCTCTCTCCCAATCCATTGACCGTGGTATTGACTATGGTCGCTCCTGCCTCCACTCCAGAAAGGGCATTGGCCATAGCCATACCAAAGTCGTTGTGGGTATGCATCTCAACTAGGATTCCGATCTCGGCAATAATCTCCTTCACAATAGTATAGGTCTGGTAGGGGCCCATAATTCCCAAGGTATCGCAGTAACGTAACCTGTCTGCTCCAAAATCCTTGGCCACTTGAGCGAATTTTAACAAGAACTTCTTATCTGCCCGTGAAGCATCCTCAGCATTGACCGAGATATAGAGACCATGCTTCTTAGCAAATTTCGTTGACTCCTCTACCGATTTTAGAACCCAGTTCCTGTCCTTCTTCAGTTTATATTTGATGTGAATATCTGAGGCAGAGATGGATAGGGCAACGGCATCCACCCCACAATCTAAGGAATGCTCGACATCCTTGACCACTGCCCGATTCCAACCCAAGATGCTTGCCTTCAGATTCATCTTGACGATCTTCTTTATGGCCTCCTTCTCATCCCCTCCCATAGTGGGGATCCCAGCTTCGATCTGCTGGACTCCTATCTCATCTAAGAGTTTAGCGACCCTTATCTTCTCCTGATTGGCAAAGACCACCCCCGCTGACTGCTCTCCATCTCTCAGGGTGGTATCATCGATGATCACTTTTCCCTTTAAGGCCTTCTTCGTCTTCTCTTTCATTTATATGCCTCCTTTGCTCTTTTCATTGCTTCTCCTTTCCTTAATCTATGGCCGAGGCTTAATAATGTTTTCTCCAAAGCTCCTAAAGCAATCAATATATCTTTAAATTGAATGTAGCCCATATGACCGATGCGAAAGATCTTACCCTTTAATCTTTCCTGACCACCAGCCAGAGTCACTCCATACTTCTCTCTCAATACTTTCAAGAGTTCTAATCCATCTATATTCTCTGGTACTTTAATGGCTGTCACCCCATTAGAGAAACTGCCTTTTGCCAATAGTTCTAAGCCAAGCCCCTTCACTCCTTCCCTGGTTGCCTTGGCTAATCTCTTCTGCCTCTCCCAGACCTTCTCCATCCCCTCTTCTCTTATCATCTTCAAGGCCTCATCCAGGCCAAAGACTAAAGAGACAGGCGGGGTATAGGGGGGTTGCCCTTTTTCCAAGAATTCCCTATAGGTCTTGAAGTCCCAGTAAAACCTATAGATCCGCGAGGTCTCTCGCGCCTCCCAGGCCCTTTGATTGATACTAATGAAGGATAGTCCAGGAGGGGTCATCAATCCCTTTTGGGAAGCAGAGATGACCACATCCACTCCCCAATCATCTGTCTTTAACTCTTCTACCCCCAGTCCGCTTACTGTATCAACAACCAGAAGGGTCTTACGTTCCTTACATATCTTAGTTAAAGATTTAATATCATTTACCACTCCAGTTGAAGTCTCAACTAAGGTAGTAAAGACCGCTCTTATATCCCTGTCCCTATCCAGTTCCTTGGCAACCAATTTAGGATCGATGACCTCTCCCCACTCACACCTCAAGGATATTATCTCTATCCCAAAGCTTTCCAGGATTTTGACGAACCTCTCACCAAAGGCTCCGCTTGCTAAGGCGATTGCTTTATCACCTGGGGAGAGAAGGTTGGCGATGCTCGCCTCCATCCCTCCGGTACCAGAAGAGGAGAAGACCAGGATATCATTCTGGGTCTGAAAGACATATTTTAAGTTCTCAACAACCCTCTTGAGAATCTCTCCGTACTCTGGGCTCCTATGGCCGATCATGGGCTTTTGCATGGCCCTTGAAACCCGAGGGGGAATGGGCGTCGGTCCCGGAATTAAAAGATACTTTCTCACTTTAGTTCTCCCTTACTTTTAATACTCTCGATCCTTCTTTTGGCCTGCATGGCTCGCTTACTATCCGGAAATCTTCTGATAATCTTTTCCAATTCCCTGATTGCCCAATCTGGTTCCCCAAAGTGCTCACAGTAAACATCTGCTAAGCGATTGATAGTGAAAGTCCATAGCTCATCATCCGGGTTTCTATTCAAGACCTCACGGTATTCTGTGGCTGCCTGGCTATAGTTCTTTAGTTTGAAGTAATAGATATCTGCAATCTCAAATTGGGCAGTAACATCCTTGGGATCCTCTTCCAACATCTTGCGATACTCTTTAACTGCTTCCTCGTACTTCCCTTTAGTATAGTAACTCTTGGGAAAACTATAGGATTTGGCTATTCTTATACCCACAGCAGAGTATAAGAATCCAGTAAACTTTTGGGTTATGAAGTCAGTAATCGGAGGGACAATTAAAGCGCCGAGAATAGCGACAAAAAAGATATAGACTGCGAAAGAGCCGAAAGCACCAAGTTTATCTCCAAGAATGGAAAATTTTTTACCAGTAAAGAGCATACCTATTATTAAAACCACAATCAAAATTATGGCAAAACTTCTGATAATGGTAGCCAGGTCATCCTGGGTCATCTTCATAGTCTTCTAAACTCTTTGGGGTCCTTTGCCTTAGCAAGAGCATCCTCATACCTTATAGCCCCATTCTGATAGAGTTCCTTCAAGAACTTATCCATGCTTTGCATGCCGGACTCTGCTCCCGTCTGGATGAGAGTGGGAATCTGTTCCGTCTTATGCTCCCGGATTAGATTGCGTACTCCAGGAGTAGCGATTAAGGTCTCCACCGCTACCACTCTCCCCTTCCCATCTGCTCTGGGAAGTAAGAGTTGGGAGATAATGCCCTGAAGGGCACCAGCTAACTGAACCTGAATCTGACGCTGCTGATGGGGAGGAAAGACATCGATTAAACGATCAATAGTCTGAGGGGCATCCGAAGTATGAAGGGTGCTTAAGACTAAATGCCCTGTTTCCGCAGCAGTAATTGCGGTAGATATGGTCTCTAAGTCTCTCATCTCCCCCACCAGTATAACGTCTGGGTCCTGGCGCAGGACATGTTTCAAGGCCTGGGCAAAAGACCTGGTATCAGAGTAGACCTCCCTCTGTTTCACGATGCTCTTCTTATTATGGTGAAGGTATTCTATAGGGTCTTCAATGCATATTATCAGGCAATGCCTTTCGTTATTTATGAGGTCGACCATGGCCGCTAAGGTAGTAGTCTTACCCATTCCGGTTGGTCCGGTGACCAGAACCAGGCCATTCGGTCGGCGCGCCAGATCCTTCACCACCAGGGGAAGGCCCAATTCCTCAATAGACTTAACCTCTAAGGGAACGATGCGCAAGGCAACCTCCACATTCCCCTTCTGTATATGAGCGTTTACTCGAAAACGGCTGATACCGGGAACACTTAAGGAAAAGTCGAGCTCTAACTCTTCCTCAAACCTCGCCTTCTGCTCATCGTTTAAGATACTATAGACTAACCTTTTAGTATCGGCACTGGAGAGTTCCTTCAGATTGGTGAATACCAACTCTCCATCGATTCTCAAGACAGGAGGTGCCCCTTCCGTAATATGCAAATCTGAGGCTTTTTTCTCTACTACCATCTTCAACAATTCTTTCATCTCCAACATTTTAGGTTTCCTCTTCTGCCTTGATTGATTTCTGACCAGAGTAGATACCTTCGATACTCAATTTTAATTCATCCGGGCTATCTGCGGCAGATAGCATTGTCTCATAATTAACCAATTCTTTAGTATGAAGTTTAATTAGTGCCTGGTTAAAGGTTTGCATACCGAATAGTTCACCAGCCTCCATAGCAGCAGGAATCTGGGTGGTCTTTCCCTCCAGAATTAGTTTCTTTATTGTGGGAGTAGAGACCAGGACCTCCACTGCCGGGATGCGCCCTTCTCCCTTTGCCAAGGGGAGAAGCCTAAGAGAAATTACTCCCTTTAAAATGAGGGAGAGCTGCATCCTGACCTGGCCATGAAGATAGGGGGGGAAGTAGTTAATGATTCTTTCTACTGCCTGGGCAGCATTTACGGTATGCAGGGTGCTTAAGATCAGGTGCCCGGTTTCTGCCGCCATAATGGCGGCCTCCATAGTTTCCTCATCCCTCATCTCACCAATGAGGATGACATCCGGACTCTGACGAATGACATGTCGTAGAGCCTCATTAAAAGAGTGGGTATCGAGGCCCACCTCCCTTTGACTGATGATGCTCTTCTTATCCTGGTGGACAAACTCAATGGGATCCTCAATGGTAATAATATGGGCTTTCCTATGCTCATTTATATATTCAACCATAGCTGCTAAAGTAGTAGACTTTCCGCTTCCCGCCACTCCAGTAATGAGCACCAACCCCCGGGTTTCGAGAGAAAGTTTTCTTAAAACCTCTGCGGGAAGGTTCAGTTCTTCGAAAGAAGGTATCTTTTTTCTCACCTCACGCAATACAATTCCTACCGAATTACGTTGATAGAAGATGTTGACTCTGAAACGACCCAGATCTGATATCTCATAGGCTAGATCCATCTCTCTCTTTTTGCTAAAATCCTGGCTCTGTCTTTCACTCATAATCTCACGGGCTATCTTTTCTGTATCCTGGGGGGTCAATTTCTTTTCTTCAAGAGGGGTTAATCTGCCATCGATGCGTAAACAAGGAGGACTACCCACTTTGAAATAGAGATCAGAAGCCTCTCTCTTAATCATGAGATTTAATAGTTCTTTAATCTTCATTAGGAAACTTTCTTTTTCTCTAAAGCAACTTTGATTACTTCATCCATGTTCTCAACCAAGACAAACTTTATTCTTCTCTTGATATTGGCGGGAATCTCAACCAAGTCCTTCTCATTCTCTTTGGGGATAATGATTGTTGGGATGTTTGCCCGATGGGCGGCCAGGACCTTCTCCTTTATTCCCCCAATCTCCAGGACCCTTCCCCTCAGGGTGATCTCACCAGTCATGGCCACATTGTTCTTCACCCTCCTCTTGGTTAAAGCAGAGGCCAGGGCAACGGCCATGGTGATCCCAGCAGAGGGGCCATCCTTGGGAATGGCTCCCTTGGGGACGTGGATGTGGATGTCCACATTCTTATAGAAGTCACTCGCGATGCCCAGAGAGTCGGCCCGCGAACGGATATAGGATAGGGCAGCCCGGGCAGACTCCTGCATGACCTCCTGTAGCCTTCCAGTCAAGATGAGTCCTTCCCTCTCCCCCTTGCCACTCATCACTGTGGCTTCAATGGTAGCCAGCTCTCCTCCGGCTGGTCCTATGATTAGTCCCGTGGCTACTCCAATCTCTTTCTTCTCCAGGGCCTCCTCTGGACGATACCTGGGTGGTCCGAGATACCTCTCAATGGCCTTTCTCCCCACTCGGAGTCCGAAGCCCTTACCCTTCCTGGCTACCTCCTTGGCCACCTTGCGACATATGGCCTCGATCTCCCTTTCTAAGTTCCTCACCCCGGCCTCCATGGTGTACCTATTGATGATGCGCAGGATGCTGGGCGGAGAGAAGGTTAGGTTTTCTTTAGTTATTCCATGGGCCTTGAGCTGCTTGGGAACCAGGAACCTCTCTGCGATCTTCAGTTTCTCCTCCTGGGTATAACCTGGAAAGTCGAGGATCTCCATCCTGTCTAAGAGGGTAGGATGGATAAAGTCCCTTATATTAGCGGTAGTAATAAATAGTACCTTGGAGAGGTCGAAGTCCACCTCTAAGTAGTGGTCGCTGAAGGCCTTATTCTCCTCTGGATCCAAGACCTCTAAGAGGGCAGCTGCTGGGTCTCCCCGAAAGTCCTTTCCGATCTTGTCTATTTCATCTAAGAGAAAGACCGTATTTTTACTCTTAGCCTTCTTCATGGCCTGCATGATGCGACCGGGCAGGGCGCCGATATAGGTTCTTCTATGACCCCTGATCTCTGCCTCATCCCTCACTCCTCCTAACGACATCCTGACAAAGTTTCTACCCAAGGCCCTTGCGATGGATCTTGCTAAGGAGGTCTTGCCCGACCCTGGCGGACCCACAAAGCATAGTATGGGCCCCTTCATCTTCTCTACCAGTTTCCTTACCGCAAGGTACTCTAATAACCTTTCCTTGGGCTTCTTCAGGTCATAGTGATCCTCCTCCAGTATCCTCTCCGCCTCTTTGATGTCCAATTTATCCTTGGTCTCAATTGCCCAAGGCAGAGAGATAAGCCAGTCGACATAGTTTCTAATCACCGCTGCCTCAGCGCTCATGGAAGGCATCTGGAAGAGCCGATCCACCTCTTTCAGAGCCTTCTCCTGGGCCTCCTTGGTCATCCTGGCCTTCTTGATCTTCCCTTTAAGTTCCTCGACCTCACTTATTACCTCACCCTTCCTTCCCATCTCTTTCTGGATGGCCTTCAGTTGCTCAGATAGATAATACTCCTTCTGGGTGGTGGTCATCTGCTTCTTCACCCTCTCCCGGATCCTCTTCTCAATCCCCAGGATCTCATTCTCCCGATTCAAGATCTGAGCCAACCTTTCCAGCCTCTCCCTGGGTTCCAGGGCCTCTAAGATGGTCTGCTTATCCTTTGTCTTTAGGGTAAGGTGGGCAGCGATGGTATCCGCCAACCTTCCCGGCTCCTCAACATTGATGACGCTCATCAGTGTCTCGGGAGGAACCTTTCTATTGAGCCTCACATAATCCTCGAACTGGGAGGTGACCGACCTCATCAATCCCTCCATCTCCACAGTCTTTAGAATGGCCTCCTCCGCCTCCTCTATTCTCACTTGGAAGAACTTCTCCTGTAAGAGATACCTTACCACCTTTGCCCGAGAGATCCCTTCCACTAATATCTTGGTTGTCCCATCAGGAAGTTTGAGTAACTGAAGGATCTCGGCCACAGTACCGATATCAAAGATATCACCTGGAGTAGGCCTCTCTACATTCCCTGCCCTCTGGGCCACTAAGAGGATGAGGCGACCATGGAGCATGGCCTCATCTAAGGACTTGAGGGACTTCTCCCGGCCCACAAAGAGGGGGATGATCATATGGGGAAAAACCACCATCTCCCTTAAGGGCAAGAGGGGTAAGGTCGGGGGAATCCTTATCTCCTTCTTTTTCTTTCTCTCAAACCTCTCTGCCATTCTTTACTCCTTAACACGGATGGGACGGATTAAAAGATACAGATTAGCACTGATGCACATCAATAAATCCGTGCCAATGCTTAATTATTTATGCTCTCTAGGATGCCAACAAAGTGCATCCTGTAATCAGTTTAATCAATCTGTGCTAATCCGTGATTTAGCGGGTGGTAATTACCTTATCAATGAGCCCGTAGGCCTTGGCCTCCTCAGCGCTCATCCAGAAGTTTCTTGCCGTATCTTTCTCGATCTTCTCTATGGGCTGTCCAGTATGCTTTGCCAAAATCTCATTCAGTCTCTTTCTGGTCCTCATCAATTCCTTGGCCTCAATATCGACATCTATTGCCGTGCCTATTGCTCCCCCGGAGGGCTGATGAATCATGATCTTGGCATTAGAGAGAGCAAACCTCTTCCCCTTCTTCCCTGCTGCTAAAAGCAAAGCACCAGCTGAGACTGCCTGACCAACGCATATGGTTGAGACATCGGGCTTAATATACTGGATGGTATCATAGAGAGCGAGCATTCCCGATATTGCTCCCCCGGGTGAATTGATGTATAAGGCAATATCTTTATCAGGATCCTCTGCCTCTAAGTATAAGAGGCGGCCGATGAGACGATTGGCATCGATATCGGTCACTATTGGTCGGCCTTCTTGATCTACAGAACTGGCACCTAAGAAAAGGATGCGGTGCTTCATGAGACCGACAAAGATATTGGCTAATTCCTCTAACTTCCATCTCTCCCTCAATTCTCTCTCGTTCATCCCGTTAGACCTCCTTTCTTAAATTTTAAGTTTTTGCTTTCTTATCTATTTGTATTCCCGTTGACCCCACTACAGAAAATACCTATATAGGTCTAACGGGATTCATCTTTTCTTCTTCCCTTCTATACGCAGATTGCCGCTGATTGACAGCGCAGATTTTCGCAGATTTATCTGCGGTCATCTGCGTCCCTATTCCGTTTACTCTTCCTTGCCATCTGCGCTCATCTGCGTCTATTTTCTGCGTCTCTGCGTTACTTCCTTTATTCTTGCTTCTTTTACAATGAGTTCCAATGCTTTCTTTAATCTTATCTCTTCCCTCAAGCCAGCGAGATGGCTTCTCTCTCTATCAAAAAAGTCTCTCAAATCTTCTTTCTTCTGGTTGGTGCTTAAAGCCATCTCCTCTATTCTCTTCTCTATCTCTTGCTCATTTATTTCAATATTCTCTTGCTTTGCAATCTCCTCTAAAATGAGGGTGTTTTTTACCTTCCTCTCTGCGCTCGGTCGATACTCCTCCTTTAACTTCGCCTCCTCAATCCCCATCCTTTTGGGATCCAGGCCTGAATAGCGCATCCTGGTTAAGGCATCTTCAATCATTACTTCCAGTTCCCTCTCAACCATGGCCCCGGGAAGAGGAAAGGGGGTCTTCTTTATCAGCCAATCCATTAGATTATTCCTTAAAAGTCTCTCACTGTGTTCTGTCTCATATTTTTCTAAATCCTCCTTAATCCGCTTCTTCAGTTCCTCTAAGTTATTGAACTTTAAATCCTTAGCGAACTCATCATTGAGTTCAGGAAGTTTTTTCTCCTTAATCTCCTTTAAGTTCACCTTAAAGAGAACCTCTTTCCCAGCCAACTCTTTATTGTGATAACCTTTGGGAAATCTTACCTTGATCTCTTTCTCCTCTCCCCTTTTTAAACCAATTAACTGATTTTCAAAATCGCCAATTAAGGTTTTGGAGCCGATTTCTAAGGAGAAGTTCTTGGCCTCATTATCCTTGAAGGGCTTCCCTTCTATGTTCCCTACAAAATCAATGATTACCCAGTCCCCCTTCTTCGCCGGCCGGTTTTCTATACTAGTAAATTCTGCATGCTTTGACGCAAGCCTCTCCAGGGCACGGCCCACATCTTCCTCCCTAACTATCTTAACAACCCTCTTTGCCCTGATGCCTTTATACCTCTTCAATCTTATTTCTGGTTTTATTTCCACTGTGGCCTTAAAGCTCAAAGGCTTATTCTCCTCATACTTTACTTCTTCTATCTTGGGCTGGGAACAAGGAACAAAATCATTCTCCTTTAGAGCCTCTTGGTAGGCATCAGGAATGAGTCTATCCAGGGCATCTGCTTTTAGGCTTCTGGCAAAATAGGTCTTCAGGACATCAAGGGGAACCTTCCCTCTCCGGAACCCAGGTAGCTTGGCTTTCTTCTGTAGATCTTGATAGAGGTTATCAAGTTCCTCTATAATCCTGTCTGCAGGAACCTCTATCTTCAGAGCTATCTTGCATTCTCCCAGTCTCTCTACTTGCGCTTTCATAGTTATCCTTACATTCTTGGTGCGGACGGAGGGACTCGAACCCCCAAGCCAAAAGGCATACGGTCCTAAGCCGTACGCGTCTACCAATTCCGCCACGTCCGCAGTGGTACCCCCACCAGGGCTCGAACCTGGGACACCCTGATTAAGAGTCAGGTGCTCTTCCAACTGAGCTATGGGGGCTGGCGCGCCTGGTAGGATTTGCCTGTCTGCCGACGAGGCAGGAACCCACGACCTAGTGGTCCGACCCCGCATCACTTGGCGTCTCCGGCAGGAGTCGAACCTGCAACCCTCTGGTCCGAAGCCAGATGCTCTATCCAATTGAGCTACGGAGACAAATTGGTGCGGGGCTAATCCGCTGCCTGCCCCGTTGTCCCGCTTTAGCGGGGCTTTACGGGGGGCTACAGGCGCATTGGGGTGGCTGACCGGACTTGAACCGGCGACCACCTGGGCCACAACCAGGTGCTCTAACCAACTGAGCTACAGCCACCAAATTTTTGTCCCACAAAAATTTGATCTCGACCCCCAAGGGGTGAGAGACCTTAAGGCATCTCGGCTTTATGGCCTCGATGCCATCCCGCGCTTGTCAGCTCGGGATGGCGCGCCCGGCAGGATTCGAACCTGCGACCGTCGGATTAGAAATCCGATGCTCTATCCAGACTGAGCTACAGGCGCATCGGGAAGGCGGGATTCGAACCCGCGACCTCGTGCTCCCAAAGCACGCGCGCTAATCCAAGCTGCGCCACTTCCCGCTGTTAAAGCATTTTTTCTAATATTTTTTTTGCCTTTCTGAAGGCCTGAGATCTGTGGCTAATTCTATTCTTAATCTTTAGGCCTAGTTCAGCAAAGGTCTTATTATATCTGGGAATGATAAAAATAGGATCGAAGCCGAAGCCTGCTTTGCCTCTCTCTTTGAAAGCGATCTTTCCCCGGTATCTACCTTCGAGAACTTGGGTTCTACGATTCGGCCAGGCGATGGCTACCGCGCATCTAAAGGTCGCCTTCCTCTTACTCGCGGGAATATTTTTCAATAATCTCAAGAGTTTTCTATTCCTTTCTCTGTCATTTCTGGCAAATCTTGCAGAATAGATTCCTGGTCTTCCTCCTAAGGCATCTACCTCCAGGCCAGAATCGTCTGCCAATGAAATCCTCTTTGTTAAGCAAGCAACCTTCCTTGCCTTGAGGGTGGCATTCTCTGAGAAACTCCTCCCTTTCTCTTCAATCTTTTGTATTTCAGGAAAATCTTTCAGGGATAGAAATTCTACGTTTAGTCCTTTTAGAATCTTCCTTATTTCTCTTGCTTTCTTGAGGTTCCTGGTTGCTAAAACTATTTGCACGGAAGTTTTCCTAAGGCTTCTCTTTGGATAGCGATTAATTCTTCAATCCCTTCCTTCGCTAAACCTATCAATTTATCCATCTCGAACTTTGTAAAGGGATGCTCCTCTGCTGTCCCCTGGACCTCAACGAACTTCCCTTCTCCCGTCATGACCACATTGATATCTACGCTTGCCTTGGAATCCTCTTCATATGTTAAGTCGAGAAGGGACTTACCATCCACAATTCCTACGCTGGTGGCAGCTACAAAGTCTCTTATGGGCCAAGAGGTTATCTTGCCCTCTTTCTTCAGCCATTTCAGGGCATCGACTAAGGCAACGAAAGCCCCAGTAATACTTGCCGTCCTCGTCCCCCCATCTGCCTGGATGACATCGCAGTCTAACCAGATGGTTCTCCCTCCTA
The DNA here is from genome assembly GCA_030619985.1 of bacterium. Taxonomy (GTDB): domain Bacteria; phylum UBP18; class UBA7526; order UBA7526; family UBA7526; genus JAUWXM01. The sequence continues at coordinate 8,305 of JAUXAI010000011.1, read as the reverse complement.
AGGCCTTTAAATCGACCACTGCTCTTAAGGACCTGCCGATTAGCCTCTGGATCTCGTGGGTTCTTCCACCAACTCGTCCCCTAGATGCTTCGCGAGATGACCTATCCGATGTAGCCCTCGGCAACATTCCATACTCTGCGGTAATCCAGCCTTCTCCCAAGCCCCTCAAGAAGGGGGGAACCTTCTCCTCAACAGAAGCGGTGCAGATGACCTTAGTATCCCCCACCTCGATGAGACAGGAGCCTTCTGCAGGCTTGATGTAGTTCCTGGTAATCTTTACTCTGCGTATCCTATCTGGTGCTCTGCCATCGGCTCTCATCTTACTCTCTCCTAAAAAGGCTCTTTCCTTCGCTATCGATAGCGACAATTACTGGAAAGTCCTCTATTTCCAGCCTGTAGATGGCCTCTGGTCCCAAATCGGGATAGGCGATTACCTTTGCCTCTTTTATATATCGAGAAAGAAGGGCCCCACATCCTCCCGGGGCAGCGAAGTAGATCGCCTGATGCCTCTTCATGGCCTCCCTAACTTTTTGGGAACGCTCCCCCTTGCCAATCATCCCTCTGAGACCCTTCTTTAATAGGGGAATGGTATAGGGATCCATTCTAAAACTGGTAGTCGGGCCAGCCGAACCAATGACCTTTCCTGGCCGAACGGGGGTTGGTCCGGTATAGTAGAGAATCTGATCCCTTATAGGAATGGGTAAAGATTTCTTTTTTAAAGCTGCCATTAGTCTTTTATGGCTGGCATCCCGGGCAGTATAGATGGTTCCTGAAATCCTTACCCTATCCCCCACCCTCAATTTTTTCACTTTTTCTATGGTTAAAGGAGTCTTCAATTTATAACTCGTTTTTCGCATCTTCTCACTTTCCCACCTGCCCACTTTCCCATTTTCCCTAGATTATCTTTCGAGCGTATCTCAAGGCATGGCAGTTGATATTAACCGCTACCGGTAATCCAGCGATATGGGTGGGGAAGGTCTCGATATGGACCGCAAGAGAGGTAATCTTCCCTCCCAGACCAGAGGGACCAATGCCCAATCCATTGATCTTTTTAAGTAACTCCTTCTCTAAGGATCTAATCTCTTTCTTAGCATGATGTCTTCCTAGGGGGCGCAGGAGAGCTTCCTTTGCCAGGAGACTAGATTTCTCTAGGGTCCCCCCAATCCCTACCCCAACTACAATCGGGGGACAGGGATCGGCGCCCGCCTCCCTCACCTTCTCCAAGACGAACTCCACAACCCCCTCTCTACCCTGAGAGGGGAGAAGCATTCCTGTGGCAGAGACATTCTCACTTCCAAAGCCCTTAATGAAGACAATGATTTTTAACCTTTCTCCTTTCACTATCTTAGTATGAATAATGGCTGGGGTATTATTTTTGGTATTTTTTCTATTCAGAGGACTAACAATGGACTTTCTAAGGTAACCTTTCCTGTATCCTTTCCTCACTCCTTCCTGAACGGCCTCCTCCAGATCCTCGATCCTTATCCTTTCTCCTATCTCTAAGAAGACCTCTACCATTCCGGTATCCTGACAGAGAGGATATACTCCCTCTTCTGCTATTCGGGCATTTTCAATTAACTGGTCCAGGACCTCTCTTCCCAGGGAAGAATTTTCCCTTCTCCTTGCTTTTCTTAGAGCCTGGATTACTTCTTTTGGTAACTGGTAGTTTGCTTCAATACATAACTGGGCTACTACATCCCTGATCCTTTCAGGGCCAATCCTTCTCATATTCTTTTTACCTTTCCAATCTCTTTCCCTAAAAATATTTTGCCCAGGCGAGCAAACCTCTCTGGGGCATCGCTCACAAAGAAGGAATGTCTGGGAACTCCTTCCCTCGCCAGAAGATCCTTCTCCTCCAGTATTCTCTTAAGTCTCTCAACGGTTGCTCGGGCAGAGTCAATCAGATATACCTCTCCCATGACCTGGGCAATCTCTTCTTTCAAGAGAGGGTAGTGGGTACACCCTAGGATGAGGGTATCTATCTCCTCCTCCTTTAAGGGTTCCAGATACTCCCTTACAATGAGCTTGGTCGCCTCTTTCTTTATCCAACCTTCTTCTGCCAGGGGAACGAAGAGGGGGCAGGGCTTCTCAATCACGAAGGCCCCAGGTTCTAATCTCTTCAATTCCTTGGAATATGCCCTACTTTTTATGGTGCCGTAGGTTCCGATTATTCCTATTCTCTTATTCTTGGTGAGTCTTAAGGCCTCTTCTGCCCCGGGCCTGATGACCCCAATGATGGGAATGGGGTTTTCTTCCCTTATCTCTTCTAAAGTAAAAGCGGATGCAGTATGGCAGGCAAGGATGATGGCCTTTACCTTCTTTTTGAGAAGAAAGCGGATATTATCCCGCACCAGGCGCTTGATGGTTTGAGAGGATTTGGGGCCATAGGGAAGATGGGCAGTATCCCCGAAGTAGACGACATCCTCCTGGGGCAGTTGCCTTATAATCTCCTTTACTACTGTCAGTCCTCCCACCCCAGAATCGAAGACCCCAATGGGCCGATCATCCATACTTAATCCTTAATTTGGTGAAATACTAAATCCTAATATCTAAATCCTAAACAAATTTTAAATTCAAATGTTCTAAACAATGTTTTGGATTTTGGTCATTTGTGCTTTGGATTTGTTTAGAGTTTCGGATTTAGGATTCCGAGTTTCTATTTCTTTTAATACTCAACAATTGTGCTGTTTCGAGGGAAGGATTTGGTAGTATCAATGTGGCCGGCCAGGGTTTCGATGGTTCCGCCCTCAACTAAAATCTGAACCCTCTCTATCTCCTTAAGATTGTCTATCAGCGTATTGACCAGGGAATAGATAGTGAGAAGCTCTCCTGCACTTCCTCCAGGATGATTGGCCTGAAAGGCCTGATTAAAGTCCAAATAAACACATTTCTCCTCAGGAACGATGTATAGCTCGCGCAACTGAGTCTCTGGAGGAATGGTGGGATCCAGATTCCCCCGGGGACCCTTAATAAGCTCCTCAACCAGTGCCTTTGCCTCATCAGTTATTCTCTCTTCCCTCAATATTCTTCGTGCCTCAACCCTGAGATAGTCGGCATCTGGAGAAGCGAAGTAGAGCCGGACCAATTTAACATTCTCTTCTGGAGCAAGAAAGGGGATGCGATAGAATACCCCCTTCCTCTTAAGAAAAGGAATTGAAAGAACAACGACAATAACAACAATTAAGAGAACCAAGACTCCCAAAATTATTAAGATTCTCTTCCTTTCCAAAGCTCTACTCCTTCGCTCCTTTATCTGTGCTCATCGACTAACCCTCGCCTTTGACAGAGAAGAATCTGTGCTAATCCGTGGTTACCAGGCCCATGCTTCTCTCAAAGTTTCGTTTATAAAGGGCGATAGCATTATAGATGCCCTCTGCCACCCTCTTCTGAAAATTGGGATTCCTTAACATACTCTCCTCTCTAGGGTTAGAGATGAAGGCCACCTCCACTAAGATGGAAGGCATATCCGCTCCAGATAGAACATAGAAGTGGGCCTGGTCCACTTTCCTATTCCTAATTTTCAGCTTCTTGTCCAATCCCTCCTGGACCAGAATGGCCAGCTCGCTGCTCTCATTCAAATAAGTATTGTGGGCCATATCCCACAGGATGAAATCTGCCTGGCTCATAGCTCTTCTACTCCCCTTCTCCAATCTGATGACCGCGTTCTCACGCCTGGCTACTGCCTTGGCCTCCTTGGTCAAGGCCAGGGAGTGGAAGTAGGTTTCAAAGCCTCCTCCGCGCGCTCTTCCCAGAGCGGCATTGGCATGGATGGAGATGAATAGGTCTGCTCTTTCATTATTTGCCCGCGCGGTACGCTCTCTCAGAGGAACGAAGTAATCTCCGGTCCTGGTTAAGACTACTCTTATCCCCAGCCTCTCGCTAATCAGCCTCTTCAATTCCTTGGCAATGGCTAAGACGATATCCTTCTCTCTCGTCCCTCCCCTTCCTATGGCTCCCGGATCCTTCCCTCCATGTCCTGGATCAATGACGATGGTGGTGATCTTATAGTCCAACCTCTTCTGGGGAGGGTTAATATCCAGAACGATGCGATGGGGATTCTTTAGGGTGAAATCCTTGTAGGGAAGGTCCTGGATAAGTCTTACCACGATTTGGGTAGCATTGGGCAGCTGGAAGGCCTGGATATTCTTTACCCGACTATCGTTTATCTCCAGGGATAACTCTCCCGGATTGCACTCTCCACCATAGACATCTATAATGACCTGATCGGGGAGTTCCTTCCTCGCCCTATAGTTTAAGGGCTTTAGGAGATCGATGACGATCCTTGTGGAATCGAAATAGGAGGAGTGCCTCACTCCCCGGACATTGAGCCTTCCCCCACTGACCTTCAAGATCCTCGTCTTGGGCTCCCAATCGATCTTGGCTTTCAAGACCCCATCCAATATCTCGCTCAGGAACTCTATGGGCAGAACGATGGCTCCATTACTAAAACGGGAGGGCTGGGTGGTTCTCTTGATTCTATTATTGACCATGACCTGGGAGCTGCCCACGAAGAAGATGACCTGGTCTGGTCCAGAGGTTAGAGTGACCTTCTTGGTAATGGCATCCCATTCTAGATCAAGCCGGAAGAGCTTGACCATCTCTTTCAGGTAGACGAAGTCTGTTCCCTGAAAGATGAGGGACTTTACGGTGGCCTCTGCCTGTCCCTCATCGTAGATGACCTTAATCTCCTCTTGCTGAGCTAAGAGGGGCAAGGCAATTAATGCTATGAGGGCTGTGACCACCAGCCCAATCGAAATTCTCTTCACCATTTTGCCCTCATTAAAAATGTTTATTATTCCGTGGAGGCGAGGGGAATCGAACCCCTGTCCAGGAATATTGCTCTAAGGGCGCTACATGCTTAGCCAACATTTTTCTCTCATCTCGATCACTCCTGTTAGCAGGATTGATCGAGACCAGTTTGATGTGTTTTCATCTCCTCTTCCTCAAACAAGGAGAAGAGACTATCCTGTGTCTCTGACACCCACATCCCATCCCACAGGCGAGATGGGAGGAGCGTGCCTGCTCTTTAGCAGACGTAAGCTAATTGCTCGTTGGCAATTAAGTTTCTGCCAGGTATTTTACGGCGACCTGACGAGGCCGGCATGCTCCTTTTAGATTAAATATCCCTGTCGAAACCTTTTCGCCCCCTTTCTTATACGCAGATTGCCGCTGATTGATGGCGCAGATTTTCGCAGATTTATCTGTGGTCATTGCTTGATATTCATGCTCTCTCGGATGCCAGCGAAGCGCATCCGGCATCAGCGTTTTGATCTGCGTTTATCTGCGGCTTTTGAGGGCTCGCTCCATCTCCCTCTGGGCAGCCTTTCTCTTCAGCCTCTCCCTCTTGTCGTACTTTTTCTTACCCTTAGCTACGGCGATCTCAACCTTCGCCCTTCCCTCCTTAAAATAAATCTTTAGGGGAACTAAGGTCAGGCCCCTCTGCGAGGTTAGACCAACTAATTTCTTTATCTCCCTTTTATGAAGGAGCAACTTTCTTGGTCGGGTGGGCTCTGGTCCGGGAATGCCCTGATGGCTATAGGAAGCAATATGTAAGTTATATAGAAAGACCTCATTCCCCTCGGTTCTGGCGAAACTCTCCCTCAGACTCACCTTTCCCGTGCGCAAGGACTTCACCTCGCTACCTTTTAATACCACTCCGGCCTCGAAACTATCCAAAATATGGTAGTTATAGAGCGCTTTTCTATTGGTGGCAACAATCTTCATATTTTATTAACTTATCATATCTTGGTTAAATTTGCAAGAAAAACAAGGGTGGTGCAGGCGGTGGGAGTCGAACCCACATGAGCTTACGCCCATACGGCCCTGAACCGTACGCGTCTTCCGATTCCGCCACGCCTGCGCGCCTGCCCCGCACTTTCGAAGAATAGTGCGGGGTCTACCAGTTCCGCCACTCGCCCCTAAAATGGTGCGGGGTTCCACCACCGCGGCATTCTGTGGGAGAAGAAAAGCAGGGCTTGACCCTGCTCCCCTGCATTTTTAAATTCGCGTTAATTCGCGTCCTCAGGTTTTGCCCTCTTCTAACTTCTTAACCTCCAAAACCTTCTCCACAGTCTTCATAATTTCCACAATGTCGAATGGCTTATGGAGACAGTCCTGAACCCCTTCGATCATGGCCTGTTCAATGAGTTCCTCTACAGAGTAACCGGTCATCATAATGGTATGAGCATTGGGATCGACCTCTTTAATCTTCTTATAGGTCTCCAAGCCATTTATTCCGGGCATTACAATATCTAAAAAGATGATATCGAACTTACCTTTCTTCACTTCCTCTATTGCCTGATAGCCATCCTTTGCTGTAGTGATCTTATGTCCCCTAGTACCCAAGACTCTGGAAAAAAGATCTAGAATAACCTGCTCATCGTCAACGACCAGAATGTTTGCTCCCTGTGCCATATCTATTTTCCTATTCTGCGGGTAGGCAGAATAATTCGAAACTCTGCTCCCGCCCCCTTTCTATTTCTCACCTCTATCTCTCCTCCGTGATCCTTAACAATTCCATAAGTAACAGAAAGCCCCAGGCCTACCCCCTTACCCGGCTCCTTGGTAGTGAAGAAAGGCTCAAAGAGCTTATCCATATGCTCCTCTGGGATCCCAGAACCAGTATCTAAGAAGGTGGCCTCCACCTTCTTCCCCCGTGCAATGTTCCTGGTAGTAATGAATATCTTCCCACCATGGGGCATGGCATCCCGGGCATTAGTCACCATATTCAAGAATACCTGCTGCAACTGATTGAAATTCCCGGTAACTTTTGAGAGCTTTGGGCTCAAATTCTTTACAATCTCTATATTCTGTAATTTAGTCTGGTGGTCGACCAAGGCCAAAGTGGCCTCAATGGTCTTATTAACATCCGCTTCTTTAAATTCTCCCTTCGTCTGGCGAGAGAAGTTCAATAGACCAGAGACGATCCCCTTACAGTGGAGGGCGGCCTCCTCGATGGCCTTCAGGTCCTTATACCTCGGTTCATTCTCCTTGGTATCCAACAATGCTGCCTGGGTAAAGCCCAGGATCCCCCCTAGGGGATTATTCAGTTCATGGGCTACCCCACCTGCCAATCTTCCCACAGCAGCCATCTTCCCCGATTGGACGAGCTGCTCCTGAGTAGCCCGCAGCTCCCTATAGGCCCTCCTCAGACCCTCTTCCAACTTGGCCTTCTTTGTTACATACTCTACCAGGCTTACCGTTCCGATGATGTTATTCTCCCTATTCTTTAGGGGATGGGACCGGATGTTGATGCTCACCTCCTCTTTAACCATAGGGGGTCGATATCTTATGTTGCTACTGTGGGTGGGTGATCCGGTCTCTATGAGATGGGAGAGGTTCGCCCTCCAATCGAAATCCTCTGTGGAGGGAAAAATCTCCCAGAAGTATTTCTTCAGAATCTCACTCTTTTTTAGATCAGTATGGGCCCCTAACTCCCTATTCACCCCAGTTATCTTGCCCCATCTATCAGTAGTAACGATTCCTTCCGTGATACTTTCTACAATATTCTCATTGTACTCCTTTAGATAGAATAACTGACTCCTATAGCGAAGACCGATTCCGGATATTTTCCCCACAATAAAGGCCACTATGTTAAGAGAGATAACCTTTATCAAGAAGTCCCGGGTTAAGAAGGCCCCCCATTCTCCAGTAACACTGACTAAAACAACGGCATAGAGGATGCTCACTGTAATAGAGACTATCAATCCTCCTCTTAAGCCATAATAGATGGCTCCGGCCAGAATGGGGAGGTAGTAAATGTAGAAGAAGAAGGCCCTCAGGCCATAGCCCATATAGAGATACCAGGACAAGGCGATACAGACCAAGAGGGTCAAGGTCACCATCATCCTCTTGAACTGCTCTTCGGGATAGAAGATGCCTGGAGCAGGTTTGATCTTATTGGTTTTGGGGCTCATTGAATATCTCTCCCAAAGATAAGAACCTCCGATTTCATCGGAGAACCTTGTTTTGCTTATTCAAGTTTCGATGCTTCAAAATAACGGCGCGCTTCGCTCTCCGCCGTCTTTTACTTATTGAAGTTCCGATACCTTAAAATAGAAAGGTGATACAATATTTATCTTAACCCAAATAGTTTATCACATTTTTCTGAAGAAATCAAGCCAGAATTTTCTTTAGGAGTTGTCCCGTGTAGGATTCCTTTTTCCTGGCCACCTCTTCTGGGGTGCCAGAGGCAACAATAAAGCCCCCCTCCTCTCCTCCCTCTGGCCCCAGATCGATGATGTAGTCTGGGGTCTTTATCACTTCCGGATTATGCTCAATGACTAAGACCGTATTCCCGGCGTCA
>JAUXAI010000064.1 GCA_030619985.1 bacterium | reverse complement strand
AGGGTGGGTTCCTTTCCGCATAAAGAAGATGCTTTAAAATTAGTAACCAGGCTGAAAGAAGAAGGTCTGCTAGATGCCATGGTCTGGAAGAGGGAGAAATGAAAAAGATTAATATTGGACTGATTGGCTTTGGCACCGTAGGAAGTTCTGTGGTAAAAATTCTCAAAGAGAGAAAGGAACTCATCAAAAGGAAGTTGGGCGCTGAGTTAGTCATCAAGAGGATTGTCGATAAGGATATCTCTACCCCAAGGAAAGTAAAAGTGCCCGCCAAAATATTAACCAAGAGAATAAATGATGTCCTAAATGATCCGGAAATAGATATAGTCATTGAATTGATCGGTGACTCTCCCGTAGCAGAGAAAATCATCATGGGAGCGATCAAGAGAGGTAAGCCAGTAGTAACAGCGAACAAGGCCCTCTTGGCAAAGAAAGGAAGGAGAATCTTTAAGGAGGCAGAAAGGAAGGGAGTGGGGATCTATTTTGAAGCGAGTGTAGGGGGCGGTATCCCCATCATCAAGGCCTTGAGAGAGGGTCTGATAGCAAACAGGATCTTCTTCATCTTCGGGATCATCAATGGCACAGCGAATTACATTCTCTCTGGAATGAGCCACTATGGATCGAGCTTTAAGGAGGCCCTGAGGGACGCCCGGGCCAAGGGCTATGCGGAAAGGGACCCTTCTTTAGATGTAGAGGGGATAGACTCTGCCCATAAGTTGACCATTCTCTCTACTTTGGCCTTCGAGGGTTTCGTAGACTTAAAGGATATCTATAGGGAAGGTATTACGAAGATCACTTCTCAAGATATTCAATATGCCAAGGAGTTCGGCTATATTGTGAAGCTACTGGCCATTGCCAAGGAGAGCAACGGTTCTTTAGAGGCCAGGGTTCATCCCACCATGATCCCCCAAGAGCATCTCCTGGCAGCGGTGGATGGGGCCTATAATGCCATCTATGTAAGAGGAGATCTCATAGGGAGGAGTATGTTCTACGGAAGAGGAGCAGGAGGATTTCCCGCAGCGAGTGCTGTAGTAGCGGATATCATGGATCTGGTCAAGTCAGGCGGCCGATTCCTATCCGCTAACTTCAGCAAGGAGCCTTTGAAGATTAAGAGTATGGGGGAGGTGGAGACAAGATACTACATTCATTTCACAACCGTTGACCGACCGGGTGTCTTAGCCTCCATCTCTGGGATCCTGGCGAAACACAGGATCTCCATAGCCAGCGTCATCCAGAAAGAGAGGCGGGAGAAAGGGAAGGTGCCCATCGTTATGATGACTCATGAGGCCAAAGAGTCCTCAATCCAGAAGGCCTTAAGAGAGATCGATCGACTGAAGGTGGTGAGAGCCAAGTCTTGTCTCATCCGGGTAGAAGGAGGGCTCTAAGTGGGAGTGATTGAAAGGTACCGGGATTATCTGCCAATAACAGAGAAGACACCGTTTATTACTCTGGATGAAGGAGATACTCCCTTAATCAAAGCTAAGACCTTAAATAAATCCCTGGGATTAGAGATCTATCTCAAGTATGAGGGGGTAAACCCCACAGGTTCCTTTAAGGATCGGGGAATGACGGTTGCTGTCTCTAAAGCAAAGGAGGAGGGAGCAAAGGCGGTGATGTGCGCCTCCACGGGTAATACCGCGGCCTCTGCTGCCTCCTATGCTTCTCGAGCGAACTTGGACTGCATTGTCTTGATTCCTAAGGGAGCCATCGCCCTGGGCAAGCTTGCCCAGGCCCTGATGCATGGGGCAAGGGTGATTGCCATTGAAGGGAACTTCGATCAGGCCCTGAAACTTGCCCGGGAGATAACAGAGAAATACCCCATAAAACTGGTCAACTCCATAAACCCCTACCGCATTGAAGGACAGAAGACAGCGGCCTTCGAGATCTGTGATGAGTTGGGGAAAGCGCCAGACTATCAGGTAATGCCGGTAGGGAACGCGGGGAATATTACTGCCTACTGGAAAGGGTATAAGGAATATAAAGAAAAGGGGAAGATTAAATTTCTACCGAAGATGCTTGGCTTTCAAGCGGCTGGTGCCGCTCCTATTGTTGAGGGAAAGGTGGTTGAAAAACCGGAGACCATTGCCACGGCAATAAGGATCGGTAACCCTGCTTCCTGGAAGAAAGCGGAGGAAGCCCGGGATGAGTCCGGAGGGCTGATAGATAAAGTAACGGATGAAGAGATCCTTGATGCCTACAGGCTAATCGCTTCTCAGGAGGGGATATTCGTGGAGCCGGCCTCTGCGGCCTCGGTCGCTGGCCTACTTAAGTTACACAAACAAGGCTACTTCAAAGAAGAACTTCACCGATCACCGATTACTGATCACCGATCACGACCATTAGTGGTCTGCATCTTGACTGGTCATGGACTGAAGGATCCAAATAGGGCCATTGCCCTGGCAAAAAAGCCAAAGGTCCTCCCCCCAACATTGGAAGCAGTAGTGAAGGAATTGGGTTACTAAATCAGGTTATCAGGTTATCGGGTTATCAGGTAATCAGTTGGTAGAAATCAGTTGTTGGAAAACAGAAGTCAGTAGAGAAAACAGAAGATAGAAAACTGAAACAATAACTGATTTCCGATTTCCCTACCGTTTTCGGACTTCTATTAACAGTTCTCCGATTTCAGGAATTGGTGATCGGGTATTCCTGATACCCTGATGTCCGGATTCCCTGATATCCTGATACTTTTAAGGTATTTATTATGGTAAGAGTTCGGGTTCCAGCCACTACAGCAAATTTAGGGCCGGGCTATGATGTTTTAGGCCTCGCTCTAAAACTATATAATACTGTGGAGATAGAGAAGAGTGATAGGCTCTCTATCGAAATTGAAGGAGAAGGAGCGGATTCTCTGCCCAAGGATGAGTTGAATATCGTCTACCAAGCAGCCCAGGAAGTCTTTAAGACCGTAAACGGTAAACCGTTAATCGTAAACCTAAAACTCATCAATAACATCCCCTTAGCAAGGGGATTGGGAAGTTCTGCTGCGGCACGCGTCGGAGCCTTGGTGGCCGCCAATAGATTGATAGGAGATAAATTATCTCAAGATGAGATCCTTAAAATAGCGGCAAGATTGGAGGGTCATCCGGATAACGTCACCCCAGCACTGGTGGGAGGCCTAACCATCTCCTATCTGGTAGAGGTAAAGTCTCATTCCCGAATTCCCGGGAATACGGGAATGGCTAAAAAGGAAGTGAAATATCTCAAAATAGGACTACCTGAAGAATTAAAAATTGTTTTGGCCATCCCTGATTTCGAGGTTTCTACTAAAAAGGCAAGGGAAGTCTTACCTGAGGAGGTATCCTTAGAGGATGCGGTTGCTAATATGGGTAAAACCGCCCTACTCGTCTCCTCTTTAGCCCAGGGCAATCTCAGGCTTCTCGATATCGCCACTCAGGATAGGCTTCATCAGCCCTATCGGGCAAAGTTAATCCCAGGAATGGAAAGGGTATTTAAGGCTGCTTTAGCTAACGGGGCTAAAGGAGTATTCTTGAGCGGTTCTGGCTCTACCATTGCTGCCTTCTCCATTGGAAATAGTGAAGAGAAAAATAAAGAAATAGGCCAGGCCATGGTCAGTACTTTTCAGAAGGCAGGTCACGAAAGTCATTATAAGATCCTAGATATCGATCGAGAAGGTGCAGTATGCCTTTAATTGTTCAAAAATATGGAGGGTCATCAGTCGCTGATGTCGAGAAGATTAAGAGTGTAGCCCGGAGGATCAAGAGGACCGCGAAGAAGGGGAATAAGGTAGTGGTCGTGGTTTCTGCTCCTGGTGATACCACAGACCGCTTTCTCTCCTCCGCCTATGAGATAACTGCCCATCCTCCGGAGAGGGAAGTGGATATGCTCCTGGCTACTGGAGAGCAGATCTCCATCTCCCTTTTAACCATGGCCCTGCATTCTTTAGGCTGTCCGGCTATCTCCTTCACCGGCCCTCAGGTCAGGATTCTCACCGATACCGCCCATACTAAAGCCAGGATCCTCTCCATAGATACTGAAAGAATAAAGAAGGAATTAAAAAAGGGAAAGGTAGTTGTAGTAGCTGGCTTTCAGGGGATAAGCCGGGAAGAGGATATCACTACCTTAGGTCGGGGAGGAAGCGATACTACAGCCGTTGCCTTGGCTACCAGCTTGAAAGCCGATTCCTGTGAGATATATACCGATGTGGAGGGAATCTATACTGCAGATCCCAGAATGGTTCTTTCTGCTAAAAGACTAAAGAGGATTTCCTATGATGAGATGCTGGAACTCTCATCCCTGGGAGCAAAGGTAATGCAGCTCAGAAGCGTGGAATTAGCCAAGAGATATAATGTAAAATTGCATGTTCGCCCAAGTTTTTCTAATAAGGAGGGGACCATGATCGTCAAGAAGGGCCTGGAGGCCCCGGAGATCTGCGGGGTCACCTATGATAAGAATCAGGCGAAAATTACCATTCAGAGTGTTCCTGATAGGCCGGGGATTGCCGCTGCTATTTTTAGTGAGATAGCAAAGAAAAACATCAATGTCGATATGATCATCCAATCTGCCAGCCTAAAGGGTCTGACGGATGTTTCCTTTACCATAGCAGGGGCTGATCTGGGGAAGGCCCTGCCTGCTATCAAGGAAATAGCAAAAAGAATAAAAGCCAAGGGAGTGGCCTCAAGCAAGGAAGTGGCCAAGGTCTCTATTGTGGGAGTGGGAATGGGGTCCCATCCCGGAGTGGCCGCCAGGATGTTCTCCTGCTTAGCAAAAGAGGGAATAAATATTGAGATGATTTCAACCAGTGAGATAAAGATCTCCTGTGTCATTGGGGAAAAAGAGGTCAAGAGAGCAGTGAGGTCATTACATAAGGAATTCGGTTTAGGAAGGAGTTAAGAGATGACTAAGGTAAAGATCTATGATACCACATTGAGGGACGGCGCCCAGGCAGAGGGAATCTCCTTCTCTTTAGACGATAAGGTGCGTATCGCTCAGAGGCTGGATGAACTTGGAATCCATTACATTGAGGGTGGTTGGCCGGGCTCCAATCCTAAGGATATAAAGTTCTTCCAGAAGATGAAGAGAATGGGACTGAAGAATGCCCAGCTTACTGCTTTTGGCTCTACCAGAAGAGCGAAATATCCTGCCAAAGAAGATCCCAATATCAGAGCCCTCTTAAAATCGGGAACCAAGGTAGTCTGTATCTTTGGAAAATCATGGGACCTCCATGTAAAGGTTGCCTTGGGCATTTCCTTAGAAAAAAACCTTGAACTGATCGAAGATTCCGTCTCTTATCTAAAGAAAAAGAAGAAGGAAGTAGTCTACGATGCCGAACACTTCTTCGATGGCTATAAAAATAACTCGTCCTATGCTCTTAAGACCCTGGAAGCGGCCCAAAGAGCAGGAGCGGACTCCATTGTCTTATGTGATACCAATGGGGGAACCCTTCCTTTTGAACTATCAAAGATCATGCGTGAGGTAAGAAAGAAGATTAAAATTCCTCTGGGCATCCATGCCCATAACGATTCCGGCCTTGCTGTGGCCAATACCCTGGCTGCGGTCCAGGAAGGTGCGCTTCAGGTTCAGGGGACGATAAATGGTTTGGGAGAGAGGTGTGGGAATGTAAATCTCTGTTCCGTGATACCGAACCTCCAGATAAAGATGGGAATAGAGTGTATCAAGAAGAAGCAGCTGGCAAGATTAACCGAGGTCTCAAGGTATGTAGCAGAACTTGCCAACCTGCCTCATGATGAAAGGCAGCCCTTCGTGGGAAACTCTTCCTTTGCCCATAAGGGAGGGATACATGTGAGTGCGGTGAAGAAGGACCCCAGGACTTATGAGCATATCCTACCAGAGTTGGTGGGGAACCATAGGAGGATATTGGTCTCGGAACTCGCGGGAAGGAGTAATATCCTCTATAAGGCAAAGGAGTATGGCCTGGACCTGGAGAAGAAGACCCCTCAGACAGTGAAGGTCCTGGAGAACCTGAAGAGACTTGAAGATGAAGGCTATCAGTTTGAGGGAGCGGAGGGCTCTTTCGAACTCCTGATGAAGAAAGCCCTGGGAAAGTATAGAAGCCTATTTGACTTAGAGGGCTTCCGGGTCACGGTGGAGAAGAGAAAGGACGGAACTTTAAATTGCGAGGCAACCATAAAGGTGAAGGTGGAAGGGATTGAAGAGCATACCGCAGCAGAGGGGAACGGCCCCATAAACGCTTTAGACAACGCCTTGAGA
>JAUXAI010000005.1 GCA_030619985.1 bacterium | reverse complement strand
GGATGGGAGCAGAAAGGCGTAAGACCTTACTTCTTGGGTCATAATGGTCGGTTAACTTTCCTGGAATTTTTTCAACCTTGATGTTGTTTAATCCGTTCTCATCCAAAAGACTTCTTGCCGTCTGGGCTCCGGTCAATCCTCTTCGGGAAGCGACTTTAGAATACTTCTGGTAGGTACTTCGCACCTTATTCTGGGCATAGAGGGCCAGGATAAGAGCAGGAAGGAGAATGAGATAAGAACTATAGAAACCCATCATTCACCTCCTAGGATACTGCCTTTCTTTATTCTATATCCTGAGGCGAAAGAAGAGGCACTCATCCTTCTTTTGCCCGGGGGCTGAACCTCCTTAATCAATAAGAATCCCCTTCCACAGGCTACCATCATCCCCTCTTTAATAATTTTTACAATTTCACCCGGAGCATGCTGAGTTCGGAGTTCGGAGTTCGGAGTTCGGAGTTCTTCTGCCTTCCATATCTTCAATAATTTTCCTGCAAAATGAGTATACGCTCCGGGCCAGGGGTCCATAGCCCGAACGAGCCTTTCTATCTGAGGGGCGGACTTCTTCCAATCTATGAGCCCGTTTTCTTTCCTCAATCTCGGGGCAGAGGTAGCTTTTTCTTTATCCTGAGGAATCCTCGGTACCTCTTTCCTCTCGATTTTATCGATGGTTTCTATCAATAAATTTGCTCCCGTCTCGGCTAATCTCTTACTTAATGTGACGGTAGTATCATCTTTCCTAATTCCTTCTTCTTTCTGCAATATGATATCTCCGCTATCCACCTCCTCGCTCAGATAGAAGGTGGTCACCCCGGTCTTCCCTTCCCCAGTGAGAATAGCAGCAGGAATGGGTGAGGCGCCTCTATATTTGGGAAGTAAAGAAGGGTGAAGGTTGATACATTCATACTTTGGTAATCTTAGAATCTCTTTAGATAAAATCTGGCCAAAGGCCACAATGGTAATTAGGTCGGGAGAGATTTCTTTTAAGGTTCTAATAAACTCTGGGTTATTTATATTTGATGGTTGATAGATATTCAGATCGTTCCTTAAGGCCGACTCCTTAACTGGAGAGAAAGAAATCTTCATTCCCCTTCCTCTCCTTCGATCTGGCTGGGTAACCACTCCCACAATATCATGCTTACTTTCAATCAAAGCCGCAAGGGAAGGGCAGGCAAACTCTGGAGTCCCCATAAAGATTATCTTCACCCCGCCCCTCCTTTCATATTTAAGTAAATAACTTTCATAAAAAAGACTCCATCACTCTAAGTTTTTCAGACTCAAGATTACCAATTCTATGAGGGGCGGGGTTCATTCCGTATCTCCTAGGGTTATTAAATTAGCACATTTCTTCAAAAAAATCAAATTATCGTTGACTTTTCTTTTATTTTCCACTATACTCAAAATAAGTAACCACGGATTACATAGATTCTCACGGATTTAGTCTGCTCCTTTACGAAAGGCGGGATTAATATTCTTTAAAAATCTGTCTAATCTGCCTGCCCCGTAGCCTCCGATTTATCGGAGTGGTATGGGGTCAAATCCGTGGTTCAAAAAATTCTTATCTGTGATCTGTGGCAATGCTTAACTATTTATGCTCTCTAGGATGCTAACGAAGTGCATCCTGTAATCTGTAAATATCTGTGAAAATCTGTGTTTAAAAGGAGGAAGAAAATGAAGAAGAAAATCTATCATGCCAAGTTGCCACCCCTAAATATGAGGGATGGAATCGCCATCCAGATGAAGTTCTACTGGGCAAGAAGGGACCCTACCAGACCCATCCATGAGCAGATGCTCACTGGCGGAATCATCTCAAAGGTTCCGGGAACTAACCTTCATCCCTTGTTCATTGATTATGACAGGATGTATATCAAACAAGTAAAAAGAGAGGTAAAGGAATTGCAAAAGAAGCACAAATTAGGGGATGCCCACCTTTTTTCTTCTGTTCCCGATTCCTTCCATGTTAAGTTCTTCTACGACTGGTTTCCCTTTAATAAGATGCTTAAAATTGTAAAGAGCATTGAAGAAGAGCCGGGTTACCCCATGATTGTGGAAAGACAGGGATATACCACCCTAAGAACCTGTAGTAAGTGGGATAAAAGAATCCCGGTCTATAAAGGAAAAATAGCATCACTTTATCAGAAATATATGACAAAGAGGGAGTTGGATTGGGGAGATATGTTGAGGATGGCGGTCTTCACGCTCTTAGATATAAAGCACTTCAAGGTCTTGGATTTCAGGAAGGGTGAGATCTTGGGGTTTACTAAGAAGATGTATGAGAAATTAAAGAAGAAGGACTGCACCCCCTGTATTGAGAAACTCAAGAGTATCATAGAGAGAGAGGCCTTCGACGAATATCCTGATGATCTCTTAGAAAGATGCCACAAATGCCTCAAAAAGTAATCTATCGTCAGTCCGTCAAGCTGTCAGTCTGTCGGTCCGTCAGATAGATAAGACGGATTAGACGGACAAAACGGCCCGATGCTTATAGCAGGGCTACCGGATCGACATCTACGCTAATAAAGACATTACTATAGCGTGTGAGGGTCTTTTCTCTCTTTAGTATGGGACGCAAGACCCTCCTCAAGTTTTCAATATCCTTCCCTTTCAGGGCCACCTGCCAACGGTATTGTCCCTTAACTCGGGTCAAAGGAGCAGGGGAGGGGCCAAGTATCTGAAGGGGTTCTTTCTTCTTCACTCTGATCAAGGCACTCGCCAGGCTGGAGGCCACTCTCTGGGCCTGGCTTTCTATATTACTCCTTATTAAGATGTTGATTAAATGGCTGAAGGGAGGATAGGAGAGTTCCTTTCTATATTCTATCTCCCGATTATAGAAGCTCTCATAATCTCCAAAACAGGCCTCCCTTATGCCATAGTGTTCCGGGGTATAGGTCTGGATGATCACCTCATCTGGGAGACTCCCCCTTCCCGCTCTTCCCCCGACCTGAGAAAGAAGGGCAAAGGTTCTCTCTGTTGCCCGAAAGTCAGGAAGATTCAGGGCGGTATCTGCAGAGACCACGCCCAATAAAACCTCACCTTTATATTTTACTCCTTTAAGCACCATCTGGGTTCCCACCAAAATATCCACTCTTCTCTCCTCAAATGCTCTCACTATCCTCTCGTAGGAACCCTTCTTTTTAGTAGTATCAGTATCCATACGCATCACTCTTGCTTTGGAAAATAATTTCCTCGCCGCCTCCTCCACTCTCTGGGTCCCGATGCCGAAGGGCCTCATATAATACCCCCGACAGCTGGGACAGATATCTGGTGTTTCTATAGAATAATTGCAGTGATGGCAGCGCAGGATGCGATCCGGAAAGTGATAGGTCAGAGTCAGGTTACAGTTGGGGCAGCGTAGAACATGTCCACACTCCCGGCAAAGAATGAAGGAGGCAAATCCTCTTCTATTCAGAAATAGTATGATCTGACCCTTTCTCTCCAATCTCCTTCTCATGGCCTCCTGAAGATCCATGGAGAAGATGGAGCGGTTCTTCTTCTGGACCAGCTCCAGGCGCATATCGATTAGCCTTATCTCAGGAAGCCCTTTTTCATCGAGTGTTTGAGATAACCTCACCAATCCATAATCTTCATTCTTAACCTCATAATAAGACTCCAGAGTGGGGGAACCGCTTGCTAGGATTACTGTAGCCCCAGACTCTTTTGCTCTTCTCAAGGCTACTTCCCGAGTATGATATCTGGGAACCTCTTCCTGTTTATAAGAGGTTTCCTCTTCACCATCGATAATGATCAGACCCAAGTTTTTTAAGGGGGCGAAGATGGCCAGGCGTGTGCCAATAATTACATCTGCCATCCCCTCCTTTATCCTCCGCCATTCATCATAGCGCACCCCGGGCGATAACTCGCTATGGAGTATGGCTACCCGGTCGCCAAGATAGGATGTAAAGTAGGCAAAGGCCCTTGAAGCGAATATGATCTCAGGATAGAGCAAGATGGCTCCTCTGCCCTTTGAGAGAGAGTGGGTAATGGCCTCTAAGTAGATTCTCTCCTTTCCGCTCTCTCTAGGCCCCTGTAATAGAATGACCTCACCCTTCTTTTCGTCAATGCTTCTCTCTATTACTCCTAAGGCCTTCCTCTGCTCCTCAGTCAACTTTAATTTCCCAATCTCTTTCTCTAACTCTTTAATCTCTTTTACCCTGCGCCTCACTTCCCTAAGAACATAATTCAAAAGCCCCTTTTCCTTTAAACTCTTAATGGTAGAAGTTGATGTTCTGACCTTCTTTGCCAATTGAAGGGGGGTCATTTCTTCTTTGCTTTCTCTTAATATCTTCAAAGCCTGGGCCTGTTTAGGAGCCCCTTTCTCCAATCTCTTAAGCACTTCCTCTGAGATTTCTTTTGCCTGCCTGCCGGTAGGCACGGCCTTCACAATTTGGATTGTCTTGGGCTTGACCAGTCTCTCCTTTAATACCAGCCTGCTCTCTACCAGACCCTTCTTCTCCAGGGCATTCACCGCAGAGTAGACCCCTTTCTTCTTCATCTTGCGCATGATCCCTTCCAGGCTCATCTCCTTCATTCCTTCCAGAATTCTCAAGACCTGTGCCTGGTCAGGAGATCTCTTTTCTATCTCAGGAATGACCTTAGTTAAATCAATTTCTTTCAATTTGATGACTCTCTTACTCTCCATCTTCATCCCAATGGGCAGAGCGGCCTCAATCATCTGTCCCCAGGGAGCAAGATAATAGTCTGAAATCCATTTAGTAAGTTTTAACATCTTGAGAGAGAGAACCGGTTCGCGATCAATGACGTCTATGATCTCTCTTATTCTATCCATAGGGGATTCTTCGATAGATCCCACAATGTATCCTGTTATCTGGCGAGAGCCGAAGGGGATGAGGACCCTCTTCCCCAGGGTCGCCTCTTCTTCCAGATGAGAGGGGACGGCATAGTGGAAGAGTCTATCTATGGGCAGTCCCACCGCCACCTCAATATATTTACTCACTCTTTTCTCCTTAAACACGGATAGGCACAGATTCCGGGCACCCCGGCAGCTGCCGGGGTCGGATAGTCACGGATAACTGAATCTGCTATAATTTTTCGTATTCTTTTTTGAGGAGTTTCATGTCCTCCCAGACCGCTCTTTTGTAGCCTGGGTTACGCAGTAGTGCTGCTGGATGATAGGTAGCGAGCAGCCTTACACCCTTGGCAAAGGGATGGAACTCTCCTCTCAATCTACCTATCCTCTCATCCGTCTTGAGCAAGGTCTGGGCAGCAAAGGTCCCCATAGCGAGGATAATTTTTGGTTTTATTATCTTTAACTGCCTATCCAGATAGCCCCAGCAGGCTTTGATCTCTTCTGGTTTGGGATTCCTATTCATTGGAGGGCGGCACTTCAAGATATTCCCAATGAAGACATCCTCTCTTTTGAGACCGATGGAGGCCAATATCTTGGTCAGTAGCTGTCCGGCGGCACCAACAAAGGGCTTTCCCTGCAGGTCCTCATTCCTCCCTGGTGCCTCTCCCACTAAGATCAATTTGGCATTGGGGCTTCCCTCCCCAAAGACCACATTATTTCTGCTCCTCCATAAGGGGCACTTCCTGCATCCCTCCACTTCCTTCCTCAACTTTTCTAAAGTTTCCTTTTGCAGCCTGTGGCTTGTAGCCTGTGGCTTGTAGCTAATTTCTCTTAGCCCCCTCTCCCTCTCCTGCCTGAGGTACTTCTTAGTCAGAGAAAGAACCTCCCTGAAATCTTCCAGGATCTTTTTCTTTTCTTCCATTTCTACCTCTCTTCTATTTCAATTGTATCACATCTTTTGTTTAGAAACAAATGAAAAAAATTGACCCCGCACCTTTTATCCATTCAAAGTATTAAGATAAAAAATGAATATTGAAAAGGTGCGGGGTTGAAACCTTGGGCGGATTATGCTAAGATGGAAACGGTGAAAGAAATGAAGAAGATTTTAATTTTTGCCCTGATTTTGGTGGGATTCAGCAGCGTGGTCAGCCAGGTAGTCCTGGTCAGGGAGCTACTCATTACCTTCTATGGAAATGAGCTCTCCGTTGGGTTTATCCTCGCCTCCTGGCTCTTCTGGGTGGGGATGGGAAGCTGGTTCTTAGGAAGAAGGGCGGATAGAATAAAAAGAGGGATAGAGGTCTTCATCCTCACTCAATTTCTGATCTGGCTTCTTTTGCCCTTAGAGATATTATTGGTAAGAACGAGTAAGAGCATTATCGGTGTCGGCCTGGGAGAGATCATCGGACCTTTCCCCATGTTCTACTTCTCCTTCCTGGTCCTTGCTCCCTTATGTCTGGTCATTGGCTTCCAGTTTGCCCTGGGCTGCAGGGTCTATAATCAGATAATCAGAGAGGCGCCCAAGGCCATTGGAAGGGTCTATATCTACGATGCAATAGGGGATATGGCGGGGGGGATTATCTTCACCTTCCTTCTGGTCTATCTTTTTCATTCCTTCCACTGCGCTTTCCTCATCGGCTCCCTTAATCTCTTCGCCGCCTTCCTCCTTGCCACAATACGTTCCACATCCTACATCCCACATCACACATCACACATCCCACATCCCACATCACGTAAACCCCTTGCCATTCTAACCCTTCTTCTTCTTGCTTTAAGCGTTTATCTCTTCAGTTCCTCCAAGATAGATAACCTTCAGGACCAATCTACCAGGTGGCGCTGGAGAGGGTATCAATTAGTAGAAGAGAGAAACTCCATCTATGGGAATCTGGTAACCACAAAGAGGAATGATCAATATAGTTTCTACGAGAATGGCCTCCTATCCTTCACCACCTCTGATAGGGAATTCAATGAGTATGTCACTCATCTCACTATGCTGGAGCATCCCAAGCCAAAAAAGATTCTTCTCGTCGGAGGCGGGGTGAGTGGGGGCTTACAGGAGATTCTAAAGCATGATCCAGACTCTGTGGACTATGTGGAACTCGATCCTGAGCTTATCCGATTAGCAAAGAAGTATCTTCCCCCAAGCGATCGAAAGGCCTTAGAAGACAAAAGGGTAAAGGTCCATTATCTCGATGGCCGCCTCTTTGTAAAGAGGGTAAAAGAGAAGTATGACCTGGTCATGGTCAACCTTCCCGACCCCTGTACCGCACAGCTCAACAGATGCTATACCAGAGAATTTTTCAAGGAAACGAAAGATATTCTAAGGGATGACGGGATTATCTCTCTGGGAATCTCATCCAAGGAGGCCTATTTAGGGGAAGAGATGGGAGACTTCAACGCCTCCATCTACTACACCCTAAAGGATGTCTTTCCCAATATCGTGGCCATCCCGGGAGAATACCTCCTCTTATTTGCCTCCTCAAGCGAGAAGGTTCTCACCTATGACGATGGAATCCTGAACAGAAGGTTTACTGAAAGAAAGATAAAGACCGACTTTTTGACCCCCTATCACATCTCCTATCAGTTCACACCCAGAAAGATCTCCTATCTCTTAGGTGCTCTTGAAGAAGCAAAGGGGACGAAGAGGAACTTTGATTTCCAGCCTATATCCTATTACTATGATATCGTCCTCTGGGCAAGTTATTTCTATCCGGCCTCTAGAAAACTATTTGCTTCATTTGCCAAACTAAATGTCTGGCACTTTGCCTCTATCCTGGCCATTCTCGTCTTCCTTCTCATCCTGTTGAGTAGAAGATCTCCCAAAATTAGAAAAAGCTTTACCCCCTTAGCCATTGCCACTACGGGCTTTGCTGGAATCACCTTAGAGGTGGTTCTCATCCTTGCCTTTCAGGTATTATATGGCTATCTCTACTCCCGAATTGGATTAATCGTTGCTTTATTCATGGTGGGCCTGACCGCTGGTGCCCTCCTTATGATCAAGCAGTTACCTAAAATAAAGAGAAATTTACTGGTTCTTTCGCGATTGGAGGGAGCGGTAGCAATCTACGCTCTCCTTCTTCCCCTTTCCTTAATCGCCCTTTCTAAAGTAAAAGGGATTTACCTCTATCCCCTATCCCAGATAGTCTTCCCTATCTTAGTAGCCCTTACCGGTCTTCTGGTCGGCCTGGAATTCCCCTTAGCAAATAAGATTTACTTAAGGGGCCGGGAAGTGGGAAAGGCCGCCGGACTCCTCTATGGCGTGGATTTATTCGGCTCCTGTCTGGGGGCCTTATTGGCCAGCGTCCTCTTAATCCCCATCCTGGGCATTATTCAGACCTGTTTAATCGTCTCCCTCTTCAACCTCTCCACCTTTATTCTTCTTATTTCTATTTCTAAAAAAGAAAAACTCTCATTATATTGAAGGTCTATTCTCTGCCACTCTAATTTTACAAAATTAATGTTTCCAAATTCTTAAGAATTTGGAAACAAAGAGAAAGAAAAATTAGATAGATAGACAGGGGGTTATTCGTGATGATTCGCGTTTTTTTCCATTCGCGTCTATTCTCCGTAAAGTCGCTTCGCGACAACGGGGCAGGCGTGTTTTACCAGAGGCCGGGGATCTCCTCTCCGCAATAAGGGCATCTTCCCTCTTTTATTTTATTCTCTAAGATGGCGAAGTGAATTCTTCTCACCAATCTCTTCTTGCATTTCGGGCAGTAGGTGGAGTTTCCTTTGTGTCCCGGGACATTCCCGATATAGATATACTTTATGCCCACTTCTTTAGCAATCTTTTTCGCCTCCTCCAAGGTCTTTATTGGCGTAGGAGGAAGGTTCTGCAGTTTATAAGAAGGGGAAAACCTGTTGAAATGGATGGGGACCTCTTCCCCAAGATTCTTTTTTATCCACTCGCACATCCTTCTGATATCCTTGGGATTGTCATTCAGGGTAGGAATAATGAGATTCACAATCTCAAGCCACTTCCCCTCTTCCTTAATAATCTTCAGGGTCTCAAGAATTGGCTCTAATCTTGCTGAAGAAGCCTCGCTATAAAATTTATTGGTGAATCCTTTGAGATCAATGGTTACTGCATCGCTATACTTGAGAAGTTCTCTCAAGGGTTCTGGAGACATAGAACCATTGGAGTGGAAGAGTATCTTTATTCCCCTTTTCTGGGCAAGTTTTGCGATATCGAGCATATACTCATAGAATACGGTAGGCTCGTTATAGGTAAAGGAGATGGTGGGACATTTATTTTTAATGGCCAGTTCTACGATTTTCTCTGGTGGAAGGTCATAATTTAATGTCTGGTAGATGTTCCTCTGGGACATATGCCAGTTGTGGCAGAACTTACATCGGAAGTTACAACTGGCAGTCCCGATGCATAATATCCTGCTTCCTGAGAGCATATGATGCTGGGGCTCTTTCTCAATAGGATCTATCTGGACAGCGCAGGGAATGCCATAGACCAGGGTATAATATTCTCCATTTTTATTTATTTTGTTTCTGCAGACGCCGATCTCCCCATCCCGGGTTACACACTTCCTGAAACATAGGTTACATCTCACCCTCTTGTCCGGTAATTTCTCCCAGTACATCGCGGGATGGAGTCTGACCTCCCCTCTCTTAGGCGTAGCACCAGTCCTGGGATTGTTTGGTCTTCTGGTATTCACGATAAGTGCTCCTATAATGATAAAAAAAGCAAGGAGGAGCATTGCTCCTATGGTCCTTGCTATCCTTCTACTCAGTCTCATAATTATTTTATTCCAGAGTATAGGTTACTCTTACGGTAATCAAGATCTCGATATCCCTCAGGTTTGCCACCTTTGGCCCGGAAGGGAGGCCTTCCTCAAACCTCTTCAGCCAGAGGTCGATGGACCTCCACTCATAGGTCTCCTCTGAGAAGGATCTCATTCCTTTTATCTTCTTCCCCAGACTGAGGGCAATTTCCCCTGCCTTCTTTCTTGCTTCCTTTAGGGCCTTCTTCAAGGCCTGGGATTCATATTTCTTGTAATCCTTTACAGAATAAAGAATGCAGGTATTCTCTCCTTCTAAGATGAAACTGGATATTCCCTTTCTTCCCCAGACATTGGCTCCGGCTTTGGTAGCGATGTCAATATATCTCTCCATTCCTTCAAACCTATTCAGGGTTACTACTATCCTTCTGAAGGCCTGAAATCCAGCCAGGGATATCTTCGGTGGAAAGTACTGGAATTTGAAGAAGGGAGATAGGGTAGGATTATGGATAGTGATAGATTCCTGCCGAACTCCAGCTTCCTTTAATTTTCCTATTACTCGATTGACGATGATGGCGTTATCCTTTAAGGCATCCTGAGCCGAGGAGTTCTGATTCTCCACTCCCAAGAGAAGATAGGCAACATCTGGCTTTACTTTAATGCTTTCTTCACCAATGACGGAGATGGTTTTCTCCTGAGCAAGAAGAGATAAAGAAGACACCATTAGTAATAAAAATGCGAAACCAATCTTTATTTTCATCTTCTTCTTTTGCAAGGGCCCAGGGAATTCCCTGGGCCCTCTATCACTCACTCCACAGTGTAAGTCACCCTGACAGAGACAGAGATCTCGATATCCTTGAGACTATCAACCTTTGGCCCCTCGGGTAAGTCCTTTCCATATCCTCTCTCCCACCAGCTATCAGGTCCTGAGACAGGTTTCCATTTGGATATGGACTTTATCTTCTTAATCTTTAATCCCTTATTGGCCGCAATCTTCTCTACCTCTGGCTTGGCTTTGGCAAGTGCCCTTTCTAAAGCCTGTTCCCTATATTTCTCTACCTCCTTGACAGAAAAGAGAATACAAGGTCTTTCTCTGGGATCATATCCTTTCTCTTTCCCCCAGATATTGGCCCCAGCCTTAGTTGTTCCATCGATGATTTCTGCTACTCTCTCCCCCATCTTATCCGGATCAGAGCCAATCTTATCCAAGGTAACGATGATTTTCTTAGCTACTTCAAATCCAGTAGGGGCTTCCCTCTGGAAATAAGCCCTTCCCGCCCTTCTCATTACTGGCCCGATTACTCTTATGTTCTCACCCTTAATCCCTTTTGCTTTTAACTCCTTTATTACCAAGTCCATGATGCGATTGTTTTCTTTCAAGGCCTCCTGAACAGAGAGAGCCTGGGTCTTTACTCCCAATAGGAGATAGGCAACGTCTGGAGTCACCTTGACCTTCCCCTTACTGGTTACAGAGATAGTCTGTTCCTCTTCATTACTCTCAGAGGTCTGGGCCTTCGCTAGGGTAGGAATAAAAGCCAGGATTGAGACTAGAACTAAAATGATAACTACTCTTGACTTCATTTCTTCTCACCTCCCTTCTCTTTTTCTTCTTTTTCCTCTGCGGGCTTTGCGGTCTCTTTTGCGCCCTCTGCGCCTGCCTCGTCGGCAGACAGGGTTGCAGGTTTCTCCTCTGCGGGTTTCTCTGCGGTCTCTGCGGTTGCCAGTTTCTCTGCGCCCTCTGCGCCTGCCTCGTCGGCAGACAGGGTTGCAGGTTTCTCCACTTCATCGGCATAGTTGAGATAGAGATTGTCCAGAGTATTCAATATTATCTTCTGCTCGGTATCAGTGAGATTGCCTTTGCTCTTCTCCTTCAGCATCTCGAGCATGTCTATAGTGGCCTTTGCCTGAATGAGATTCTTCTCCATTTTTCCCGTAGCGGGATTGGCTATCTTGCCCAGTTGGGCCATGGCTGCTTGCTGGAGGGAAAAGACAAGACTCACAAATTGATAATTCAATTCATCTTTTTTCTTCTCTTCTGCCATCTCCGCCTCCTTTTAGGCACAGATTCTCACAGATTTCTTATCCCAACGGGATCCCTTCGGGACAGATTCCCACAGATCACAGATTATTTTTGGAACCACAGGTTAACACGGATGAACACAGAAAAAATATTCATAAGATTTTAGTTTCTATGCTGTGTTTACCTGTGGTTTTATAATCCGTCAAATCTGCCTGCTCCGTAGCTCGCCGTAGGCGACGGTATGGGGTCTAATCCGTGGTTACCTATCTTGTGTCTTCGAATTTTTCTACAGTAAAGATGTAGATCTCGGTATCCTTGTCCTTCCAGGCATCGGGAGGGAGTCCGGCCTTCCCGCTACATAGATGGCTTAAGAATTCTTCCTTATTCCAGCCGGTCTCGGTCGCCACCTGGGGCAGGAATATCCCTTGATTGAATCCCTTCTTGACCACTACTCCATGAATCCCCATCTCAATCTCATCAACGCTGGCTCTCTTTGTTGGAGATAGAACAGAGAGCTCAATGGTGATCTTGGATAATTCTTCTATAGTCACTGGCGGGAATCTAACGTCCTTGGTAGCCGCAGATATGGCACACTCGCTTACCGCATGATAGAGAGGAAAGATAGGTTCGATGAAGCCAATGCAGCCCCTCAAAGCCTCCCCCCTTCTTAAGGTAACGAAGACCCCCCTCTTCTGCTTTAGTTTTGAGTTTTTAGTCTCTATCTTGGGCGGCTTTCTGGTAGTGAGAAAACTTGTAATAGAATCCCGGGCAATCTTTAATAACTCTTCTCTCTCTTCTTTAGTATAAGAACCTGCCCTGCGGGCAGAACCTTGTTTTTCGCTTCGCTCAAAATAGGCCTCTTTCATCTTTTTTGCTCCTTTCTTTACAATGGCAACCGCACCATAACCCACTACGCCATTCTTGGGCCCGGCGGTATCGCCACTGTTGAGATACTTTAAAATAATTGCTTTATCTGCTCCCAGTTTCTTAGCAAGTATGATGGTAGTCAGGACCGCTGCCTTGCCACAAAGGTCACCTTTCTTAGCCACCTCTTCTGGATTCAAGGTTACAATAGCATCAAGAGTGACTTTGTCTAATCGGCAGGCCTCTTTATAAGAAAGGTAGTGGGATAGATCAGTAGAGGCAATAATTAAGACCTTCTTCCCTTCTATACTCACAAAAATAGCGTCTGCTAATATTCGACAATTTTTTAGTGAGGAATCGGAAATGAGGATGGGAATGATCTTGAAGTCCTTTAATGTCCTCTGTAAGAAGGGTAATTGAACCTCTAAGGAGTGTTCCCTGATATGCGCTTGGGGGATATATCTGATACTCTTATCTTGAGCAATGATTTTACTTGCTAAATCAGAATCAACCTCTACCAAGCCCAATGGCGTCTGATAAGGGCCTTGATTATAAATAGAAGCCCCAGCAAAACCAACACGATGGCTGGGACCAATCAAGATCACGGTATCAAAATCTTTTCTTTGTAACTGTTTATAAGCATAGGCGGCTACCGGTCCAGAGTAGATATAACCCGCATGAGGAGAGATTAAAGCAATTAGTTCTCCCTCTAATTCTACCTTCCTTGCTTTTGCTAAGAATCCATCCACTTGCCTCTGGAGAAGGAGTCTACTGCCAGGATAGAAGGCACCGGCTACCGCTGGCCTTCTGACTTTCTTTGGTGTAGTCTGGGTCTTTTGAACTTGAGCGTAAAGAGACAAAGCCAAAAAAATCACTAAAAACGTCACTAAGGCTGAACCCTTCTTCATTCCGCACCTCTACAAATAATTTTACCACATTCAGAGCTAAAAAACAAACAAATTTTGCTTTCATCAAAATGCAAATAAAATACTTGTTTCCAAATTCTTAAGTTCTTTGCTGAAAGCAAAAACCCGCCGAAGAGGCGGGTCCTTGAAAAGAAGAAGTAAAGGAGAAAAGGTAGGAGATATTCTAAATGTGTTAATATTGAGTTGTAGTGCGGTAGGCGATGAGTTTGTAGATGAGTTTTGCGGCAGCGAATGAAGAGGGGATGTCCGAAGGAATGGGACAGAGTTCCACGACATCTATACCTAAGATTTTTTTCTCTTTGGTGAGGAGTCGCAGGAATTTTAATGTCTCATACCACCCCAGACCACCAGGTTCAGGGGTTCCTACAGCAGGCATAATGGAAGGGTCTAAGAAATCTAAGTCAATTGAAAGATATATTTTATTTGATAGGCGAGAGATTACTTCTTCCATCCAGTCTTCTTTACCTACAATATCCTTAGCATAGAAGAGCTTTAAATCTTTCTTCTTAATAAAATCTGCCTCTTCCTGGCAGAGGCTTCTTATCCCCACCTGAAGAATTCTGTTTTCTTCTATTAGCCTTCGAGCACCACAGGCATGGGAATACTTCGTCCCCTCATAGGAATTTCTTAAGTCAGCATGGGCGTCTAAGATGAGGATGGAAAAATCTTTTTCTTCTCGCCTTAAGCCTTCTACCATTCCCAGGGTAATGGTATGCTCCCCGCCCAAGGCAATGACTAATTTCCCCAAAGAAAAAAGGCCCTGGACTTTATCTGCCAGGGCCTTGATCATCTTTTGGGGATTGTCAAAACCTTCCCTGAATTCTTTCAGGGTATGAATTCCAACCTTATAGGGTTCAGAATCTGTCTCCTCATCATAAAGTTCTATATTTCGGGAAGCTTCAATGATTGCTTCTGGACCTTTCTGAGTTCCCTTCCGATAGGTAGTCGTCGCTTCATAGGGAACAGGAAGGATGACTATTTTGGATTTTTCAAAGCCAGAGAACTCCCTATCTATATCTCCAAAGTTCAAACTTTTATCGGCTCCTTTTTTGGTTCAGGTATCTCTTCCGCTTTCAGCGATAGTATTCTGGCTTCCTCTTTTGCTTCTGCTGGTTTTATTTCGGGTATCTTCATCGGAGGAATGAGAATAGCAGCGGTTAAGACCGTGGTCCAAAGCCCATCCTTGTCTCCAATAGCAGACTGGGTAATGTTAGTAGTCTTCACTGTCTGACCACTAATCTTCCAGAGTTCCTTTTCTTCATCATAACTTGCCCCAATCTCAAACTCTACCCCTAAGATGGTGGCCAGCATATAGGCCGCCAGATCTTCGGCATAATCCCCGGCTTTCTGTTCCGTCTCTCCACAAGAGTGGTGCTCTGAGAGATAGCCATACTGGTTAGGGTCTTTGGGAACGGCCACCCCAATGGAGGAAGCGATGAGGCGGTGGGGCTCATTGGTAGCGTTCTTGCTCATTACGCAATGGATGATCTGTCCGGGAGCAAGATATTTTAGTCCCTCTGCTAAGGGAATGAGCTGGCAGGCAGGGGGAATGATGCTCGAGACATTTACTATATTATACTTTGCAATCTGAGCGTTACGCAGGGCAAGCTCGAAACTGGTCAGTTTCTCCTTATGCTTTCCCACTCCCTTGGTCAGGCATACTTTGGTTGGAACATACATTGTAACCACCAAAACGCAAAATTTTGTACTCGCGAAGACGCAAAATCAAAATTCTATCTTTTTCAAATTTATTAAAGCACTAAAAATTAGCGATGTCAAGAAAAATTTCTAATGTTTTTTGATTTCTTCACCGGTCATAGGAACAAACATACAGCCGGTAATAATTTCTTGGACGATTTTGCCCTTCTTTTTCTGAATAAGGGTCAGTCTTTGGGGATAGGTATCAGCAATAGGAATAACCATCCTTCCCCCTTCTGCTAATTGGTCTATCAGGGGTTGAGGAATATGGTCTGGGGCACAGGTAACGATTATAGCGTCAAAGGAAGCATATTTTGGCCAGCCTAAGTAACCGTCACCGCACTTTACCTTGATATTCTTATAGCCTAATTTCTTTAAGGTCTTCTCTGCCCTCTTTGTCAACCCAGGAATAATCTCGATGGTATAGACCTCTTTGGCAAGTTCTGCCAAAATGGCTGCCTGATAACCAGAGCCGGTTCCGATTTCAAGGACCTTCTCATCTCCCTTTAGTTTCAAAGATTCAGTCATCAAGGCAACGATGTAAGGCTGGGAGATGGTCTGACCATAACCGATAGGAAGAGGTCTATCACTATAGGCCATCCTTTGATAGGCGGGAAGGACAAACTTATGCCTGGGGACCGTTCTTATTACTTTTAAGACCCTCTTGTCTTTTATTCCCCTAGCTTCAATCTGAGTCCTGACCATCGTTTCTTTGGCTTTTGTAAATTCTTCCTCTTGAGCTTGGCAGCCGACTGTCACCACCATTAGAAGCAGACCGAAAAATATTTTCTTTTTCATTTTCTAACTCCTTCTTCAAGATATCCCCTTCGGGGATACTTCCATAGGGGCTTTGCCCCTCTGGCGTTCCGTCCCGATTCACTGGATCGGGACCCCACTGTCACCCCCTGGGGGCAAGTAGATTCTTTCCCCCAGACCCCCTAATCCTCAGCATCGGAATTTATTCAAATTCCGATGCTTTGAAAAGTTCGAACAACGCCTCTTGCATCTCGGGCTTAATCTTCAGGGCCTTCTTGAATTCCCTCAAATCTTTTAAATTAAGTTTATCATATTCAGGAAAAAAATACAAACAAAAAGCCCCTCTGAAACTTTACAGGGGACTTAGTGTTTAAGTTTTGCCGAATTAAGGCTATCCGGTTATTGGGTTTGTTGGGTTTCCGGATGTCCCTTATTTCTAAATCCATCCTCTATAATCTGCCTTAATTTAGGAAAAGTGTCAAAATTAGATGTTAAAAGCCTTTCTCTCAGTTGTTTGGTGATTTCGAGGTTTTTTCTCTGCTGCTTTGTGGTACCACGCAGCCACCAATCCTTTGCCACATATAGTCCACGCTTAGTAACATAAACATTCTTGTATGGGAAGTATGTCCAATGAATGCCATGTTGGTTCATAAGGTTAATCACATCTCTTGTCCATTGAAGACCTTTATCGCCAGAGTTCCACAAGGCAGAAAATTCACCTACAAATATTGGACGATTTTTTACCTCGTCATAAGAAAGTAATAATTTAAGTTTTTCTTCCAACTCTTTCCTGCTATGGTATTGTGATGGGTCATAGTATCCTCTCTTGCTTGCATCGGCATATACATGAACTTGTAACATTATATTGTTGTCTTCGTATTCTCCGCCCCAAAGAAGTATCTCAGCATCTGGTCCCATACTACCACTCAGGATAATTATATGATTTCTGTCTACCTTTCTGATTTCATTAATAATCTGAGAGTAAAAGGAATGAAAAATTTCTTTGGTTGGTGGACAAGGCTCGTTGATGATGTCATAGCCTGCGACACCAGGGTTGTCAGCGTAATGCTTTGCAAGATAGCCCCAAGCAGAAATGACCCTTTGTTGGAAATCTTCATCCGACCATAAGATATCACCACCATAAAGTTCTCTGTTAAGTTTCCCCGCTTTGATCTCTCCGGTACTTTCAGCTGCATTTGTAAGAACAATAATTACATAAACACCATTTCGATACGCCATATCTATAAAGTCATCCATAGTTTTAATAAATCCATCATCGTATTTATAAAGCTCGGTTTCTAATGTCCAGAATTTAAAATAACTATGAGCTCTCAATACATTGGCACCCATACTTTTCATATCCCTTATGTCATCTTCAGTCATATAGTGTTTATAGTTCTGGTCATTAAAATTGTCTATTTCCTCTAAGGTATTAGTTTTAGATAAATCCTTGTAACTCACAAATTTAAAACCACCTGTATTAAACCCACGAAGGAATATCTCGTTTCCATTTTCATCAATAACTTTCTTTCCTTCTACATGGAGAAAATCTGGTGGGATAGGACTTAGTAGTCCTTGTTTTTTGCATCCAATAATAAAGAATATACTGATGGACAGCGCGGCTATTATTAATAACCAAATTAAATTTCTCTGATTTTTCATCGTAGTCTCTTTCATAAATTACAATCCTTTAAATCCTTTTTTAAAAAACTTGTTTTAATTTAAGAAAAGTTAAAAAATTTGGTGTTAATATTTCTATTTATTCTTGAGATAACTTCTCTTCTAAGACGGGAATGATTCTGGGAGAGAGAAAGAAACGGGCGACCTTCCTCAGTTTCTGTTTCTCCGTCTTTACTTTATTCTCCTCTGGCAGAACTTCTTCAGCTAACTCGGCCTTCTTCAAATCAAACTCCAGATCGGAGAGGGCCCTGGCCTCATCGAATATCTTAGCCAAGCGCTTCTTCTCTTTTTCAACATCTACTTCCTTATGGGTATGCTTCTCCAGGCGGGTCGCTACCCCCATCAGAATCCCCTCTTTTCTCTGCTGGTAAATGGGCTGGGGCATATCATGTATCCTTTCTAAGAGCCGCTCTATTCCTACTGCAGCCCCTGCCTCACCCACCCTTTCCGGATGGGTGAGGTCGCGATAGGGAATGATGCAGGGCTTATACGCATCGACCATGACCAGTTGATTCTCATTCAGTATCTTACTAACGTCCTTGGCTAATTTTAACATTTCCTCATCGTATTTGTCCCTAAGATCGTGAAGCCTCTTTTGAGAGGAACCTACCTCTCTGGTGAGATACTTAGGAAGTTCTTCAGTCCTCATTAACTTCCCACGCATCTCTTTAAGAGAAGTCTCACTGTAACCAAGGAGTTTTTCTATTTGAGAGGTAAAGACCTCTTTCTTGGCTTTCGCCTCCCGGGCCTTGGTCATCAAAGCAAGCATCTGGTTCTTGGTGAGGTGGAGGCTATTGACCAAATTGAGGATAAGGATATCCTCCCGCACCTCACTCTTCTTCATTTCTAAAGGCTGAGCAACGACTACTGAAGATAGAAGCATCGCCCCTGAAATACCACACAATACTACTTTCAGTAACTTATTCATCCCGCCCCTCCTAATCACTAATAAAGTTTTTTTGAAAGAAAATCCAAACATATTTTTCAAAAATCCCACCCCATCAATTTCCTCTAAGCGAGGGGCGGGATTCATCTCATCCTCCTTTCAGGGGTAAGAGGCAGGACGATCCGCGGATAAGGCCTGCCCCGTTAGAAGTCCTCCGATATTTATCGGAGGCAGTCGCCCGTGGCGACTTACTTCTAACGGGGTCTGCCTTTCCTTACCTTACTTCCCGCGCTCGCTTCTCCTCGGGAAGCCTTCTCTCTGGCCTTTTAATTCCCTCTCTTTTCTCTAGCGGTCTTGCTCTCCTAGGAGGCCTCTTCAGCATTCTCTGCATCTCCTGACGGAACTTCTTTTCAAAGAGGATGAGTTTCACCTCTTGCTCTGGGGTCAGGATTTCTTCAATCTC
This sequence comes from bacterium, assembly GCA_030619985.1. Taxonomy (GTDB): domain Bacteria; phylum UBP18; class UBA7526; order UBA7526; family UBA7526; genus JAUWXM01. The sequence continues at coordinate 21,870 of JAUXAI010000005.1, read as the reverse complement.
CTCTTTCAGGTTCTCCATCCTTTCCCGAAAGGCCTTCTCCTGAGCCTTCAGGTTCTCCAGGGCTCTTTCTAAATCCTGGGAAGAGGCCTTGCTCTTGAGAAGTTTTCCTAACTCCTCTATGCGTTCCTTGCGGCTCTGGTGAAATTCCTTTCTGGCCTCTTTCCTCCTGCGCCACTTGGGAAGGACCTGGGCGATCTGCTCCTCGTTTAATTTCAGGGCCTCTATGGTGCGCACTATCTTAACGGTCTCCAGCATCTCCCGAGGCCTCTCCTTTCCCAGAATACGGGCCAGAGCAGGCCTTCTCCTCTTAATCGCCCGGCGATGGGCAGCCTTCTTAACCCCGGCTGCAACCCCAACTACCAAGACAACCAGGATCACCCCACCAATGATGGCCAGATACTTCTTAGAGAGTTTCATACATCTCACCTCCCCTCATTAAAGAATTAAGCATCTCTTGAGGAATCAGGGCCTGGACAATCTCCTCTGGTTCAAAGGAATCTGCGATGAAGTAATCGAGTTCAGAATTAGAGGCCACTACCTCTCTAACTAAAACCTTTCTGGGAAGACTCTCCAGATTAAGACTGGGAGTTCTAAATAGGTTGACGGTTACTACTAGTAGGACCAAGGCAGTTGCCGTAGCAAGGGCTAGGGTGGGAACTGGTCGCCATTCCAATCTGGAAAGTGGTTTCTCCTCCAACCTTCTCCTTAATCTAGGCAGATAATGGGCCCAGAAGCCTTCGGGCATCTCTTTCCTTGCTTTTAACCTCACTAACTTTTGAGTCTTCACCAAGACCTCTACCTCCTGGGCGCACTGGGAACATTTTGACAGATGTTCATCAACGAGAACCTTCTCCTTCTCGGCAAGGGTTCCTTCCAGGTAGTCGATCATCCATCTTTTAACTTTGCGACAGCTAATCATCTTCCCCTCCACTAAATTAGACAATAAACATCCCTAAAAGGTTTAACCTTCAACATATCCTTTCAATTTATTTCTTAGCTTCTGCAGGGCTTGGAAGAGGTTGGCCTTAACATTCCCAATAGAGCATCCCAATATAGAAGCGATCTCCTTATGGGGTAGTCCTTCCAGATAGCGCAGGGTAAAGACCGCCTTCTGCTGAGGAGGTAGAGAACCGATGGCCTTTGTCAAGTTCTCCTGTAATTCTTTATTCTCCAGGGCCTTCTTGGGATTGATCCACCAATCTACTTGGGCCACCTCTATTCGCTCATCAAAGGATACCTCTTTCTTCCTCGCTTCTCTCTTGAGATGATTCAGGCAGATATTAACCGTTATCCGATAAAGCCAGGTATAGAAACTCGATCTTCCTCTGAACCTGTGAATTGACCTATAGGCTTTGATAAATGCCTCCTGAGATAGGTCTAAGGCATCGGCATGGTTATTGGTCAATGAATAGGCAAGGTAATAGATTCTCTTCATATATTTCTTCACCAGTTCATTGAAGGCTTTCTCCTCACCCTTCTTGAACCTATCCACTAAAAGGGCATCCTCATCCTTAACCATCTATTCCGCCTTTTTAAGATAAGCCTCACTCTGTTCGGCAGGACGCAGATTCAAACAGATGTGAGCGGATGCATACGGATTTATTTCTGACTATCTTATCCGTTTGTATCTGCCATAATCCGTTTGAATCTATCTATCTTTTTCAAATTCCGATACAATAAAAAATCCCGGTATTTACACTCTGGACCGGGAATATTTTTTTCTTATACCCTTCACTTTTTAATTTCAATTACATCAAAGAGATGGGCCAAGGAATCGATGACGGCATCTGGCTTTAACTTCAGAGCATATTCTTTGCCTGTTAGGCCAGTGAGAACCGCGATGGTCTTTGTTCCCAGGGCCTTGCCTGCTTTTATATCGTTGTAATAATCACCAACGACCACACAATTTCTTGCTGAGATTTTGAGTTTAGCAATTGCTTTCTTAATAATTGTCTTTTTGGAGAAATGGTGGCCATCTGCTAATTCATCTTTTGCCTCATATCCTGTAGCAATTACCGAAATATATTCTCCAATCCCAAACTCATCCAGCTCTTCCTTTACTTGAGAAATAGGAGCAATACAGTTAGTATTGGCAGCGATGGGTATCTTTGCTTGGTAGATTTTCTCTAAGACCTTCTTCACCCCAGGAATGAGATGGTCTTCTCCTGTACGGAAGGAGCGGAACTCTTTCAGAAAGGAGAGCCAGAAACGATGAAGTTTTGTTTGCCTCCCCTTACTTTTGGGTGGCGCAATTACCTCATCCAGAATGTCTAAAGAGTATTTCTTGACAAAATCTCTATACTCCAAGGGCTTCAACCCGAGCTTCTCCAAGTTCCTGTTGAAGACAACATAGAAACGCTTTAGAGTATTGAGAAGCGTCTGGTCAATATCAAAGATAAAGGCCTTTACTTTAAGTCTCATCTTATCTTAACTACCCCAAAAAGATTGGCGACAGAATTGATGATGGCGTCTGGCCTTGCTTTCTTGAGATACTTTTCGGTCACCAGTCCACTCAAGACAGCAACCGTCTTGGTACCGGCTTCTCTGCCTCCCTCTACATCCTCCACCGTATCTCCTACTACGACACAGTCTTTCGTAGGAATCCCGAGTTTAGCTATTACCTTAGGAATGATCTCTTTCTTAGGGAGGTAACGTTTTTCTTCACCTTGGAAAGCAGTAACAATGTGTGAGATAAATTTTGCAATCCCATATCTTGTTAGTTCCCTCTCGGTTTCCTCTGGGGGAAGCATGACATAGGTAGCTGCGGCAATGGGTATCTTTGCCTGATAGATCTTCTTCAGGACTTCCTTTGCTCCTGGTATGAGAGGGTCATTTCCCCCCTTATAATCTTGGGAGAGGTTTTTCCAGAATTGATCCAACCTCTCTTCTTTATTCTTGCTTCCTTTAGGAAGAATGCAATCGTTTATCTTTCCCTGAGAATATTTCTCTCGAAACTCTTTCCAAGGAAGAGGCTTAATACCAAAGTTCTCCAAGTTTCTATTGAAGATGGAATAGAAACGCATCTTGGTATCGATGAGCGTACCGCCCAGATCAAAGATGAAGGCCTTTGCTCTGATCATTTTTCCTTTGGGGTAGTGGTTACTATCTGGGGGAGGAGATCCTTGGCATCGACAATTCCCAGGATCCTCTTGTTCTTATCGGCCACTACTAAGAGTTCTGCCTTGGCAAGAAGCATGATCTCGATGGCCTTCTTCAATGGCGTCCCGGGTTCAACAAAGGTGAGTCTCCTATCCATAATCTCCTCAATAGGTCTCTCCAGTCCAGCAACAACCAAGGGAACAGCCTTTGCCTTGAATTCAAAGACCCGCTGTTTGATGTAGCCATAGAATTTTCGGGAATCAATTCGGGCATGACCCAGTTCCATGGGGACTACTGCCGTTCCCTGAATAAAGTTCAGATGATTCTCCAGGGCAGAGACCTTACTCCTGTGATTTCTACTCAATAAGTATCTCAAGGAGGAATCGGGAATGATCTCTTCTTCCTCTTCAAGAATGGTTGCTAAATAGGTGATATCATAGACATCCTCCATGCTCACCCCTAACTGGGAGTAGTTATCCCTGATGTAGAAAGCGAGTTCATCATCCTGATCCTTATAGGAAGGGGTATACTTCTCCAGGGTATCTATGGCATCTGATAGGAAGACCCCCAAGGCTAAATCGAGATTGAATAATAGGCCAGCACTAATGATTGCTGAATCATCGCTATGGCCCGGTCCTATGCGATCCCGAATGTACATATACTTCACCACTTCTTCATCTATTTCCTCCCCTTCTTTCGGGGTGACAATCAGGCCCTCTCTCTTATAGCCTTCTATCTTATCCTCATGAGCCATGTGAGCAAACACCTCACCATCCAATCCCATCCTCTGCATTATTCGGGTATCGACTAAATAGCATCTTCCTCCCCCAATGGTGATCTTATGCTTCTTCTCCACCTCTTTTCTGATATCGCTATTATCCCTCAGACCCCCAATATATAGTCCTCTTAAGACCTCATAGGGCTTGACAGTAAATGTTCCCAAGAAGGGAATGCCCAAGAAGGGCTCTCCTTTCTTATTGATTAATCTATTTCTCTTCTCGCCCCTTATTACATCCCGGGCAAACTCTACGATATCATCGATTAATGCCTGACGCTTCTTCTTTATCAGCCCGGGATCGAGCCCTAAGGCCTTGACCACATCATTTATGGTGGTATTCACCCAGTGGCGCTTCCTAAAGGCCCCCACTCCATTATGTGCCCTTCCCTCTAAAGACTGGATGAATAATAGGTTCTCTACCTCTTTAGTTGTTGCTAAGTGTTCAAACTTACTTAATCTTTTAAAGTCTTTTGTGATCAACTCCTTTGGAGCAACACCCCATCTAACAAGTTCTTTAGCCATCTTCTTCCTCCTTAAACACGGATCGTCACAGATTTTTTACGGATTAGCACTAATTATCCGTGGCTATCCTTATCTGCCGATAGGCAGGCGTGATTTTTATCTGCGTTTAATATCTTCTGGCTTTTTCCTTTTCCCGTAGTATTCTTAAGGCTCCTTGGGCCATGGCCGAAAGTTCCTCTTCCCCAGGATAGAGAATGACCCGGCCCAAGAACTTAATCCTCTCTTTAATCCACTCTATTAGCAATCCAGACTGGGCTAAACCGCCAGTAAGGATGATAGCATCAATCCTTCCCTTTAAAACAGAGGCCATACTGGCTGTCTCCTTTGCTACTTGATAGGCCATGGCCTGGAAAATAATCTTTGCCTTCTTGTCCCCTCTGGCAATCCTTCTCTGTATCTTTCGGACATCGCTTGTCCCCAGATGGGCGGTCAATCCCCCTTTATAGATAATCTTCTCTAATATCTCATCCAAGGTATATTTCTTACTATAGCAAAGCCTTATCAGATCTCCCGCAGGAAGGGTGCCCGCCCTCTTGGGGGCAAAGGGCCCCTCACCATCCAGGGCATTATTGACATCAATCACCCTTCCTTTCCTATGAGCCCCGACAGATATCCCCCCTCCCAGATGGATAACAATGAAGTTTAGTTTCTCATAATCCTTCTTAAAAAATTTCTGTGCTACCTTTTTCGCTATCGCCTTCTGGTTCAAGGCATGGAAGATGGATTTTCTCTCCAATTCTGGAAGGCCGGATATTCGGGCTAAGGGTTCTAACTCGTTCAGGACAACGGGATCGACAATGAAGGAAGGAATGCCTAGCTCCTTTGCCATATCATAGGCCAGCACGCCTCCCAGATTAGAAGAGTGTCCTCCCCTCATCCTTATGTGGAGGTCCCTTAGCATTTTCTTATTAATGCGATAGGTTCCACTGGGGACGGGCTTCAATAATCCACCCCGACCAACAATGGCATCGAGGTTGGAAAGGTCGATTCTTCTTTTCCTTAAGGCCTTTAGAATGGTCCCCTTGCGAAATTGGTATTGATTGAGTATCCCCTTGAACTCCTTTAACTTCCTTGGGCTGTGATGGACGCTCTCTGTGAAGAGAGGTTTCTCGTTCTCATATAGGGCGAACTTAGTAGTCGTTGAGCCAGGATTTAGGGCCAGGATTAAAAACTTCTTTCTCATCTCTTTACCATCAGGGTTCCTAAGGCAATGGATAAAAACTTGGTCTCTTCACTATCTGTGCGTGAGGTCAGGATAATAGGTGTCTTTGCTCCCACCACCACTCCTGCCATCTTCATCTTTGCGAAGTAAATTAAAGATTTATAGAAGATATTTCCAGAAGTAATATCAGGAAGAATCAATATATCTGTTTTACCTGCCACTGGACTCTTTATCCCCTTCTTTCTTGCTGCTCCAATGGAGATAGCATTATCTAGGGCCAGTGGGCCATCGACAACCGCTTCCTCCCACTCCATCTCTTTTAAGGCGGCCGCTTCTTGGGTAAGAGGGATCTTGGAAGTTATCTTCTCTATAGGAGCTAAGAGGGCAACCTTTGGCTTTTGAATGCCCAGTAGATGAGCGAGTTCAATGGCGTTTTGGATAATCTCTTTCTTTTCTTCCCGGTTAGGAGAGATATTGATGGCCGCATCTGAGGCCAGGATTAATCTACCCCTGAATTCAAATACGGCCACATGGGAGAGCAATCTGCCAATGGTCAGGCCCTTCTCCTTGTCCAGAATGGGATGCATAAACTGGGCAGTGGTTAAGGCTCCTTTCATTATAAGGTCTGCCTCACCATTCCTAACCATCTTCGCTGCCCCAAGAGACGCCTCTTCCCCCTTTTCTCTAATAAAGATTCCTTTGGCGATTCCCTCCTTCTCCGCCCTCTTTACCGCCTCTTTAGCCTCTTCATCCTGAGAAGCAGCGAGGACGAGTCGCAAAGGACCCCTTCTTTTTGCTTCTTCAATTATCTCTTCAAAACTTCTCACACCATCTTCTCGTCAACCTTATTCCCTTCAGCATCATAGAGATAGGCCACATTCCCTGGATGCTGCCAGAGGGGATAGTCATAGTTCATATAGAAGTTATCCTGAGTCACGGCCCTTTTGCCTGTTCTTATTTTGACAATATAGCCTACCCTTATCTGATGCTGGGGAAAGGTGAATCTTACACCACTATTGTCCCTTATTGTCCAGCCAGTGAGGTCCTTGGCCAGGGGACCATAGTTTATCACCTGGATATACTCCATCTCAACATTCTTCCACTCCCCTGCTTGAGGATCCTTCCTCGGTGCTGGAACATCATTGCTAATTTTGAAAATCTTTACTCCTTTTGCCATCTCTTCACCTCCCTTGCAACTGCCCGTTCAGGATCCTGAGGATCCTTCAGGATCCGAAGGGCAAAAGCGCAAAATCCAACTGAAAGACGCAAAACCAAAATCTTTTTTCTCGTATCATTTGAGTTGTTCTTTCAATTCTTGGGCAAAGATATCATAAGATTTTTTATCGAATAAGGCGAAGACGATTAATTTTAAAGAAGAAGGGATCACCAGAAAATTCTTTACTGTCTTGATCATAATCTTCGCTGCCCTATCTAAAGGAAAGCCAAAGATCCCAGTTGATATCGCGGGAAAGGCAATGGAGCGTATCTTCTTCTCCTGGGCTCTCTTTAAAGCGTTTAAGGTAGCATTCTTTAATTTCTCATCCTCGTTCCCTTCCCCGTATCTGGGTCCCACAGTATGGATGACATACTTTGCCTTCAGGTTCCCAGCACCAGTGACCACTGCTTCCCCAACCATCGTCCCGCCAATCTTATTACATTCTTCCTGAATGCTTGGTCCTCCCTTTCTTCTAATGGCTCCCGCCACCCCTCCTCCAAGAATGAGCGAGGCGTTTGCCGCATTGACGATGGCTTCAGTATCTAATTCCGTAATATCGCCTTGATAGAGTTTAATAACGGTTTTGCCTATTTTATATTCCACTTCACCCTCCTTGCAACCGCCACAACGCAAAACGAGTTGGATTAGTATATTAGGTGGATTTTTATTCAACTATTCCAACCAATTTACCAGTCTAACTATCCTCTTCTGCGTCTCAGTGTTATCTTACTGCTATAAAAAGTGGTCTCAGAGTAGAAAGATAGAACCAAAGAAGCAAGACTCCGAAGGCAACGATTAATCCCCCATAGATGCGAAGGTTAACCAAGGTGAGCCGCCTTTCAAATGCTTTCTTAACCCTGCCAGGAAAGATGAGGGCGCTCAGACCCTGAAGGAAGACGAGCACTGTAATTACAATATAGATGGAGTTTAAGTGATTGGTAATGAAGTAAAACATCCTACCACCCCTTAGGCCACTTTTTCTTTCTCTTCTTTCTGCTTTTTTTATAGCCCCTCTTTAATTCCTTTTCCAGCAGTAACAGATCCTCTTCCAGCTCATCTCCTTCCTTTCTTATCTTCTCTCTTCCCATTTTGCCTCCTCGCTTCGCTCGTCGTAGTGAACAGTAACCAGTGAACAGTTTTCTTCACTTTTTACTTTAGAATTCTCGTAAGTAATGCTGGGTAGTTGGAGGCTATCCCATCCACTTCCAGATCAATGAGTCTTCTTATCTCTTCTGGGTTATCTACCGTCCAGGCAATAATCTTCAGGCCTTTGCTGTGGGCTTTCTCAACCAAATCTTCAGTAATTAGATTGTATCTGGGCAGGATTAAGTCCAACCACTTCCAGTATGGAAATCCCTTCCTTTCTTGCGCAGGAGTAGCGAATAAAAGCCCGGTAATAATCTGGGGCTCAAGCCTCTTAACCTCTTTCAGAAAGAAGTAATTGAAGGAGGAAATAATCGACTCTCTGATAAAATTCTCTTTCTTTAAAAGGTTTATTACTTTCTTGGGCAGAAGAGGATCTTTCCCCTTTAATTCGATGTCTAATTTGACTTTCCCTTTGACGACCTCGGTTGTTTCTTCAAGCGTTGGAATCCTCTCGCCAGAGAACTTTTTCCCGAACCAAGATCCGGCATCCAGACTTTTAAGTTCTTTCAGGGTTAATTCAGAGACCTTACCTCTGCCATCCGTGGTGCGCTCTACTGTCTCATCGTGAATTAGGATTATCTCCTTATCTTCAGAGAGCCGGGCATCGGTCTCAATGATCTCTGCCCCCTGGGCAATGGCTTTCTCAAAAGAGGCTATGGTATTCTCCGGCGCTTCTCCACTCGCTCCCCGATGGGCGACTTTCCAGATTGTAGATTTCACTTCTCCGCTTCTAATTGTGGTAGGAATTCCTCAACATAAGAAGAGACATTCTCCCAGGTCTGGGCATCTTGAATGGTGAACTTCTGCTGCCTGGCCCACTTCTCTCCCTTTTTCTGCCAGAGGTAGAAACAGATCTGCTTCCTCCCCCAGGAGTCGATTAAGGCCACGGCACTCCACCACTTGGGGTTCTTTTCTAAGGTGTGATAACCCAGTACTTTTAAGGTCTCGCTAACCGGAAGTTTCTCTTCTGGTTCCTTGGGCATACTTATCACCTCCTCTCTCAGCCGCTGATACTCAACGCACTTCGTTTGCCTTGAGGCCTATCCGCTGATTTTATCTGCGGTCATTGCTTGATATTCATGCTCTCTTGGATGCCAGCGACGCGCATCCGGCATCTGCGTTTTGATCTGCGGTCATCTGCGTTTTGATCTGCGGTCATCTGCGTTTGTGTTTGGTGATTTCTTCTTCGACAATCTTCAAGGCCTTCTGGGCCTTCTTCTTCTCTTCCGCAATGAGGATGACAACATCCCGCTCTTTTACCCCGAAAGCCTTTTCAATGGCCTCTTTCTCTTCAGCCAGGATTCCATACCTTGGAAGTTCATCTGTAGAGATGTAGCCTTCGATCCCGGTTGCCTCTTCTAATCTTTTCTCTATCTCTAAGGCAAGTGCCTCATTCTCCAATAGGACTCCAGCAAAGTTCTCCACCTTCATTCCCAGGACTACTCCTCCCTTATCCAGGATATCCCGGATGAGGTTGGAATGGGTCTGGCTGAAGAGGTCAGAGATATCCTTCATTGACACCTCTTCTTCGAAATCAAAGAATCAAGCGATCAAACCCCGCTTAAGCGGGATCCCGCCACAGGCGGGGCAACCAAGCTATCGAGAACTTGATAGCTGGATAGCTCGATAGCTACATAATTTCTTTCACTTGTCTACTATTACTTTTCCTTTGCTTTAAGTAACTGAAGCACTCCTAAACCAATGGCAAATAGCAGGCAAGTATTAGCGAGCCTCTGGAAGCTGAGTGGTCCGAGGCCGGCTGGGCCAAGGATCTTACCCGCTAAGGCAGCGGCCTTGTAGATCAAACCCAGGATGAGGCTTACACCTGCTACCCCTCCTAACAAAATGGCCAATCTCTTCATTTCTCATCACCTCCTTTGTCGCTCATTTTTGGTATTTTTCCCAATGGATGACTTCTTTTAGGACTCTTTTATCATGAGGTCTTGCTTCTTCCTTTGGATAACCTAAGGCAATGAGGCTAACCAATTTAAACTCTAAGGGGATATTGACTAACTCATTTATCTGGGGGGCATAGGGTTTCTTATCTCCTGCCACCCAGCAGGTTCCCAGACCATAGGCCTGGGCAGCAATCAAGATATTCTCCGTTGCGGCAGAGCCATCTTCCAAATAATAGTGAGTTTCTTTGCAGAAGACTATAATACAGACCGGTGAGGTAGCGATGAATTTTCCATAGTCTGCAATATCAGCAATCTTCTTCCTTATGTCCTTATTTGTCACTACTACAAATTCCCAGGGCTGGACATTATTTGCAGAGGGCGCAAGGCGGGCACAATCGATGATATCCTCAATCACCCCTTTGGGAATTCCCTGCTCATTGAAATTTCTAATACTCCTTCTTTCCTTAATGGCTTTTAAAGCATCCATCTCTCTCCTCCTTTTAGACGCTGATTACCGCTGATATAGTGCGCGGATACTCAACGCACTTCGTTTGCCTTGAGGCTTATCCGCTGATTATCTGCGGTCATCTGCGTTTTGATCTGCGGTCATCTGCGCTATGGTGGAGGCGGCGGGATTTGAACCCGCGACCTCTGCGTTGCGAACGCAGCGTTCTCCCACTGAACTACGCCCCCAGCTTCAGGTTATCAGGATAGACGCCAGACAAGCTGGCTAGATTCTTCGCGATGCTCAGAATGCAGAGTATCAGGAAATTCCCGATAACCTGATCACCTGGCTTTCTATTTGTAGCAGGTGATGAAGCGCGCCATAGAACGATCGTAGGTCTTTTCCACATCATCGGGGACGAAACAAGCAGGAAGCTCTCTATTCCTCCAGTGATAGGCGATGCACTCACAACAGATCCCCTTCTTATCACAGGGCTCATAGGTACAGTTACATTTCGCTCTGTTCTCCTCTTGCTTACACTCCATCTTACCCCTCCTCCTTCAAAAGAGGGTCATCTGCTTAGCCTCTTCGTTCTTTTCAAATATTTCTACCTTCCCATAGACCCCATCATATCCTGGCTCAACCTTTACCTTTCCCTCCCTTGTCCGGGAAACCCCTTCTGCCACTTTGGAATGAACCTTGCCTAAATCTTCAATAGAAATATCTAAAAGCACCCGAAATTCGCTTCCAAAGTGATTAACCAGGTAATCGTATAACTTTTTGACCTCTATTGAAGTACGGGTCTTATATAGAGAAACAGCGATAATCTCCCTCAAAGGAACTAAGTGCCTGAAGGGAATGGCCCCTTCTGGTTTAAATCCCAGTTTTCTATCCGATAGAGCATCTACCCGATGCAATACTCCAATGGTAAGAGGTCTCTTGCATTTGGGACAGATATTATTATGGGCCTTGGCTTCTTTAGGGGAAAGGACTATCCCGCAGTTCCTGTGACCATCGAAGTGGTACTTCCCTTCTTCAGGAAAGAATTCTATTGTTCCCTTGAACTTATCCTTATCCTTCTTCTTGATAGCCTCGATTATCTCTTTGTAATCTAATTTACAGTCAAAGATATTGGCCTCCCTTCCCAGATTCTCTGGGGAGTGGGCATCAGAATTAGAGATAAGAGCAAACCTATCCAGTTTTGATAGCGTCCAGTTCATCAGGGGATCACTCGATAGACCGGTCTCCAAGGCATGGATATTCTTGGTATATTCTCCAAAGCATTCTTCAATATCATCAAATCCCGAGTTAGCACCGAACAGGCTAAACCAGGGAGTCCAGATATGGGCAGGAACGATGAAACAATCCTTTGATATCCCAAGAACAATTCCTACTAAATCCTTTGATGGAAGTCCCAAGATAGGTCTTCCATCAGCATCTAAATTCCCGATCTTAGAGAGTTCCTTATTTATCTTTTCTGCAACCAAGAAACTAGGAGCAAAGATGAGGGTATGGATCTTTCTCACCTTTCCTCCCTGGGAGTAGATGCTCGATACCTCACCAGTGAGGAAGAAGTGAGTCCCATTACATTCATAGAGACCGTAAGAGACCTCCTTCAAATGAGCCTTTAGTTCGCTTAACCACTGATAGTGGGTAAAATCCCCGGTTCCCAATAGATTGATCCCCTTCATCTTAGCCCACTTGGTTATTCCTTCGATATTCATATTCTTAGAAGTGGCTCGGGAATACTTGGAATGAATATGGAGATCAGCGATAATCACTTTCTTTCACCGATAACTGTAAAGCCTCTCTCTTGAGCAAGCCTTCTCACTTCCTCATCGAACTCTTTTAGGTCTAGGTCTTCTGGAACATCGAATCCGATGCATTTCCCTTTCTCATTGGCCTCAAAGGGAAAGGATTTATCGATATCAACCTCCCCTTTGATAATGAGATAGGTTACCCCATAATTCTCCTTCACAATATGGATTACTCTTTCGTCCTTTTTGTAAAAGATCCTCATTTCAGTCTTTTCACCAGTTTAGCTACTCTGCGGCCCAGATCTTTACACTGGCTCTTGCTCCTTTTGTCTGGCACCCCAATGGCTACTGGGCCATAGTGGTCTCCCTCCGGGGTGCCCTGAATAATCATGCCATGGATGAGAAAGGCCTTCAGGATATCCATGATGGTGGTCTCATTCCCTCCACCGATATTGGCACTGGAGGAAAAAGCCCCTCCCACCTTGCCTTTGAGTTGCCCATGGAATTTTACGCTCTCGTCGAGAAGCTCCTTAATGGGAGCGGCCATGCCTCCGTAGTAAGTGGGGGAACCGATAATTATCCCATCCGCTTCCAAGAGTTCATCTACTTTAGCATCATCCGCCTTCTTTACTTCTACCTCGACTCTTTCCTCTTTAACTCCCTCTTCCACTGCCTTTGCCATCTCTTCCGTATTCCCTGTCTTCGAATAATAGATAATCAGGACTTTTGCCATTCTTAATCTCCTATTTTCTTTTTCGTCCACTCCAGAGGATCAACTACTACCCCGGAGGCACATAGTCCCCAGTGAAGGTGAGAACCAGTAGCCAAGCCCGTCTGGCCCATCAACCCGATTAACTGACCTCTCTTCACTCCCTCTCCCTTCCTGACAAGCCGCTCTTTGAGATGGGAGAGAATGGAAAAAATCCCCTGACCATGGGATACGATTATTGTTCCTCCATGAACCTTCATATCCTCTGAGAAGACAACTATCCCGGAGTTAGGAGCAAGAATTTCTGTTCCCTCTAGATTGGCGATATCTACTCCCTTATGCCTCCAAGAGGCCTTTCCTTTATTGTAAACCCGGTAGGCTCCAAAGGGTGAAGAGATCCATCCTTCTGCAGGAAGAATAAATCTCTCTTCCCAGAGCTGTTTCCGTTCTTCCCTCTTATAGACCTTTCTTATCTTCCTTCCTTCTTTTCCTAAGTATTTCGAGGTAAGATGCTTACTTTTTTCAGGAGGGATAGAGAGAAACTCTTTCTTAAAAACTCTCTTCTTTACTTGGACCGTTTCCTTCCACTCAATTTTCAAACCATCTTCTGTTTTAATTCTAAAGAGAATGTTATGTCTTTCAGACTCAGTAGTAAGGGGTATTCCAAGGATGGCCCGATATCTATATTTGCCTACTTCATAGAATCTTATTTCTTTTTCTAAAAACTCTGCTTCCAAATTCTTTAAGGTCCCCGGGGATTCAAGGTAGATTACCAGGGTCTTTCCCTGTCCCACACTCTCTGGCTTTATTTCTACATTGAGTTCCTGAGCCTGGGCAGAGAAAAAGAGGATGAATAAGAGGATAATAAAGATTGAGAACTTTTTCATCCCGCACCTTTTAATATTCATTGCTTATCCTTGCCTAAAGGTGCGGGGTTCATTCCTGGGGAATTACGCCGGGCATCATCTGGGACATATCCATTATCTGAGTCCCCGGAGGAAGTTCAAAGTAATTGTCCGGGATATTAATACCCATCTGGATATTTCTGTATCTTGTAGTTATGGTCTCGCTACCAACAGTCATCACTGATTTTAAGGGGAATTTCTTTCCCCTCCAAACCCATACCTTGCCCCTTGCCCCTGTCTGAGGATAGGTAATCCGGTAGACATCGCATAGTTTCCCATCAATCCTCTCCTGGCCCAGGGGCTTGGCTTTTACGCTTTTAAGGTATTCGATCATATCCTTGGGATTCTCCTGTCCTCCCTGGCCAGCCCCAGCGCTTATATCCATCTTCATAGCCATCTTCTGGGAGGGATAGTATAGGTACATAGCCCCTTCTTTCATCAGGGTGATCATCTTCTCCCCTTTTGCGATCTGTTCTATTCTCATATTATTCCCTTTTATCCAGACCTTAGAGGTCATAACTTCTCCTCGAGAAGAGGTTATCGTCTGATCATAGGACATAGTGGTCAATTTCTCCTCTGCCTGGATTGAAGAACAGACCAAACTGACAAAACAGACAAAACAGACTAACTGAATTAACTTTTTCATCTTCTCCTCCTTTGCAAACGCCAAGTCGCCAAAGTTTAAGACAAAGACGCCAAATTATTTTTGCGCTTTGGCGGATTTTTTGCGCCTTTGCGGTTAGCAGGTTAAGTGAAAGGCGCCGATGACCTTCTTTGATTTGGCAAGCGCATTAAATGTCTTGTAGGCCTCTTCTGTCTTCTGGGCAATGAGCCTTATCCCCTTAGACTTGATATGTCTCTCTGTCTCCTCTGGAATCTCTACTAATCCCGAGGCCCCGGTTCCCACTACAAGGACCTCTGGCTTGGCCTCTAAGATTTCCTTAATATCCTCAATATCCAGCCTGTGGCCCTCTATCCTCCACCAGGAGCTTTGAATTCTATCGGGATAGATGATGAGATCAGAGGTATACTCCTTACCACCAATAACCATGGAGCCAAAGGAATAGGATTCGATCATCCCTCACCCTCCTTTTAGGTAGGTATTAGTTAACTGTTGAGCGGTGCGTTTTACTTGCCCCGCTGATGAATAATTATTATTCAATTTGCCCGCCGTTTACCGTAAACCGTACACCGTAACCGTAAACCTCTATTCTGGATTTTAATTCAACTATTCCACCCAATTCAACTATTCCATCTAATTTTGCGCTTTCGCGTTTATCTTCTTTTATAATCTGGGCATTCGGTAGCGTTCGGTCTCTCAGGGCGAGAACAAGCACCTCGATAATCATACTTGCAGGAATCGCATAAAAATCTTTTCCCCTTGAAAAGCGATCTCAACTTTTTCAAAAATCTCTTCACCTCATCCTCGCTTTGCTCGGATGGTTTGCAGTTTACCCGCTCGGCCTTTGGCCTCGCTGTTTACCGTTAACCGTACACCGTAAACCGTAAACCCTATCTCGCTGGTTACTTTTACAATATTATCTTATTCAGTGGATACTCCACGATTCCGGTTGCTCCGGCCTCCTTCAGTTTAGGGATTAAATCTCTTACCACCTTCTCATCAATAATGGTAGTAACATCCACCCATCTGGGATCGCTTAAGGGAGAGATGGTAGGTTTCTGAAGGGCAGGAAGGATCTTTAATATCTTCTCAAGGTCTTTCTTCATCACATTCATCATGAGCCCCACCTTGCCAAAGGCATCGATGGCTCCTCTCAAAAGGAGAGCAAGTTTCTCTACTTTCTTTCTCTTCCACCTGTCCTGATAGGATTTTTTGTTCATAATAAGCCTGGGAGTGGATTCTAGAAGGGTATCTACGATCCTGAGATTATTTGCCCTGAGAGAAGCCCCGGTTTCTGTAATCTCAACGATGGCATCCGCCAATCTGGGAGGCTTGACCTCTGTCGCTCCCCAGGAGAATTCAACTATTGCCTTCACCTTATTTCTCATTAGATAATCCTCAGTAAGATTCACGGCCTCTGTAGCAATCCACTTTCCTTTCAAGCCCTTAACAGATTTTATCTTGCTTGCTACGGGAACTGCTAAAACCCACTTCACCGGCCTCATCCCCTTCTTGCTATAGACCAGGTCTGCCACTTCAACGACCTTTGCCCGGCTCTCCATTATCCAGTCCTTTCCCGTTATTCCACAATCAAGCACCCCACCCTGGACGTACCTGGCTATCTCCTGGGCCCGGATGAGCATACACTCTATCTCTGGATCATCGATAGAGGGAAAATAGGACCTCTCATCCACTCTTATCTTGTAGCCAGCCTTCTCAAAGATGGAGATGGTCGACTCCTGCAGGCTTCCCTTGGGCAGTCCCAATTTTAATTTCTTCATTGTATTCCTCCTTTTAAACTAAAGAGCTTAGCCTTTTTAGGGCATTCAGTTTTTCACTTCTTCCTATCTTGGCACTCGATAAGGCGTCTTTTAGTACCTCAATGGAGCGATCGTATTCTCTTCTATCTACGGGGTAGGGCCTGCCATCCTTTCCTCCGTGGGCAAAGCTATACTTCGCTGGGTCCCTCCAAGATGGCTTCTTCCTATAGATGAGTTCAGAGAGTAGTGCCAGGGCCCTTATGGTCTTTCCTCCCACTCCCTTTGTCCCTAAGAGCTCTTCGAAGTTCTCTGGCCTTCGGGCATAGGCCCTTTCCAGAGTCTCGTTTAACCTTCTGGGATGATAGGTAAAATATGGTGAGAGATTCAAAGTCTTGACCTTTTTCAATTCAGAGAGTAAATAGCGTGGTTTCTCGCAGGCGAGGAAGGCGCTCGCCTTCCTCGCTTCCTCACTCTCCTTGGCAATCATATTTAAAGGTCTTCCTCTATGGTCACAGGCAATGGCCTTATGGGGTTCACAGACGAAGTCCTTTAGATCGGTCGAGAGCCAGTGGTATCTCCTCGCCCACTGGGTCTCGGGGTTCATCCCCTGCTGAATGACGCTCCAGGTTCCCTTCTTGGTGAAGATAAAGGTATGGTGATACAGGGTATAGCCGTCTTGCAGGGCATTATTATCTACCTTGGCTGCCATCCTGGAGGCATAGACCAGATCCTTTGCTTTCTTTTTGATATAATACCGTGAGCCAAATAATTCAATCTCATCCGGTGTTTTGCGTGAGGTCTTCCCCTTTCCCCCAGCAACGAATACCCCTAAATCAGCCCCGATATCCTTCAGTCCTGCCTTCAGTGCCCCACAGGCCGTAGTAGTCAGACCAGAGGAATGCCAATCGTATCCTAGGACGCAGCCGAAGGCCTGAAACCAGTAAGGGTCGGAGAGCCTCTTCAGAAACTCTTCAGCATCATATTCCCTGACAATGGCCATGGTGATCTCCCGGGCCAATCTTATCATTCTCTCCATTAGCCAGGCAGGGGCCTTGCCATAATGTAAGGGCAGATGGGCAATTCCGGTCTTTACCATTCTTTTATCCTGAGGCCTCTCCTCGCTATCTTGAAGTCTAAGATTTTCCCTCCGGCTTTCTTAATTGCTCTAATAACCTTTTCCCTTCTCTCAGGTTTAACGAAAGTAACGATTGAACCCCCACCTCCAGCACCACATACTTTGCTCGCCCAAGCTCCGGTCTCCTTCGCTACAGACATTATTCTCCTTATCTTGGGAGTGACCATTCCTTCTGCCAATCTCTTCCTCGCCCCCCACTCCTCATGCAAAGCATCTGCCGCTTTCTTAAAATCGCCTTTCAGGAGGGCCCTTCGCATATTAAGGGTTGCTTCGCGAATTCTTTTCATTCTGCCTACTATACTCTTTCTACCATCTATGTATCCCCTTACTGCCTGCCAGTTGGTGAGGCTTGAGCGTCTTGGCTTACCGGTAAAGGTTAGAATCAGATGTTCTTCTAATTTCTTAATCATCCTCCCTTTAAGTAAGGGCTCAATCCTATCCTTCTCTACCCTATACCATATGGCATTCACCCCACCATAATAAGCAGCATAGTAGTCCTGCTTTCCGGTAGGGGTGCCAATACTCTGCACCTCTAAATCGGTATCAATATCTATGAGTTCCTTTAGACTATATCTCTTACTTCTTAGTCTATTCAGACCAGCGCTCAATGCTAATGCTAAGGAAGAGGAACCACCTACCCCAGAGCCTCTCGGTGCCTGACACTTGGTAGTGATATTTAAACCCATATTGGAAGGGGTAAAGAACTTAACGATACGTATGAGATAATCAAGTTCTGTTCCATACTTTAGAGATTCAATATTCTTTGCCTTAACCTCTTCTCTTAAATCCTCAGAATAGATATGAATCCTCTTATCCTTTCTCTTCTCTATCTTCACCTGGGAGTAAAGGTTAATGGCTACATTGACGGTGAGGCTTCCCTCTTCAAAGAGATAGAGGGGATAAATATCTAATGTCCCTCCTGCCAAATCCATTCTGGTTGGTGCCGTTACCTCAATAATCATTTAGCGAATCTATTGTATATCCAGGCAACAATTACCCCGCACAAGAAGCCGTCAATGAATCCCAGTCCTAACCCTACAAAAGCACCTGCTACAGTCCATGAATACCAAGGATAGATAGAATCAATGACACCTAAGAAAGCATCTGCATAAGTAGTGTTAATACCAATAAGAGTTAAAACAAATAAACTTAATCCCCAGACTATTCCCAATGCCAGCCCAAAAGCCCACACCTTTAACTTCATTCTTTTGCCTCCTTTTCTAAAAGCAGAACCCTACCTTACTCTCACTAACTTTCCTTCTGCCTCGGCAACGATATTTCCTTCTCGATATTTAGCATTTGCCTTAGTATAGATTATTCTCTTGGTCTCTTTTATTATTTCACCAGTCACAATAATATCTTTATCTATTCTTGCTGGTTCTTTGAAGCGGAGGTTCATCTCTGCAGTCACAGCCGGAGTCCCAATTTCGTATGCTAATTTGACCATGACCTCATCCAATAAGGTAGCCAGGAATCCTCCATGGACAATTCCCCCAAAGCCCTGCTGCCATTCCTGAGGCCTAAGGAGGGTCTTGATTTTCTTCTTTTCCTTATTGAATTCAAAGGAGAGTTTCAAACCCCTCTCATTCTTCTCGCCACAGACGAAACACATCCCGATGTCTTTGTATTCCACCTCGCCCTCACTGAGTTCGGGAAATCCCAAATTCTAATATCGAAATTCTAAACAATATCTAAATCCTAATTTTCAAAATTCAAAACAAATTTCGCTTAGAACATTTGAATTTTGGTCATTTGGATTTGTTTAGTGCTTCGGATTTCGAATTTAGAGTTTATAAAATTATCCGCATAATGGCGCGCCTGGAGGGATTTGAACCCCCGACACCTAGCTCCGGAGGCTAGTGCTCTATCCCCTGAGCTACAGGCGCTCTTTTGCTTTTTTAATTGCTTTTTTTAAAATCTCTTTTGAGCCTTTATAGGCTACAGTCTCAAGCGCTTCTTCAGGAGTGAACCACTTAGCATCCCGGATCTCTGAGGCCTGAATCTTTAATGGCTCTCTTCCCTTTGCTTCAACCAAAAAGAGATAGACGGTCTTGAAGATTAGATCTCCATGCAGGCGATAGAAGTAGTTTATTCTGTCGATCTTCTTTATCATTCGGAGTTTCTCTAGGCCGGTTTCCTCTTTTGTCTCTCGTAGGGCAGCATCTTCGCTGGACTCCTTCTTTTCAATATTTCCCTTTGGCCAGGTCCATCTTCCATAGCCATTCTTGATCAAGAGAATCTTGAGTCTTCCTCTGTCTTTCTTAACTATGATACCGCCCGCAGAGAATTCTCTTTTTGCCACTATTTACTCCATCCGTTAATCCGTCAGTCCGTCTATCCGACGGATAAGACGGATTCGACGGATTAGACCTATTTTTCCGGGCAAGATCATACTTGTAGGCCAATCTCTTGAGGAGCTTGTGGCCCTTCTTATTCTTTCTATAGTCTATCTTCCTTCCCGACCTTCCACTTCCTCTTCTCACAGCTCAGCAGTAATCAGGGTATCTGTGGTTGCCACTCCCGGAATAGCCCTTATCTTTCCTACTACCAGGGCTGCTAAGGCATTGAGATCGCTGGCCTCTATGGTAGCCACAGCATCCCATCTTCCGAAGACACCCTTGATCTCCTTTACTCCCTCTACAGCCTTAATTCCGTCTAAGGCTGTCTTTTCCTTTCCTGCCCACAGGCGAATCAACACCATTCCAGTCACCATCCTTTTCACCTCCTTCCCCTTTATTGCAATTCCTCTTCCTTGAGGCCGAAGTAGTGGCCGATCTCATGCCTCACTACCTCACGCACTCGTTCCTCTATCTTTCTCCGACTACGACAGAGTGACTCAATTGGTTTCTGATAGATGGTTATCTTATCCGGCAATATGTTTCCATACCAAGGGCCCCTCTTCTTCAGAGGCACCCCCTGATATAGGCCAAGAAGTGTAGTCGAAGGAGATATTTCACATTCTGATAGAGTAGTGGTCCGAGGCCTGTTTTCAACCACGATTTCGATGTTCTCCAATTTCTTGCGAAACCTCTCCGGCAACTCCTCGAGCGCTCTGAGAACCAATCTCTCAAACTTTTTTCTCTCCATAGACACCACAGAATTTGGTTAGTTTCCGCCAGAGGCAGATCCGCCTTCGGCGGAGACGAGTTGATAAGTTGACAAGTTAATAAGTTAACAAGTTGATAAGTTTTTCTTATTAACTTGTATACTTGTCAACTATTCTATCACTTTGTAGACTACATCCCCTTCTCGGGCATGCTCAGAAACCTTGATGCCGATAGACTCTCCCACCTTGGCCTCCTGAATGGTCTTATGCTCCAGTTCCATGGACTCCACCTTTTGGGTGAAGTCTGAGGTGTGGCCCTTGAAGTGAACAGTATCTCCCACCTTGAGACCCTCTTCCTCGATCTTGATGATGGCCACAGTGATCTTGCCAAAGTAGTGGGTCACCACGCCAATCTTTTTCTCCTCTGCCATTTTCTATCACCTCCCCTCCCCCCTGCGGGGGTAAATTCAAAATTCTAATATCAAAATTCTAAACAATGTTTAAGTTCAAAATTCAATCCGTCCACTATAGGCCACTATAGGTGGTCGGACTAAACAGTGTTTTGGATTTTGGTCATTTGTGCTTTGGATTTGCTTAGGATTTCGTGCTTAGGATTTCGTATTTCCTACCAATTATTCGTGTTTTTTCGTGTTACTTCTTTTTTGTTCTTTAAGGAGCTCTTCCTTTCTCTGAAGGAGATGCTGGGCATACTTTGATTGTAATCCCCCCATCCTCTCCTCTGTCTCTTTTAATTTCTTCTCTATCTCCTCCAGATTCATATTCCTTATTTTCTTTCTCTTCTTTTCCTCTTTGGGCTTTGGTGGTGCTTTGGCTTCCGGTGCTTTAATTTCTTCTGGTTTTGCTTTTTCTTCCGGTAGTTTCTTTTCCTCAACGGATGGTGCTTCTTTTGGTGCCTCAACAGGTTTTTCTTCTTTAGGTTTTTCTTCTGGCTTTACTTCAGGCTCTGGTTTAGGGGCTTCGGTAGGTTTCTCTTCTGGTTTTGGCACTTCCTCCTCTGGTTTCTCAGGAGGCTTTGGTATCTCTTCTGGGGCATCTACTGGTTTTTCTTCTTTTGGAATTTTTTCAATCTCCTCCTTTGGCTTCTTTTCCTCTGCGGGCTTTGCGGGTTTCTCTGCGGCCTCTGCGCCTGCCTCGTCGGCAGACAGGGTTGCAGGTTTTTCCTCTGGCACAGGTTTTTCCTTCTTCTTTTCTTTTGGCTTTAGCTCTTCTTCGGGTTTCTTTTCTTCAACCATCTTTGATTCCTCCTAAATGAGTTTCTGGGCCTTGAGGCTGGTGTATCTATCACCAGCCATAATCACATGGTCATGGACTTCGATGCCCATTATCTTCCCGGCTTCAATGAGCCTCTTGGTAATCTTTATATCATCATCACTCGGTTTGGGATCTCCAGAAGGATGATTATGAACCAGGATAACTGAGGCTGCAGAGTGAGAAAGGGCGGACTTGAAGACCTCTCGAGGATGGATGAGGCTAGCGTTCAAGGTCCCCTTGGATACCGATACCTTCCTGATCAACTGATTCCTGGTATTCAATAGAACGAGGTTGAAGTGTTCCTTCTTCTTATTCTTAAACTCCGCTCTCATTAATTTATAGACATCTTCGGCGGTCTGAATCGTCTTTCCTTTGATCTCTTCTTGAGAGAATAATCT
>JAUXAI010000073.1 GCA_030619985.1 bacterium | reverse complement strand
TCAATCCTTATCCTTCTCCCCTCAAGTTCTCTAAAGGCTTCTTTTAGTTCTTCCCTTCCCTTTTTATCAGTAATGGTTACTCTTGCCCCTCGGGCTTCAAGAAGTTTGACGGCCGCTACCCCGGCTCTGCCCATCCCAATTACCAGAACTCTCTTCCCTTTTAATTCCATAACCACCTTATAATCAGAATATAGAAATCAGATGGCCCAAGGGTTACAGGGGGAATAGGGGGCACAGGGGTAACAGGGGGTTAAAACCCTTGCCACCCTTGTCACCCTTATCACCCTTGTTCCCCTTTTGCTACCTGAGCTTCAGGGTTCCCAGGCTTAATAGGGCGAAGATGATGGCAATGATCCAGAAGCGAATTATTATCTTAGGTTCCTTCCATCCTAAGAGCTCGAAGTGATGATGAAGAGGGGTCATGAGAAAGACCCTCTTCTTGCGCATTTTATAGGAGGCTACCTGGATGATGACCGAGAGGGCCTCTAAGACGAAAAGCCCTCCCACGATCAAGAGGATGATCTCTTTCTTGATGAGAATGGCGATGGTACCCAGAGCTCCTCCTAGGGCCAAGGAGCCGGTATCACCCATAATTACCTGGGCAGGATAGGCATTGAACCACAGAAATCCTAATCCCGCCCCTACTAAGGCAGAGCAGAATATGGTAAGTTCTCCTGCTCCAGACATATGCAAAATATTCAGGTATTTCGCTATCCCACTATGGCCGGTGACATAAGCGAGTCCAGCAAAGGCTCCTCCCGCGATTAGGAGGCTTCCTATGGCCAGGCCATCCAGCCCATTGGTCAGGTTGACTGCATTGGAGGAGGCCACGATGACTAATATGGCGAAGGGGATATAGAGCCAGCCCAGATCGGGGAGGACGTTCTTGAAGAAAGGAACGGTGAGACAGGTCCCATGCTCCGGGATTAAGGGGTGGCAAAAGAGATAGAGGCCGATTATGAATCCTAAGGCGATCTGTCCCCCTAACTTGACCAGGGGTCTCAGGCCCTCTCTGCTTTTCTTCTTAATCTTTAAGAGATCGTCAATGAAGCCCAAGGTTCCCAGCCAGAGAGTGGCGAAGAGTATGAGCTGGACGAACCTATTTCCCAGGTCGGCCCATAAGAGACAAGCGAGGAGGATAGCTCCCAGGATTAGAAGACCACCCATGGTGGGGGTGCCTGACTTCTCCCGATGGAGACGATAGAGGATAGGGTACTCCTCATCTTCTACTGCTTTCTGGGAGATCCTTAGTCTCTTCAATCTCTTGATGATCAGAGGCCCAAAGATAATGCTCGCTAAAAGAGCGGTTAAGGCCGCAAGGCCGGCGCGCACTGTGATATAGCGAAAGACGTTGAAGACGATATGTAAGTCTTTAAAACGAATGAGCAATTGATAGAGCATCTTTACCTCCTTTAAGACAGGTATTCGTTTACTGTTTACCCGCCCTTCGGGCTGTTTACCGTTTTTTTACCGTACACCGTAAACCGTTAACCGTAAACCTCTCGTAACTTTTTTATGATTCTTTCCATTCCTGTGGCGTGGGAGCCCTTAATGAGAATGGCGTCCCCCTCTTTAGCGAGGGAGGAGAGTCTCTCTCCAGTCTCCTTTTTATTCCGGCAGGAGATTATCTTTTTTGCCTTCATTCCCGCCCCTATCGCTCCCTGGGCGATGTATCCTGCCAGATTTCCACAGGTGATGAGGGTATCTATTCCTGAATGAGCAACATATATTCCGGTTTCTTTATGGGCTAGGAGAGCCCTTTCTCCTAGTTCTAACATGTCTCCAGCCACTAGTATCTTCCTCCCCTTTGGAGAGAGGTCTCTCAGGGTCTCGATGGCGGCAATAAAAGACTTGGGAGAGGCGTTGTAGGTATCGTCAAGAATGGTGAGACCCCCCATCCTCATTATCCTCATCCTTCCTGCCAGGGGTTGAAACCGGGATAGCCCCTCTCGGATCATCTCTCTCTTCATGCTTAAGGCGTGGGCAGCGGAGGCGGCCGCCAGGGCATTATATATATTGTGATAACCGAGACATCTTAGGTGAAGGGGGAAGTCCTCCTTCTCTATCCTTAAGGTAAACCTCATTCCCTTCTCTTTTAGGTTCTCAATTCTCTGGGCCCTGACCTGGGTCCTTCTCCTTATGCCATAGGTGACTATTCTTGCCCTTATTTTCTTCCTCATATCCCGTACATAGGGGTCATCTATATTGAGGATGGCTACATCGTCCTTCCCCAGGGTATACACCAACTCGGCCTTTGCTAAGGCCACCCTCTCTACATTGCCCAGATACTGTAAATGAACCTCTCCCACATTGGTCATCACCCCAATCCTGGGAGAGGAGATTCTGGTGAGTCTTCCGATCTCTCCTAAGGCGCTCATTCCCAGCTCTAAGACGGCAACCTCATGCTTCCGAGAAAGGCGAAATAGGGTGAGGGGAACCCCGACCTCATTATTGAAGTTCCCTTGGGTCTTTAAGACAGAGCGCTCTAAAGAGAGGATGGAGGCGATCATATCCTTGGTGGTCGTCTTACCCGTTGACCCGGTCACAGCAACTACTGGTAGATCGAACTTCTCCCGATAGTATTTAGCGATCTGGCCCAGGGCCTTGAGAGTATCCTTTACTAAAATGGTACCGGGTGACGGACGGCGGCGTCCTGCTAATTTAGAAACCAAAATTCCAGAGGCGTCTTTTTTGATCGCTTTTTGAACGAAGTCATGGCCATCATATCTCGGTCCCTTTAGGGCGATGAATAGCTCATCCTTCTTTATCTTGCGGCTATCAGTAGAAATCCCAGAGATCTCTCTCTTTAGATCTCCCTGGATCAGTCTTCCTCCAGTAGCCTCTATTAATTCCCTAACCTTTAGCTTCTCCATCTCTCTCTTCTTGATACAAGTTAACAAGGGTATAAGTATACAAGTTAACAAGAAACTTATCAAACTTATCTCCGCCGAAGGCGGATCAGCCTCTGGCTGAAACTTGTCAGCTTATTAACTTATTTCTTGCTCTTTTAGGATCTTCCTAGCCACTTCTCTATCGTCGAAGGGAAGAACCTGGGTTCCAATGGTTTGGGCGGTCTCATGCCCCTTTCCTGCGATTAAGACTATGTCTCCTGAACCGGCCTCTTCTATTGCCTTCCTAATGGCCTCCTTCCGATCGAGGATGATAGTATATCTACCACCCCCCCGCTTCATCCCCACCTCAATGCTTGAGATAATACTTAAAGACTCCTCACTCCTGGGATTATCATTGGTGATTATGGTATAGTTGCTATGTCGCGCTGCCGTCTCACCCATTAAGGGCCTCTTCGATCTATCCCGATCCCCTCCACAGCCAAAGACTAAGATTACCCTTCCCTTTGTCAACTCCCGACAGGTGGAGAGCACCTTCTCTAAAGCATCATCCGTATGGGCATAGTCAACGATCACCCAAAAGTCCTGGCCCTCGTCAATCCTCTCAAACCTGCCCGGTATATTCCTTATTCTCTCCAGGCCTTTCTTAATGGCAGCGGGAGGGATTTTCAAGAGGAAGGAGACCCCAATGGCAGCTAAGGCATTGTAGATGTTATGCTCTCCAGGAAGGAAGAGGTCGATATCCAGCTCCCCTCCCGGGGTCTTCACCTTAAAACTACTCCCTTCCAGACTTAAGTCTATCCTCCTTGCCCTGACATCTGCCTTTTTCTCTATCCCATAGGTTAAGATGGAACAGGGGATTCTTTTCCTTAGGTAATTACTCTTGGGATCATCAATGTTTATGACGGCAAAGGCTCTCTTCGCCAGCCTGGTAAAAAGCCTGGTCTTCGCCTCTAAGTAATTCTCTATTGTCTGGTGGAAGTCGAGATGATCGATGGATAGATTGGTGAAGACCGCTATGGAGAAGTGCACATTTTCAATGCGGGAAAGCTGGAGGGAGTGACTTGTGACCTCCATCACTGCGTATTTAATCTTTTTCTCCACTAGTTGACTGAGCAGGGACTGAAGATCGAGTGACTCCGGGGTAGTGATCTGGGCGGGGATGGTTTTACTGCCTATCTTGTGGGCAATGGTACCCAGGAGGCCGCAGCCTCTCTTATCTGCGGTCAAAATGGCCTCAATAAGATGGGAGGTGGTGGTCTTCCCATTGGTGCCCGTAATCCCGATGAGTCTAATTTTCCCTGAGGGGTGATGATAGAATCTATCTGCCAAAAGGGCCAGGGCCTTTCTGGTATCTGGCACTCGAATCCCGGTTACCCCTTCTCCTAAAGGGATTTTTTTCTCTGTAACTACTGCCCGTGCTCCCTTGAGAAGGGCTTCATTTATGAAGCGGTGACCATCTGTCCGGAAGCCGGGAATAGCAACAAAGAGTGAATTCCTCTTTACCTCCTTCGAATCATAGGCAATCTTTTTAATCTCTATATCCTGGGAGCCACAGACTTCTTTTTCCTTTAGAGCGCCCAATAATTGGTTTAATTGAACCATATCAACTCTGAGAGGAAAACCAGACGGTACATTCCTTCACCCCTTTTAAGGAAACTCCAGGGGAAGGATTCTGCTTTATCACTCGACCGCTACCAATGAAGTTTGGCTTCAAATCATAATTACTCAAGATGCGAAATGTCTCTCTCATACTCTTGCTCTTTAGATCAGGCATCCTTTCTCTTCCCTCAATCCCCATCTCTTTTACCTTTAGATCCATGTCAGAGAAGTTCACTCTTATAATCTCCCCAGCAGAACCCTTCCCGGGAGGGACGTTCAGGTAGTGAAGGGTTCTCTGGGCGACCTCCCTAAATACCGGGGCAGCGATCAGGCCTCCATAATGGACTATTCTTCCTTCGTAGGGAAGACCCTTCGGCTCATCGACCACTACCAGGATGAGAATCCTGGGATCATCTGCTGGGACCCAGCCGAGAAAGGAGGCTACCGCCTTATCCTGGCTATACCTCCCGGTTCCAGGGTCTATCTTCTGGGCGGTGCCTGTCTTTCCTGCTACCTCATAGCCCGGAACCTGGGCCCTGGTGCCCGTACCCCTAAGTATCACCCCTTTGAGAATATCGGTGAGC
>JAUXAI010000026.1 GCA_030619985.1 bacterium | reverse complement strand
CAGAACTATCTTTTTCCGCATTCTCACCTCATTCTCTGTAAAGAACCTCCCCACAATGGGAATAGCGGCGCGCATGGGAGCATAATCCACTCCCGTACCATAAATCCGGGTATTCCAGTTCTTATTAGCATAGACGATCTGGCCTCTGCCCCTAACCGAGGGTGAAACTCTCCTCACCTGGGGAAGCCGGGCTAGTGCCTCTGCATCCTGCAGGGTAAAACGAGTAATAGTGCCTGCTTCTAATGCCACACCACGTAGTCGCCGTGAACCAGGCCTTACTATTAAGAGGTTTGACCCTAAGGAAGCTAATCTTTGTGATATGGATTCCTTTGCCCCCTCACCCAGAGCGAGCATGGTAATTACTGCCCCGACACCGATAAGGATGCCCAGAATGGAAAGAATAGAACGCATCTTGTGTGAAACAATAGCATGCACAGCTTGACGAATGTGGTCCATAAATTCGGCCCTTCCTACAGAGAGGCGCGTTTCAGATAAAATATCATCTATGGAGATACTCATGGCAGTTAAGGGGTGTTTTTCGGTTTCGCCTCTGGTTCTTTCATCAGAGACAATTTCACCATCGCGCATCTGGATGATTCTTTTGGCATGCTGAGCAATTTCTTTTTCGTGAGTTACCATAACAATGGTTTTACCCTTCTCATTCAAACTTTTTAAAATTGAAATAATCTCCTCTTCACTCTTGGTATCCAGATTCCCGGTTGGCTCATCGGCCAAGATAATCAACGGTTCATTCACTAAAGCCCGGGCGATGGTTACTCGTTGCTGTTCGCCTCCGGATAGTTCATTCGGCCGATGAGTTGCTCTCGGTGTAAGCCCAACCTCTTCAATGGCATCTTGAGCTTTCTCCTTTAAGCGGTGCTTGCCAGCATAGATTAGGGGAAGCTCTGCGTTCTCCAAAGCATTTATTCTAGGAAGAAGGTAAAACTGTTGAAAGACAAAACCGACCAAGCGGTTCCTTAAAATGGCTAATTCTTCGTCTCCCAGTTTAGTTATTTCACTTTTGCCTAATTGATAGGTGCCGGAATCCGGTCGGTCTAAAAAACCTAATATGTGGAGAAGGGTTGACTTTCCTGAACCAGAAGGTCCAATAATGGCAATAAACTCTCCGGGGGCAATCTTCAGGGACAGGCCGCGTAAGGCATGTACTTCTACCTTGCCCATCTGATAGGTCTTAGTTATGTTTTTTAATTCTATCATCTTGATTTCTTTCTTCTGG
Organism: bacterium; assembly: GCA_030619985.1. Lineage (GTDB taxonomy): Bacteria > UBP18 > UBA7526 > UBA7526 > UBA7526 > JAUWXM01. The sequence continues at coordinate 15,143 of JAUXAI010000026.1, read as the reverse complement.
AAGGCATAAAAGGACTGCCTTGACTTTTACTTTTGGGGAGAGCATACCTTTGAGTCTTTATTATTATGGTATCTGTTGTCTCCAGCCCGGAAATAATTTCTATATTATCATCATCAAAAATACCGGGTTTGACCCTGCGCTTAACAGGTTCTTTACCAGGCCCCGGGCTTAGGAGCACAAAACTGCCTTTTTGGTCTCTTTTAACAGCTTCAACAGGTACCAGTAAAATATCCTCTTTACTTTTTTCTATTATATTGACGTTAGCACTCATACCTGAGCGAAAAACCCCGGGTATTTTTTGGGGAAGCACATCGACTTCATAAATGGTAACATTATTTACCACCTTTGACTCATAGGCTATGTGATCAACTTTTGATTTTACTTTTTGTTCTGGATAAGCATCTAAGCTAACAATTGCTGCCTGTCTGAGTTTTATCTTGCCAATGTCGGTCTCATCGACCTGCGCTTTTACTATGAGGCGGTCTGATAATACTAATACCGGGGTGGTGGAGGTCACCGTCTGTCCCGGCTCAACCGCCCGCACAATTACCTCACCATTTATAGGGGCTATTAAAGGGGTAGGCTTATAAGCCTCCCGCCAATATTTTAAAATCTCTTCGCCCTGGGGCCGGGCGGCGTCTAAGAGGGCGGCCCTTTCTGTGGAACTCATCCAGGCTAAAATCTGGCCCTTCCTAATTTTATCGCCTTCGTTTACCAAAATACTCTCGATGCGGCCATCAATAGACGGCTTTATTTCTAATCTGTTTTGGGGTTGAACAGTGCCGGTAGTGGAAATAGAGACCTCAATCTTTCCATAGGTAGGATTTATTTCTTTAATAATCTCCTTGGTGGTTTTACTTTGTCTTATCTTCACTATTAAACCGGTAACTATAGTCAGGGCAATCAGTAAACTTAGATCAATTTTCCATCTTTTAATCATCAAGGGTTCCTCCTTTGGCTTGAATCCAATTAGCCTCGGCTATAAGAGCATCTGCTTGAGCGTCCAAAAAAGATTTCTTGGTGCTAACTAAGTTATCCTCAATGATAATCCAGTCATTGAATGTGATCAGGCCACTGGAATACTGGGTTTGAGCAATCTTTGCTCGTTCTTCGGCTGCTTTTAAAAACTTCTTTTTCATCTGGACTTTGTCTATGGCATCCTGTAATTCTGTCCAGGTTTCCTCTAAAGTAAAAATAACACCGTCCCGGCCGCTTCGTTCATCAGCTTGTGTCTGGTTCAATTTTGCCCGGGATTTAGAAACTGTGGCCCAGCGCTTCGCGCCTTCAAAGATAGGAAGAGAAATACTTGCCCCTACCGACCATGCTTCCTGGTTAGGCGGCCAGTGGGAGGCGGTTTTCCCATAGCTGGTGCTGGCGTAGATTTGGGGAAAGAAATCCGCTTTGGCTGACTTTAAACCAAACCTTGCTGCTTCTTTCTGGGCAATGAGATCCTGCAGAAAAGGAGTACGCTCGGCCAAATCTTCAAAATCAGACTTTTTTCTATCCGAATAAATAATTCCAAAAACTCCTTTCACTCTAACTGGTACGAACTTTGGGCGACCTAATTCTTTATTCAACCGCCTCTGGGCTAATTTAATATTGCGCTTTGCCTGGCTTACTTCAAACTCTGCCTGGGCTAAATTTGCCTCTGCAGTTAAAAATGAACCCCTATGTTCTCTCCCTGCTTCGTAGCGTAATTTTACTAACTCTGCGCTTTGTTTCCGGCGCCGGGCAATCTCTTCTGTAATACTCAAAAGTTCCTGGGCCCTTAAGAGTTTAACAAAGGCCGTTCTTAATCTTAACCTCACATTAGATGAGGTGACTTCATAATTAAACTGTGAAGACTTAATTTCCTCCTTAGCCTGGGCTATATCATAGGGAGTTTTTAAACCGTCAAATAATAACTGTTTTCCAGTAACCTCGTAAGAATAGGTATCGGTCCTATCTTTAGTAGCTGATTTTGAAGTCTTTTCGCTTAGGATGCTATTTATTTGAGGAAGGAGGTTACTGGTAGTAATCGCTTTATTCGCTTTGGCCTGATTTAACTTCTCTTCTGCTGAAACTAAATCTGGATGATTCTTTCTGGCTATTTTAACACATTCTTCCCAGGTAAGTCCCGTTAGAAGTAAGTCGCCAGAGGCGACTGCCGCACCTTTGATGCGGACTTCTAATGGGGTGAGCATCTCTTCTGCATAGAGACTAATCGAGAAAACGAGAAATAAAGATAAAAACAATGGAATCTTGAACCATCTGATATTTTTCATTAATCTATTACTCGTTGTTTCTATAGACTTTTGGCCTTTTCTATTAATGAGTCGGCTTTCTTCTTAACTTCTTCCATCTCTTGGGGCCAGAGACAGGGGTATACCTTCTGGGGACAGGCGACCAGGCAGCGGCCTTCATGGTCACACTTCTCCGGGTTCTTCAAAACAGGAACTCTGGATACTACCTTTAAATCCCCTATTACGACTTCCTGTTTCTGTAACTCAAGAACTCCGGGGAGACAGGCGCGAACACAAGCGCCACATCCCACACAGCGGATTTTGTCCTCGTCTCTAAGCAAGGGCAGCATTACTTTAGTCATAGAATACCTCCTAGACACGGATTAGCAGAGATAATGGTTACGGGTTGCGGGTTGCGAGTTACGAGCGGTTAATAGTTCTCATTCAAAAGTTCATAGTATGCTTGTGGGTGGGCGCAGGCTGGGCATTTCTCAGGTGCTTCTTTTCCCTGGTGGACATATCCGCAATTCCGACATTTCCATTTGACTATGGTATCCTTCTTGAATACCTTGTCTTCTCTTACATTCTTAAGTAACTTCCTATATCTCTTTTCATGCTCCTCTTCTACCTCTGCTATCTCTTTAAACTGGCTGGCTACTTCTTCAAAGCCCTCTTTCCGAGCTACCCCTTCTGCCTCTTTGTAAATCTTCGTCCATTCAAGGTTTTCTCCGGCGGCAGCAGCTTCTAAATTTGCTGCCGTATCTCCTATAACGCCTGCGGGATAACTATCCGTAATTTCTACTTCTCCCCCCTTTAAGAGTTTAAAAAATCTCTTGGCATGTTCTTTTTCATTCTCAGCGGTCTCTAAAAATATTGCCGCTATCTGCTCAAAGCCCGCCTTTCTGGCCACAGAAGCAAAGTAGGTATAGCGGTTCCTGGCCTGTGATTCTCCAGCAAAGGCTTTCAGAAGATTCTTTTCCGTTTTTGTTCCTTCTAAATCTTTCATGGTAATCACCTCCGAAACGCAGATTATCGCAGATTTTGAACGCAGATGATCGCAGATTTTCTATTTATTTCTTTTGAGTTTCTTTAGGAGTCTATCGACGGGAAGGGTGTTCAGGACGTCCTTCTTCTCCAGCCAGCCCCTGCGGGCAGCGGTGAGGGCGATGGTCATATAATCCAGTTGGTCCAAGGTATGGGCATCGGTTCCGATAGAGATCTTTACTCCTCCCTCTTTTGCCTTTCGGGAGTGGATGTCATTCAGGTCCAGTCGTTTAGGATAGGCATTAATCTCCAAAAAAGTTCCAGTGTGTTTAGCTACTTTTATTACTTTATCCAAATCTACCTCGTAGGGTGCTCTCTCCCCCAAGAGCCTTCCCGTGGGATGGGCAATAACATCCACCCACCTATTTTCACAGGCCTTGACGATTCTTTTTGTTATCTGTTCTCTGGACTGCTTGAAGCCAGAATGAATGGCAGCCACTACAAAGTCCAGTTGCCTTAATAGTTCATCGGAATAGTCCAAGGTCCCATCCTTAAGGATATCGACCTCGATCCCGGCTAAGACTCGGAAACCCTTTAACCTCTTGTTGAGTTTTCGGATCTCCTTTATCTGTTCTTTTAATTCCTTATCACTCAATCCTCCGGCGATCTTGAGGCTCTTTGAGTGGTCGCAGATGGCGACATACTCCCATCCCCTCTTCCTTGCTGCCTCTACTATCTTTTCGATGGAAGCCGAGCCATCGCTCCAGTTGGAGTGGATATGAAGGTCTCCTCTAATATCCGATTCCTCTATTAGCTTAGGCAACCTATTTGCCTTGGCAGCCTCGATCTCTCCCTGATTCTCCCTCAATTCGGGCTCAATATAGGAGAGGCCCAGGATTTTATAGATATCCTCTTCCTTCTCTCCGGCTAATCTCTTTCCCGATCTCTTATTAAATATCCCATACTCACTGATCTTAAGACCCTTCTTCAGGGCTAAGGTTCTTAGGGCGATATTATGCTCTTTTGAGCCAGTGAAGTACTGTAGGGCAGCGCCATAATTCCTGGGATTCAATACTCGGACGTCAACATGGATCCCCTCTTTGGTTAAGATACTGGACTTCGTCTCTCCATGGGCAATGACCTGACTTACGCAGGGAAGATTAGTAAAGACATCCATCACCTTTGCCGGACGGGTAGAGGTAATGAGGATATCGATATCCCCGATAGTCTCCTTTTTTCTTCTCAGAGAACCAGCAGGGTTTATCTCCTTGACCTCCGGCAGTTTCTTTAGAGCGCCTACAATCTCATTGGCCAAAGGTAAGGCAACCCCTAAGGGCATTCGTTCCATTCCTCTCTTGATGATTTCTATACCCCTTAATATATTCTCCTCTGTCTTTTCCTTGAGATGGGGCAGTTGACTTATCTTATGTTCTTTAGCCGCCTTCTTCAATTTCTCTATACTATCAATCTTCAGTTCCTCATATAATAGTTTGGCGGTCTTGGGTCCTACCCCAGGAACGGAGAGTATCTTTATCAGTCCCGAAGGAACCTTTTTCTTCAATTTCTCATAGGCGCGCAGCTTGCCCGTGGTAACGTACTCTTTGATCTTTAGAGCAAGTTTTACCCCTATCCCGGGGAGTTCATTCAGTCTATCCTCCTGAACTATCCTCTCTATATCCTCAGTGAGGCTTTCCATATTCTGGGCGGCCTTATAGTAGGCCCGGATCTTGAAAGGGTTATCTCCCTTAATCTCTAAAATCTCGCCCATCTCATAGAATATCTGAGCAATCTCCCTATTCTTCATAGCACAGATTCTCACAGATTAAAAACAGATTTGCACAGATCACAGATCACCGATCACTGTTCACTGTTATCCCCAGCTTACGGAGATGGTTTCCTTTCCCATAGCAAACAAGGAGCGGGAGGTATAGTAGAGTCTTTTATTTTTTATTCCATACTCATATAGGTCTTTTGTCAGGCGCACATCGTCCAAGCAGTAATCTTTTAATCTTTTCATATCGCCCATACGATAGAGGCGTAGGGCCTCCAGGCCACTCCCTGACTTCCCCTCCCCTAAGGTAGCCTGGGCAAGGCTTTGGAGACTTATTCTATGTCCCTTTATCCTGACGAATTCTTCCATAATATCGAGATAAGGAACCTTCCCTAAATCGAGGGAAAGATAAGGACGCCTCTCGCTTTGCTCGAGAACCTTGTTTTCTCGCTTTGCTTGAAAATAGGGCTGAAGAACCGGGAAATCGAAGCGCTTGATATTAAACCCGATGATGAGAGAAGATTCCTTTAAAATCTCTTCCAACTGAGGAATCTCTTTTTCCTCAAAGGCCTTATACTTCCCATCAGAGTAATCGTAGATCCCCACTACCGATACCTTGAGAAGATGGAGGTTCTGATGTCCTCCCACTTCGCTTAACTCTTTTTGGGTTTCTAAATCTAAAACAATCTTTCTTTCGATATTCATTTCTTCATTCCCACATGCTTACTTTAGTGAGATTCCGACTTTAGTCGGAATAGCCCGGGAATCCGGGAATTCTACTACTTCACTTTTTAATTAATTTCTTGAATTGGGATTCGTTGATGATCCTCACGCCCAGTTCCTTTGCTTTTGTATATTTTGAGCCGGGTTCTTTTCCCGCTACGAGATAGTCTATCTTCTTGCTTACTGAGATAGAGACCCTGCCCCCTAACTTCTTAATTATTTCTGAGGCTTCTTCCCTGGTGAATTCTTCTAATTCTCCGGTTAAAACGAAGGTCTTCTCTGCTAATATCTGAGGAGCTTTTTTCTTCTTTTCTACCTCTAATCTTACTCCCGCTCTCCTTAATTTATCGACGACCTTCTTTGCTCCCTCTTGTTTGAAGAAGAGCTCCACACTCTTCGCTACGATGGGACCGATCTCTGGGACGGAGGAGAGTTTCTCAGCTCTTGCCTTAGAGAGTTCATCGAGGGAAGAATAGTTCTTTGCCAGGACATCCGCTATATGACTTCCCACATGCCTTATTCCCAGGGCATAGATGAGACGGGATAAATCTCTTTCTTTACTCTTCTCAATGGCACTTAAGATATTGGAGGCCAGCTTATCCCCCATCCTCTCTAAGGGAAGGAGATCTTCTTTTTTGAGGTAGTATAAGTCTGCGGGGTCCTTAATGAGCCCCTTCTCCACTAACTGCCCCACATGGGCATCACCAATCCCCTCGACATCCATCGCTCCCCGTGAGGTGAAGTGCCTGATGGTCTCCTTAATCTGGGCGGGACAAGAGATGTTGGTGCACCTGGTTACCGCCTCTCCCGGAGGTCGATAGACATCTGCTCCGCAGACAGGACACTTCTTGGGGAAGATAAACTTCTTCTCTTTCCCTGTTCTTTTCTCTTTGATGACGGAGACTACATATGGTATGACATCTCCTGCTCTCTGGATGAGAACTCTATCTCCCACCCGAGTATCCTTCTTCTTTATCTCATCCTCAGTATGTAGGGTGGCCCTTGAGACGGTCACCCCTCCCACCCCTACCGGATCCATGAGGGCCACCGGTGTCAGGGCACCGGTCCTACCAACCTGGACAATAATCTTTTTTATTCTGGTCGTGGCCTGCTCGGCCGGGAACTTATAGGCCATGGCCCATCTGGGAGACTTAGTTACTGCCCCTAACTTCTCTTGTAGTAGTGTGGAATTGATCTTCACCACCACCCCATCCACATCATAATCTAAGTCCTTCTTCTTCTCTGCCCAATCCTGGCAGAACTTTATCACCTCTTTAATATTCTTGCAGAGTTTGGAGGTGGGATTCACCTTTAGCCCTAGGGATTTAAAGAGTTTCAAGAGTTCTATATGGGTTTCTATTCTCCCATCTTTATATTCTCCCAAGGCATAGGTGAAGATGTTCAACTTTCTTTTAGCGGTAATCTTGGGGTCGAGTTGTCTCACGCTTCCCGCGGCAGCATTCCGAGGGTTAGCGAATAAAGGCTCGCCAGACTTCTCCCTCTCCTTATTGAGTCTCTGGAAGTCCTTATGGAGCATATAGACCTCTCCCCGGATCTCCAGGAGTCTCGGTATTCTTTCCCCTCTTAAGCGCAAGGGGATGGCGTGGATGGTCTTTAGGTTATTAGTGACAGTCTCTCCCCGGAAACCGTCTCCCCTTGTAGCCCCTTTTGTTAAAACCCCATTCTCATAGGTGAGGTTAATGGCTAAGCCATCTATCTTGAGTTCGGAGACATACTCTATGTCCCTATCAGGAGGAAGGCCAAGCATCCTCTTTACTCTTTTATCAAAGGCCTCTAAATCATTAAAGGAGAAGGCATTTGATAGACTCAATAGGGGAACGATATGTTTGGACTCTTCAAATTCCTCTGCTGGTGCCCCTCCCACTCTCTGGGTTGGGGAATCGGGGGTAATGAACTGAGGATATTTCTCCTCTAATTTGATGAGTTTCTGCATCAAGGCATCGTATTCCTTATCAGAGATGACTGGCTGGTTCTCAATGTAGTACTTGTAGTCGTGATACCTTATTTCTTCTCTCAGTTTCTCAATTTCTTTTTTTATCTGTGAGGTCATAAGTCTACCTCCGGCAATGATTACAGTGATTAAAACTAATGATTATGGTGATAAAATCTCCAATGGGATTGGGAAAGATAACAGCGATACTACCCGTTTACTAATCTGCGAATCTGGCACTTTCTATTGCCGAAATTAACCAAGAGACCAACCTTTAGATTGGCTGCTTTTAAGTATGATAAAAGTTGAGCCTCAAAGATTTTAGGAATCATACTCGTCAGTGCTTTAATCTCAATAACTACTCTATCTTCCACAATTAAATCAATTCTAAAATTACCTACCAGACTTTCTTGAAATTTTACTGGAAAACTCTTCTCACTTACATATTCTAAGGAATGTTTTTCTAAACTAATTTTTAAGGCGTTATGATAAATTCTTTCAGTAAAGCCAGGCCCTAATTCATTATGAACTTCATAACAAGCCCCGATAATCTTCTCTGTCAACTCATCATTAGTCATCACTGTAATCTTGCTTTTGATATCACTGTAATCTCTCTATAATTCATAAGTTTTTCCATATTCCGGTAATACTATTTCCTGGGCTAAGCCCTGAAATTCTTTCTGCACTAATTCTTTTAATTCTTCTGCCTCCTTTTCTTTCAAAGGTTGTAAGAATTTCTTTCCTGGGGGTTGAATATGAACGAAGAAAAGTTTTTGAGGAGCAATCCTCTTCACAATCTCCTTCAGTTCTTTCTCTGAGGCATGGCCTGAGCAGTGGCTCTGAAAGAACTTCAGTTTATAATGCTCCACCCAGTTCAATAGCCTCTGATAGGTCATCTCCATCTCCTCATTGAAGGGCTCGGATAGGGAGTGAATAAAGAGGCTCTTGGGTAGGGGCCTAATGTCAATAAGTTCCTTTATCTTCCAGTAGGAGAAGCAGAGAATTACCTTCTTCTGATCCAGTCTTTCCGCGGTTACAGTATTGGGGTATTTATAGAATTGTCTCTCTGGGGGAAGATAATCCCCTTCCTGATAGGTTCCGCTCTTGCGCTTGGGAAGGAAGATGAGAATGTTGGAATCATCTGGAGGGGGAAGAGCAAGACCCGTGTCTCGGGAGAGATACTTTAATAAGAAAGCATCTGAAAGATGGACAACCAATTTTCTTTTCGTTTCTTTGGCAACGGTATAGAATGTTTTGAACCGATCACTATCCTTGAAATTAAAATCAGCCACTACTAAGCCTGTGGTTTTCTTTACTTCCCCCAGGCACTCTTCCATAACCTGCTTTTCTCCCTCCTTTTCTTCTTCTCTATGCTTCTCCTTGAACCGTGTTCCCTCAGAAATCAAAGCAATAGGCCTAGCTTTTCCGGCCTTTTCAATGAAGTCCTCAGTCATCTGAGAACGGCGACCGTGGAGCCTCAGATCTCCGGTGTAGGCCACAACACCTCTCTTGGTATGAATGATGAAGCCATAGGCCCCGGGAACCGAGTGGTCGACATGGACCGGTTCTACAAGAAGGGAGCCCACCCTTATCTTATCCCCGGTGCGGAAGGTTATTACCTTCCTCTTCCTAGGTGGCATCCGGTAATCTCGTATCGGCCTTTCCTTAAAATCTAAAATCTCGGTCTCAATGCTCCTTGTCTTGGACTCATTCAGGGATTGGAGGATTAAGAGGGCTGTCCGGCCGCAGTAGAAAGGGATATCCTCATGAAAGAAGGAGGCATAGTTCACATGGTCGGCATGAGCATGACTTATGAATAAAGCAGCGATAATAGAAGGTTTTGGTTCCCTTCCCAATAGTTTTACCAAATCCGTGCGATAGACTCCTTCCAGGTTGGGAATCAAGCCCATTTCTAAGAAATCCCCTAAGGCATTGGATGACCTAGGGGATAGATACTCTTCAAAGAACTCCTCCCTCTTTCCAAAGGACATACCAAAATCTAAGAATATCTTGGTTCCGTCATCCTCTAAAAGGATTTTATTTCCTCCGATTTCGTTTATTCCACCGTAGAAAGTGAGTTTAGTCATTTCATCTTCCTAAGGATAGGCGCCAGGCCAGTTCCTGAGGAAGGCCGGCAGAGATTATCTTATCCTGGGCCTTCTTTATTTCGTAGGAAATTCTCTTTATCTCTATCGCGCTTTTGGCTGTGTCATAGAGACAGTAGCAGGCATCTGGATTTCCATCCCTTGGTTGGCCAACGCTTCCAATATTTATAAGGTATCTATAATCATCTTTTAGAGAAACTTTCATTTCCTTTACACCTTCACAGTTTCCTTCTCTATCTTGGGAGTTGATGAATGGCTGGTGGGAATGGGCGATGAAGCATATCTTCTTTTTTTGATAATCAAAGTTTCTCTTGGCATCTTGAAGGGTGAAGATATAGTGCCACTTCTCTGGAGAATATAAACTTCCGTGGACAATGACGAAGTCATCAAATTCCTTAATTAAGGGTAAATCCCCTAAAAAATTTTTATTTTTTTCTGTCAATTCCTTCTGGGTCCATAGAATGGCCTCTTTGGCGATGGGATTGAAATAATTGATACCTGCCTTTCCCACGCTTGCCCAGTCATGATTCCCAGCAATGACGGTAAGAGGATTTAATTCCCTTGTGAGCTTGATGCACTCATTGGGATTGGCGGCATATCCTACAATATCCCCTAAACAGATATACTCGTCAATCTTCTCCTTCTTAAATTCTTCCCGGACCACCTGGAAGGCCTCCAGGTTGGAATGGATATCAGCGAATAGAGCATATTTCATCACTATCCTCGGTAACGGGCGATGGGTTACGGTAACGAAGCCCGTATCGTTTAGGGGTTACGGTTACGTAATCGAACTACATTATTTATAATCCGTGTAAATCCGTTTTCAATCTGTGGCCATCTGCGTCTCAGAAGCGGATGTGGAAGTCTCTGAACTGGCCAGTATATTCACTATAATGAGTCTCCACATCGTCAATATAATGAGAGAGTGGACCATTTCTTATTCTTTCCAAGAAAGTCTCCACCTCTTTCCTTCCCCCTTCTGCTACTATCTCTACTTGGCTGCTCCAGAGGTTCCTTACATAACCGGTTATTCCTATTTCATTGGCATACCTCTGGGCAGTAAACCTGAAGCCCACTCCCTGTACCCTTCCTCCATAAATGGCATGGACTCTCACCTTATCAGCCATCAAGATATCCTTGCTTCGCTCGGAATCTGATCAAGCATCGGATTGAAATTCCGATGCTTTTAAGTGCACCTCACGATCTTCTTTTCTTCTTTTAATGTCTGAAAGGCCCTTCTTACTGCGTCCTTAGCATCCTTGGCCCTTATTACTCCTTCTATCTTCCAGCTCTCAATCCCGATCAAGGGAATCTTCAATTTCAGAGCAAAGGCGATCTCGGATAATGTTCCTTCTCTACCTCCGATGGCAATGATGGCATCGCAACTCCTTACTACGATGATGTTCCTTCCGTGGTCCATTCCAGTGACGACAGGAATATCGATATAAGGATTGGCGTCGGAGGAGGAGAAGCCGGGTAAAATTCCTATAGTCAATCCTTTGTTCTCCTTCGCTCCCCTTGCGGCTTCTTCCATCACCCCTCCCAATCCACCGCAGATAAGGATGGCTTTTCTCTTGGCAATTTCCTTTCCTACTTCATAGGCCGCTTTTGCTATTTTCCTGCTGCAGCGGCTGGCACCGATCACTCCGATCTTCACCCCGCCCCTCCTTTTATATCCGAGTAGATAACTTTTACAAAGTAAGACTTCATCATTCTAAGCTTTTTAAACTCAAGATTACCAGTGCTATGAGGGGCGGGGTTCATTCTTCCTCACTTCGTTCGGACACGGATTACAGAATGCGCTTCGCTGGCATTCTAGGGAGCATAAATATTAAGCATTGACACGGATTGATTACGGATTAACACAGATGGAACTTAAAGTAAAAGATAAAAGATAACTGGCTAACAGGCAAACTGGCAAACTGGCTAACTTTTAAATATTAACTTCTGTAATTCATCCCGATGCTTTTCAATATAGTTCATTAGTCGCTCCCAGACTTTCTGAAACTTGATCATATGCTCATAGGGATCGAATTTCGGTCTTGCCTTGTACTTTGCTAGATGGATATTTGCCAGACACCCTCTCGCTCCTTCGAAGTCCTTCTTAATTAAAGAATCCATGGCGAGCATGATATTGGACTTGAAGATCCTCTCTTCCAAATCCTTCTTTAAGAACTCACCGGGAAAGGGGTCGAAGTATTCTTTTGGGATCCCCCTATGTTTTTCTAAGGAGTGCACCTTCTCCCGCTCATAGATGTATCTCTTAATATCCTCTCTGGTCAATCTCCAGTCAGGATGGGTCCTGGGAGGAGGGAGATGTCTGACATGTAATTTATTATCTACGAAGAACTTATAGCCAAACATCCGGGCATTCACCACCCAGTCCATATCCTCCCCCCTATTTATTTCTGGATCCAGAGGAACTTTGGCAAAGAAGTCCCTATGGACTACGATGTTGGACATCACAATATAGGAGGTTTCTTTTAGTCTTCCCTTGGAGAGGATGAACTTCTCCCAGGCCTTTCGCGCAGGAGCAACATTATCCCAATAGGTTCTCCATACGGGGGTTTCTATCTTCTCCCATTCTGGACCTTTCTTTCCATACTTATATGGTCCATAGACAGCGAGTATTCTATCTTTACCTTTCTTCTTGCTAATGAACTCCTTTGCTTTTTTCAGATAATGTGGGTCTTCAAAAACTACATCGTCATCAATGGAGATGGCAATATCTACTCCCAGGATATGGGCAGCCAAAAGGCACATATTTCTTATTCCGGCATAGCCATACATACGGAGAGGTTCTAAGAGGCTTTTCTTTTTCTTCCTCTTCAGATATCTTCTTAATTTCCTTAGTTCCTGATAGCCGAAGAACTTGATATTAAATTTGGTTTTTATTTTCTCAGTCAGGCTTCTTATTTTTCTGTCTACCTCATCCTCCACCTCGGGCCGGGTAGCAGCGGAGATAATAATGAAGGTGAAGTCCTGGTCCTTTAACCTCTTCATGCTCTTGATGCACCTTACTAAGGTTCCCTTCTCTTCTAAAGGGAGAGGATGGTCATATATCTGATCCCCCGGTTTATGAAAATCTTTTCTCTTCCCACTCCAGAAGGAAGGACTGACAAAAGCAACTTTCATTTTTCACCCCTTGGGCACAGATTAGCGCAGATTCTAAAGCACAGATGATCACAGATAAACTCAGACATAGATTGGCGCAGATATTAAAATCACAGATTAGCACAGATTTTAATAGTTCGGAGTTGACAGTTCGAAGTTTGGAGTAAAATAACTAAGTACTTGTGCTATTGGGAGAATACGAAAATAAGTTAATATGAGAATACGAGAATACGTGAATAAGAACCTGCGCTATGCGCAGAACCTTGTTTCTTCGTTGAACACTCAGAAATAAGAGAATAAGTAATTGAGTAATTAAACTGGTATCAGAAACTGTCTTTCAAAAATTTCAATTTCCTTTAACACCCTGCGGATAAAAGAAGTTGCCGAAAGCAAATTTGGGCGAAGTCCGAGCCAAATACACGTTGTTAGTTAAAGTCAGGCATTCTTCTTTGTTAATAACTTTTCCTCTTTGTAAAAATTGTTTTGAATCTCTTCAATTTGTTTTAACAGTTTATCTAACTTTTCTAAGTCTGGATTCTTTGATTGAAGTATTTGTAGAAGTCTCAAAGTAATTGTCTTCATCTTATCCGTCTGTTTTGGATGTGATATGTCATAAAAAGCTGCATCATAGGCTGCTTTTCGTGCTGATGAGATGATTTGCCAGTAAACATTGTCAGGTACGGAAGATTTCGCTTTAAGAAGGTCGACCAATTGCGTCGTTTGGTGGTAGAAATCTTGATAACTATTTAGTTTCCTTATCCAGTATTCTCTCCTTTGGTCTTTTCTAAAGGAAAGACGATAAGAAGTCCACTGTAGGAAGAGGGCGAATATTGCTCCAAGTAAAAAGCTTATATAAGGCCAAATATTTTCCATTTTTTACACCTGATTTCACTTAACTTGTTTATATCAAAACCTGGTTCTGATATCTTCCCAAATTCGGGGTATATCCGAACTTGGTTTGGATATGCTATCTAACTACAAGATTTCGTTTGGTCGGGGTGGTCCCGACAATCAGATAATTTTCATGGTCGGGGAGGTGGGATTCGAACCCACGACCTCAGCGTCCCGAACGCTGCGCGCTAAACCAAACTGCGCCACTCCCCGATTAATGGCGGATGAAAGCTGGGATGTGAATTACCCCCAAGCAAACAGAACTAACGATTATTCCTGCTAATAATACTCCCGCAATAATAGCGGGGAAAGCGAAGCGGAACCTTATTCCCAAGAGGAAGGCGACCACGCTTCCCGTCCAGGCGCCGGTAATGGGTAAAGGAATCATGACGAATAGAACCAAACCTAAAGCCTCATACTCCTCCACCAAACGAGAGCGCCTCAGGGTACGGGAAAACCACCAAGAAAAGAATTTATCAAACGGTCTAAATCTCCTTAAGAATTTGGAGACAGGTCCCAAAAATAAAAGGAGAGGAACAACAAGAATTATGTTTCCAATTATAGATAAGATATAGGCCGAGATGTGATTCATTCCCTGGCTCCAAGCATAGGGGATGGCACCTCGCAGTTCAGATATCGGTGCCATAGCAAGAAGCAAAGTCATTATCTCGGTCTTCATATTACCATTCCTTTATTCACATCTACTAAACCTTTATCAGTAATCTTCAGTTCTGGAATGACAGCGAGGGCCAAAAAGGATAGGGTCATGAAGGGCTCCTTTAATTTTATCCCTAAAGACAAGGATATGCTATGCAACTCCCCAAGTTTTGTCTTAACAGATATCAGGTTTTGATCAGACATAATTCCGGCAATGGGTAAGGGCAGAGAACCCAGAATCCTTCCTTTATTACAAATCACCAATCCTCCTTGCATTCTGATGATTTCTTGAGCGGTTGAGAGCATATCCCCGTCATCTGTTCCTACCACAACGATATTGTGGCTATCGTGAGCCACAGAGGTGCCTAAAGCCCCTTCTTTCAGGCCCAAACCTTTTATGAACCCCAGACCAATATTCCCCGTTTTTTTATGTCTCTCAATGACCGCAATCTTTAGAATGTCTTTCTCCAGACTAGAAACGGCTAATCCATTCTCTGTCTTCACCCTTTCATTCAAGGATTGGGTTACTATTTCATTAGGGATGATTCCGATTATTCTTGAAGGGGTTTCTTTAATCTGGAAGTCTTCTTTTTTAAGTGGTTTGATATGAAAGGTCTTGGTGACTAGGGAAGTTTTTTCTTCCTTTACGGGAAAAAAGAGCTTTCCTTCTTTGGCCACCAGTTTCCCATTCTTAAAGACCATCTCTACCTTAAAATTTTCCAGAT
>JAUXAI010000028.1 GCA_030619985.1 bacterium | reverse complement strand
TAAAAAACTGCTTGAAAGTTACTCTTCCCATTTAATAGGCATCCACCTCCACGGGGTGAGGGGATGTGAAGACCATCTTGCCCCAGGACAAGAAGAGGATTATGGGCTCATAAAAAGATATATTAAACCAGAAACCATTAAGGTAATGGAGCCCCATCCCAAAGTAAATAGAGAGGAATTAAAAAGAGGTCTAGCTTTTCTGCAGAGTATAGGAATAGAGTAATGGGGGTTGACAATCTTGCCCAAAAATGGTAGACTAAAATTAAGTTAGTAAGGAGATAAAAAGTGGAGAATTTGGCGATAATCATTGCTGTCTTAGCAGTAGTTTTGGTAGTTATTATCGGTTTTGTTGCTCTAAAATTAGCATCCGGCAAACAGGTACCAACTAGACTAAGTGAAGATCTGGGAGCGATCAAGAGTGTTATGGAAAACCTGCAGAGGATAGTTCCAGAGATTAAAAGTGGGGTAGATTTGGGAGCCGAGGCCCAGAGGGCCCTTCGGCAGAATCTAACTCAGACAGCACAGGCAGTGGAGAGGATAAGGAGTGCCTACGAGGAGAGGAAGGTCTTGGAAGATGCCACAAGATCTTCTATTAAGAGATTAGAAAGTATCATTGCCGGCACCACCGCCAAGGGAATAGCGGGGGAGAATATTTTGAGGGAGGCCTTGAGACAGTTTCCTCCAGAAATGGTTACTACTGGTTTCCGGGTAAAAGGGCAGATAGTGGAATTTGGATTAGTTCTGCCCAATAAGAAAACCCTGCCCATTGATTCCAAATGGCCAGCAGCCGATCTTCTAAATCAGTTAGAGGGGGAGGAAAATGAAGAGATACGGGCTGAGATTATAGAAAAGATTGAAAAGGAGGTAGAAAAACGCACCAAGGAGATCACCCAATATATTGACCCCGCAGTAACTACCCCTCAGGCCATTGCGGCTATTCCTGATGCTGCCTTCAGCGTCTGTAAAAAAGCCCATGTCGAGGCCTATAAAAGGAATGTCATTCTCATCTCCTATTCTATGGCTATTCCTTATCTCCTGACCTTTTTAAATTTGAATCTTCAGTATTCTCGAACTGTGGATATAGAAAATCTCTCTCATTATCTGATGAACATCAAGCGCAACTTAGATGAGATGGATAGCGTTTTAGAAAATTATATTGAGGGAGCAAGCTCACGCATCACCAATGCGGCCATTAAGTATCGGGAACTAATCGGTTCCATCCGTGGTTCTCTAATTGCCTTAGAGACCAGCAAGCCAAGTGAGCCCCGTTAAACTACCAATGCCTCAAGAAATTTACAGACGACCAAAATCGCCAGTCAATTTTGGAATTGGTGTCTTATTTTCTGATGTTTAGGAGTCTAACGGGGTGAGACGAAAAAATAAACCCCGCAGAACCCCGCACCTTTCTGCTACAAAGAGATACTTTAAAGTAAAAGGTGCGGGGTCACGGGGCAAGGAATTAAAGTTTATCTGCGATCGGATGCTCGGCACCCTGGCAAGGTACTTGAGGATTTTAGGGTATGATACCCTCTATCCTGAGGAGCTAAGGGATGCCGAGCTCTTATTTTTGGCCTATACCCAAGGGAGAACGCTCTTAACCCGGGATACCAGGATGGGGGCCAGGATCTCCCCCAATGTCTTCGTCTTAAAGAGCACTGCCCCGGAGGAGCAATTAAAGAAGGTGGTAAAGAAATTCAAATTAAAGACAGGAGATAATCTATTTACCAGATGCCTGGAATGCAATACTCTTCTTGTGGAAGTAAAGAAGAAGGAAGTGAAGGGGGAAGTCCCTCCCTATGTCTTCAAGCATCATAGTAAGTTTGCCAAGTGCCCAGAATGCAAGAAATATTACTGGTCGGGAACCCATATGGAGAGGATGGAGGAAAGGATAAAGAGGTGGGAGGAGTGGATGTAGTGATCGGTAATCGGGAAATCAGGTTATCGGGTTATCGGGAAATCAGGTTATCGGGAAAAAGGAGAGACAAAGATAAAAGAAGAGATTAATGCAAAATTAGCAATGAAAAATGAAAAATGCAAAATGGAAAATGAAATTTGAGCCTTGTTATCTTGAATTGAGCAAGAGAGAATTAAAGGAAAGAATAAAGAAGGCCTATAAGATATTGGAAGAGTGCAGACTCTGCCCCAGGGAATGCAAGGTAAATAGAATAAAAGAAGAGAAAGGATTCTGCAGATCGGGAGCCCTTCCCATTGTCTCCTCCTTTGGCCCCCACTTTGGAGAAGAACCTCCTCTGGTTGGCACCCATGGCTCAGGGACCATATTCTTGACCTGGTGCAATCTATGCTGCATCTACTGCCAGAACTATACCATCAGCCATTTGGGAGAAGGCAGGGAGATATCCTTAGAGGAATTCGCCTCTCAGATGCTTTCCTTACAGAAGAGGGGATGCCACAATATAAACTTCGTCACCCCCACCCATTTCGTCCCTCAGATATTGGCCGCCTTAGAGATCGCCATTGAGAAGGGATTGAATGTCCCTTTAGTCTATAATACCGGTGGCTATGATCAAATAGAAACCTTGAAATTATTAGACGGGATCTTTGACATCTATATGCCAGATATCAAATACTCTGACTCAGAGATTGCTAAGAAATATTCATCCGATGCCAGTGATTATCCAGAGGTTGTTAGGAAGGCATTAAGAGAGATGCACCACCAGGTAGGGGATTTGGTGATTGAGAATGGTGTCGCTCAAAGAGGACTTCTCATCAGGCATCTAGTTCTACCGAATAATCTTGCGGGAACAAAGAAGGCCATGCACTTCATTGCCCAGAAACTCTCAAAAGATAGTTATGTCAATATCATGGCCCAGTACCGACCGGAATATAAGGCTCATGAATACCCGTTACTCAATAGACCTCCTACTGCTGAGGAGTACCGAGAAGCATTAGAGATGGCGAAGAAAGAAGGATTGCATAGATTTGCAAGAGATAAGATAATCTTCCTCTGGAAGTAGAGAAGGGCAGGAGCAAGAAGAGAGTGGATTAATCTATAAATTGGTTTTGTTGCACTTGTTGTCCGATCGGACACTGATTGCAACAATGGTAAGTCTTTTAGTTCTAGGTAGTGTGATGTCCTTTGATGAAAAGATCAAGAAAATAGTAGAGCTAATCTTGAGTTCCAAGTATGTCGTGGCATTGACGGGAGCGGGAATAAGTACGGAGAGCGGGATTCCGGACTTCAGGACTCCGGGAAAGGGATTGTGGGAGAAGTTGCCGGCGGAGGCCTTTTCCACCTGGGCCTTCAGGATAAACCCTAAGGGTTTGTATAAGTATGGAATGGCTATGTTCGAAGAGCTCTTGGCTGCCAAGCCAAATCTGGCCCATAGAATGCTTGCTATCTTGGAAAAGAAAGGATTACTCAAAGCGGTTATTACCCAGAATATCGATGGATTACATCAGAAAGCAGGCTCAAAGACCGTCTTTGAGATCCATGGACACCTGAGGACCGGAACCTGTATAGGCTGTGGAAAGAAGTATAAAATGGAAGAGATTATGAAGAAGTTAAAGGAGGGAGAACTCCCGCCAAGATGTGATGATTGTAAGAAAGTTATTAAGCCGGATATTGTTCTATTCGGAGATAACCTCCCTCCTGAAGAATATGGTAAATCATTGGATGCAGCAAAGAGATGCGATCTCATGTTGGTCCTGGGTTCTTCTTTAGTCGTTGCTCCAGCGAGTGACTTGCCAGCAGTTGCTCTGGGAAGCGGCGCAAAACTGGTCATCATGAATAAGATGGCTACGGGATATGATGGAGAGGCAGGGGCAGTCATCCATGAATCCTTAGGCAAGACAGCAGAGGCCATCCTAAAAGAACTGGAATCCCGCTCCCAAAATATTTGACATTGATAGAGAATTTAGTATAATATTAGTCAAAAGAAAAGAAAGAGGGCGAAGAAATAGAAGCAGCTAGCGGAATATACCGGGGTAAGATTAGAAAGTAGGATAAGGACGAAGGATCAGAATAGTGTTTCTTATTAATGGAAGGGAAGCCCTGTCCTCAGGATGGGGCTTTTCATTTGACAACTCAGGAGAAATAAGATATACTATCTATCAGTGAACAGAGTAACCATCAAGCTATCGAGAACAAGGATCCAGGATCAAGCATCCAGTATCTGTGATCTGTGCTAATCTGTAAAAAATCTGTGCCAATCTGTGGAGTGAAATGAAGGTGAGAAAAGTAAGGGGGACGAGGGATATTCTGCCCGATAAGATAAGGAAGTGGCAGTATATCGAAAAGATTGCTCGGGAGATCCTGGAGAACTTTGGATTCCAGGAGATAAGAACTCCTCTCTTTGAGGAAACCCCCCTCTTTAGCCGAAGCATTGGCGAGGCTACAGACATCGTGGCCAAGGAGATGTACACCTTCAAAGATAGAAAGGGAAGGTCTCTCACCTTAAGGCCAGAAGGGACAGCTCCTATCGTAAGGGCTTACTTAGAGAATAGGCTCCCTACCCCTGCCAAGTTATACTATCTTGGTCCCTTTTACAGGTATGAAAGGCCACAGGCGGGAAGATACCGGGAGTTCTATCAGATTGGAGCCGAGACTATAGGAAGCGACTCCCCAGCAAGCGATGCCGAGATAATCTCCCTCACTATGACCCTCCTTAAGAAGCTGGGACTGAAGGACCTCATCCTTCAATTGAATGGTGCTGGATGCAGAAAGTGTCAGCCAGATTATAAAGAGGCATTGAAGAACTATTTTAGAAAGAAATTAAATTCTCTTTGTGACGATTGTAAGAGGCGTTACAGAAAGAATCCCCTGCGCATCCTGGACTGTAAGAGTAAAGGATGTCAGAAGTATATCGCCCAAGCTCCAGCAATATCTAACTATCTCTGCGAGAAATGCAAAGCGACTTTAGAAGAGGTGAAGAAGTATTTAGATATCTTAAAGATTGAATATACCATTAACCCCAGATTGGTGAGAGGTCTCGATTATTATACTCGGACGGCCTTTGAAATCACCAGCAGAGAGTTGGGGGCCCAGAACGCCATCGCTGCTGGGGGGAGGTATGATGACCTGATTGAGGATCTGGGAGGACCTTCCACTCCGGCAGTAGGAGTTGCCTTGGGTACGGATAGATTAATCCTGGCCTTAGAAAGAGAAGGAGTTAGACTCCCGGTTGAGGAGGGTATAGATGTCTATCTTGCTTCGTTAGGGACGAGGGCAAGCAAGAAAGGCTTCGCTTTGGTCCAGAGATTGAGAGAGAAGAATCTAAAGGTAGAAGGAAGCTTATCTTCCAAAAGTCTCAAGAGTCAGTTAAGATTAGCAAATAAATTGGGAGCAAGATATGTCCTTATCCTGGGGGAAGAAGAACTCACCAAGAAGAAAGCGATACTTAAGGAGATGGCCACAGGCAAACAGAAGAAAATACTTTTAAATAAAATCGTAGAAGAGATAAGCAGAAAAGTAGGATAGTAAAAGAGTAGAAAAGTAAAGAAATCAATGCAAAATGTAAAATGCAAAATTAACAATGCAAAACTGAAGTAGGGAAGTAGGTAATCGGGTTATTCGAAAAGCAAAAGACATTGTTACTTGTTCAATGTTCATTGTAAACTTCCGAACGAAGTGAGGGGAAATGACTAAGTTATCGAAATATCAGAAGGTAGGGGTCTTTGTTGATGTCCAGAATATGTTCTACTCGGCAAAGCATCAGTATGGGGCGAAGTTAAACTTCGCAAAACTTTTAGAATTTGCGGTCAAGGAAAGAAGGCTGATAAGAGCCATTGCTTATATCGTCCAGACCAAGGGTATTGATCAGGAAAAGTTCATCGATATGCTCTCGCGCACGGGCTATGAAGTGAAGTCTAAGAAGTTAAAGATTCGTCCAGATGGAACGGCAAAGGGAGACTGGGATATGGGCATCGCCATCGATAGTATATCGTTAGCAGATAGAATAGATACCATGGTCTTGGTCTCTGGGGATGGAGACTTTGTCGATTTAGTAAATATGCTAAAGGGAAGAGGGGTGAGGGTGGAAGTACTATCCTTTCCCAAATCAACAGCGGATGAATTGAAGCAAGCTGCCACCCAGTTCTATCCCATTGAGTCCCACCTCCTAATCAAAGAACGACATAGGAAAGTGAGAAAGTGACCAGGTAAGCAGAATATCTATCGAGCAATCAAGCAATCGAGCTATCAAGAACAAGGATCAAGGATCTAGGATTCAGTATCTGTGAGCTGTGTCAATCTGTAAAAAATCTGTGATAATCTGTGGAGTTATGATGAGAACCCATTCCTGTGGAGAGTTAAAGAAGAAGGATATGGGTAAAAAAGTTACTCTTTGCGGCTGGGTCCAGAAGAGAAGGGATCATGGAGGGCTCATCTTCATTGATCTCAGGGACCGGGAAGGAATTACCCAAGTGGTCTTCAATCCCAAAGTATCCAAAGAATCACATAGGAAGGCCCATGAACTAAGAGGCGAATATGTCTTAAGTGTTAAAGGGAAGGTCTCTAAAAGACCCAGAGGAACAGAGAATAAGAGCCTTCCCACCGGCCAGATTGAGGTCTTGGCTTCAAAACTGGAAATATTGAATAGGTCCAAGACCCCGCCCTTTGAGGTTGCTGATAGAGCAAAGGCCTTAGAGGACTTGAGGTTAAGGTATAGATATCTTGATCTGCGCAGAAGGCCCATGCAGAAAAATATCATGTTGAGGCACAGGGTGGCTAAGGCTATAAGGGACTTTCTGGATAGGAAGGGCTTTATAGAGATCGAGACCCCCATCCTGACCAAGAGTACCCCAGAAGGGGCCCGGGACTATCTGGTTCCCTCAAGGGTGAACCCGGGAAGATTCTTCGCTCTTCCCCAATCTCCTCAGTTATTTAAGCAGATGCTCATGGTCGCTGGCTTTGACAGGTACTTCCAGATTGCCAAGTGTTTTCGGGATGAGGACTTAAGGGCGGACCGGCAGCCAGAGCATACCCAGATAGACCTCGAGGCCTCCTTTGTGGAACCAGAGGATATCTATGCTTTGATAGAGGAGATGATGCTCTATCTCTTTAAGACTACTCTGGGAGCAAAGATAAAGAGACCCTTCCCTATCATTACCTATCAGGAGGCGATGAATAGATTCGGTTCAGATAAGCCAGACACTAGATTCAGTCTAGAACTCATCGATGTTACTGGGATTGGGAAAAAATCGGACTTTAGAATATTTAAGAAAGCAGTTTGCATTAAGGGAATAAGGGTTCCCAAAGGAGAAAAACTTAGTCTTAAAGAAATAAAGGAGCTGACAGAACTTGCCCTGGTCTACGGGGCAAAGGGCCTCGCCTGGTTTAAGGTGACAAAAGAGGGACTGAAAAGCCCCATCGCTAAGTTCTTCAGCGAGAAGATAGGAAGTAGCCTGATTAAAAAGATGAAAGCAGAAGAAAGTGATCTCTTACTCTTTATCGCTGATAAACCGGAAATAGTAAATGAGGCTCTAGGCCAGGTTCGTTTAGCCTTGAGCAAAAGGATGGGGCTCATTAATAAAAAGGAGTATAACTTCCTCTGGGTAATTGATTTTCCTTTAGTGGAGTTTGATGAGGAAGAGAAGAGGTTCAAAGCCATGCACCACCCCTTCTGCATGCCCAAGGAAGAGGACCTGGGGCTTCTTAAAAGGGAACCCCTAAAGGTGAGATCCAAAACCTATGATCTGGTCCTCAATGGGGTGGAGCTTGGGACAGGAAGCATCAGAATCCACGATAGCCAACTCCAGAAGAGGGTCTTTCGACTCCTGGGGATTAGTGAAAAGGAGGTCTCCTCTAAGTTTGGTTTCTTCCTGGAGGCCTTGGATTATGGGGCCCCTCCCCATGGAGGGATCGCTTTAGGATTGGATAGGCTAGTGATGATCATGGCGGGTAGGGAGACGATAAGGGATGTCATTGCCTTTCCCAAGACCCAAAGGGCAACCTCTCTCTTAACCGGATCTCCCTCTTCTGTTACTGAGGAGCAACTTAAAGAACTACAGTTGAAAATTGAGAGATAATGGAGGTGAAGGAGATGCTTTCTTTTAAAGCAAAAGGGATTTTGGTCATTGCTTTGGGATTAGCGGTATTTATGGCATGTGCCCCCAGAGAAGAAGTGAAGAGAGAGCCTGCTCCAGCAACGGAGAGGCCCGAATTGAAAGTAGCTAAGATTACTTTAACTACGGGCGTGGAGAGTCGACAGCCTATTGACTCGGCTATTGTTTTCCCTGATTCTGTAGGACGGGTTTATTGCTGGACTCTCATTCGGGGAGCAAAGAAACCTACAATAATAAAACATATCTGGTGCTATGAGAAGAAAAAGATGGCTGAGGTTTCTTTAAAAGTGAATTCTCCACAATATAGAACTTGGAGCTGTAAAACCATTCTCCCTCAATGGAAGGGCGATTGGCGGGTATGGATTGTTGATAAGCCGGGCAATCTCTTAGGGACCGCTTCTTTTAAGATTAAGTAAAAGTTTTTTGTCCATAATGGAGGAAAGATGAGAATTGTTTATGCTTTGTTCTTAACCTGGATATTATTGGCAGGCTGCGGGCCGAAGAGACCATTACAAGAGATTGTGGATGCCAAGATCGCCATCCAGAAGGCTAAAGAAGCTGGGGCGAAAGAATGCGCCCCAAAGAGATTAGAGAGCGCCCAGGATTATCTCACCCAAGCCTTAGGGACAAAGAGAAAGAAGGAGGCGCGGGAACTAGCCCGTGAGGCAGAGGTGGATGCCCGGATAGCAGAGTCTATGGCCAAGAGAATAAAGGAAGAAGAGAAAAGGAGAGCAGAAGAGGCCTTAGAAGCGAAAAGACTCGCCCGCCAGGAAGCAGAGAGAGCAATCGCTAAGACCAAAGAAGTAATTAATAAGGCCGAGAAAGAGAATAAAGAGGTTGGAGTAGCAAAAGATAAGTTAAAAAAAGCAAGAGAAGCTCTTGGAAAAGAAAGATTCAAGGAAGCGAAGAAAATTGCCCGAGAGGCAAAGGGATTGGCCCTGAAGGCAGGAGCAAAACTACCCGAGTACCATAAAGTGAAGAAGGGTGAAACATTGAAGATTATTGCTAAGAAAATCTATGGAGATCCAGAGAAGTGGATCCTGATTTATGGAGCAAATAGGGATAAGATTAAGAATGCCAACATCATTCATCCTGGCCAGATCCTTTCTATACCAAAGGAATGAAAATGGAAGAGAAAAGAAACCTACCCGCAAGATGGCTGCTCGCCTCTGGACTATTCCTCATCCTGGTCCTCATCTCTTCACCCATCCTCACCATCCCCAGGCCAAAGCTGGAGATAGGGGATATTGCCTCTCGGGATATAAAGGCCCCCCAGGATCTGGAAGTTATTGAGACCGCAGAAACCCTGAAAAGGCAGGAGACAGCGGCAAGTAAGGTAAGACCGGTCTATGACTTTAATAATAGACTCTTTGAGGAACTGGAAAGCAAGGTAAGCCTCATCTTTGAAGGGACAAAGAGGGTGAGGGGAAAAGAACTATCCCGGGAAGAAAAGATAGCCCTTTTGGATGAAGAACTGGACATTAGACTTCCTGAGAAGACACGCATTACCCTTCTATCCTACTCCAAGCCAGATAGATTGGAAGACCAGATAAAGGCCCTTCTCCAGGCCATAATGCAGGAGAGGATTGTTGATGACCCCCAGCTTCTTGCTGCCAAGATTAAAGTGGGAATCAAGGTAAGGAGAAACGATGGGAAAGAGAGCCTCTTGTTAAAGCGAGAGGGGGTATATACTTTCTCAGAGGCAAAGGGGATACTTAAAGCCCGTTGTCGAGAACTATTTCCCGATAATCGATTTCTACGCAATGCAAGTTATGAGATAGCAAGCAAACTTCTTATTCCAAACTTCAGGTATAATGATAAAGAAACCAGGGAGAGGCAGAAGAAGGCCCGGGAAGAGGCGGGGCCAGTGATCTTCTTAATTAAGAAAGGGCAGAAGATCGTTGAAGAAGGATACCCAGTTACTGGGGAGCAATTGACGATCCTTGAGACCCTGTGGCAGACGACTACCAAGAGGGCCTTTCCCGTCATCATAGGAAGGGCCTTGATTATCCTTCTCTTTATGATGGGAATCGGCTTCTACCTCCACCGCTACCAGGCCTGGGTCTTAGAGGATAATACCCTCCTTTCTGTACTAGGGCTTATCGTTATCCTCATGCTTCTCTTGGCCAAGACCCTAACCCTTATCAACCTAAGTGGATACTTTATTCCCCTGGCCTTTGCTACCATACTGATTGCCGTCCTTCTAGGGGGAAGATTGGCCATATTGACCGGGGTTGCCCTGGCCATCATGGTCGGCCTCTTTACTGGTAATCGGCTCCCCTTTGTCGTAGTGGCCTTACTGGGAGGGGCGGTGGGAGCCTACTCTGTACGCTGGATGAAGCATAGAACCGATTTCTTAAGGGCCGGAGCACTAATCGCTTCAACTAACTGCTTGCTTATCCTTGCTTTCATTCTGATTGGAATAGAATCAGAAGTAAAGAGTCTCTGGTGGGGATTGGGCAATGGATTTGCCTCTTCTCTTCTCGCCTTTGCCCTCCTCCCGGTATTTGAACACGGCTTCAAGGTCACTACGGATATAAGGTTATTGGAACTCTCCAACCTCAATCAACCGATCCTAAAGAGGTTGGCCATTCAGGCCCCGGGGACCTACCATCATTCCATCATTGTGGGTAACTTGGCAGAGGGGGCAGCAGAGGCAGTGGGTGCCAATCCTCTCTTGGCAAGGGTAGCCTCCTATTACCACGATATTGGAAAAATAAAGAATAGCGACTACTTCATTGAAAATAGGATTGGCCCTTCTGTTAAATATGGAAGGCTGGTACCCAGATTGAGCTCCCAGATCATCATCTCCCATGTTAAGGAAGGGGCGGAGATTGCCCGGGAGCATAGACTGACTCCTCGGATTATAAATATCATTGTCCAGCACCATGGGACGAGCCTCATTTCCCAGTTCTATCGCAAAGCACTGAAGATAGAGAAGGAAGGCGTAGAAGAAGCGGATTACAGGTATCCCGGACCAAGACCAAGAAGCAAGGAGGCAGCCATCGTCATGCTCGCTGATAGTGTGGAGGCCGCCTCGCGCGCCCTCACCAAGCCCTCTCCAGAAGAGATCGAGAACCTGGTAAAAGAGATCATTAATGAAAAGTTCACCGATTCTCAGCTCGATGAATCTCCTCTGACATTAAGTGACCTGAAGAAGATCGTGGAGGTCTTCACCCGTACACTGAGCGGGATAACCCATGGGAGGATCGATTATCCCCTGACAAAGAGGATTAAGAGAAGATATGGAGATACTGGTAAAGAGCAGAGTAAAAGGAAAAGTCTTCAAGCCCTCTTTGGTAAGAAGAGTGGCCAGAAAAACACTCGCGGCTGAGGGCTATAAAGAGGCTCAGGTGAGCATCCTATTCTGTAGCGACGCCTATATTAAGAAATTGAATCGAGAGTATCGGAAGGTGGATGCTTCTACAGATGTCTTAGCCTTCTCCATGCACGAGGGTAGATTCCCTAAGGTTCATCCCGAGATCTTAGGGGATGTGGTCATCTCCCTGGAGACCGCTTCCCACCAGGCAAAGA
This sequence comes from bacterium, assembly GCA_030619985.1. Taxonomy (GTDB): domain Bacteria; phylum UBP18; class UBA7526; order UBA7526; family UBA7526; genus JAUWXM01. Next base: position 3,616 of record JAUXAI010000028.1, on the reverse strand, counting down.
GATATCGACATTCTTTAAATAAAGAAATCGCCCTTTTAGTCGTTCATGGAATCTTGCACCTCTTAGGCTATGACCATCTGAAGAAGAAAGACAAGGAACTTATGCGTAAGAGAGAGAAACAAATCTTAGCAATAATCAGTAGGAAAATAGAAAAGTGAGAAAGTGAGCAGGTAAGAAAGTGGGAAAGTAATCAATGTAAAGTGCCCGCCGAAGGCGAGGTCTCGCCCCTCCGGGGCGGACAAAATTAGCAATGCAAAGTTAGCAATTATCTGTGATCCGTGCTCATCCGTAATAAATCCGTGACAATCCGCGTCCGAACGCAGTAAGGAAAGATGAAGCCCAGAAGTTTTTTGGAGAGTTTTAATAGCGCAGTAGAGGGGATCCTCTATGTCCTGAAAACCCAGAAGAATATGCGCATTCACTTCATCATCGCCATAATTATCTTAGTGGGTAGCCTCTTCCTCCGTCCCCGCCTCAGCCCCATTGAACTCATGCTCCTTTCCTTTACCATCGCTTTGGTCCTAATCACTGAGATGATTAATACTGCCTTAGAGAAGACCATCGACCTCATGAATGATACCTACCACCCCTTAGCGCGCATCGCAAAGGACATTACTGCAGGAGCAGTCCTGGTCGTCTCTGTTATCGCTATAGTAGTAGGCTACCTCATCCTCTTCAGACGCTATTTGGCTCCGGGAATAGAGAGCGCTATGGCAAGCGTCAAAGCCTCTAGTGCCCATATCACATTTGTCAGCCTTATGGTAGTGGTCTTAATAGTAATCCTCTTTAAGGCCCTGGCTGCCAGATCGAGTGGTTTTATGTTGAGGGGAGGGATGCCTTCCCTGCATAGCGCCTTAGCAGGTGCCATCTGGGCAGTATTGTCCTTTATCACTGGCAATCCCGTTGTTATCGTCCTGGCCTTCATCTTAGCCTTCTTTGTTGCCCAGTCGAGAGTCGCCAAGGGCATCCATTCCCCGAGAGAGGTGATATTCGGCGCTCTCTTGGGAATAGTGGCTACTGTTCTGATCTTTCAACTATTAGGAGGATAAATTGCTCGGAAAGATCATTGTTCTTACTATCCTTCTCCTTCTCTCTGCCTTCTTCTCTGGCTCAGAGACCGCCCTCTTCTCTTTGAGTAGGCTGCGCATCCGAAGGCTGGAGGAGAGGAAGAGAAGGGGGATTGAGGTAGTGAAGAGGCTCCTGGAAGATCCCCATCGCCTGATAACCACTATCCTCATTGGAAATATGGTAGTCAACATCGCTGCCTCTACAGTAGTAACTGCTATTGCGATTACTATTGCAACAAATCGTGGTATACCTAATAGTGTAGGTGTTGGTATATCTATAGGTGTGATAACCTTCCTCCTTTTGATCTTTGGTGAGATTACACCCAAGACCTATGCCGTCCAGAATGCAGAGGCCATCAGCCTCCTGGTTGCTCGGCCATTGGAGATCTTCTCTATAATCATCCTCCCCCTACGCCGGACGCTGGAGTCGGTGAGCGATCTCTTCCTTCCCCTCTTCAGGAGCAAATATCCTCCTCGGGTTCCTTCAGTAACTGAGGATGAGATAAAGACCATGGTTACCGTTGGTGAGAAGGAAGGGGTATTGGGAGAGGAGGAGAAGGAGATGATCCACTCCATCTTCAAGTTTACTGATACTCGGGCCCTTGAGACCATGATCCCCCGCACAGATATGGTCTGCCTGGAGGCAGATGCTACGGTGGGAGAGGCCCTGGACCTCATAAGGAAGACCGGCCATTCCCGCATTCCGGTCTATCAGGGGAGGGTGGATAATATGGTGGGAATTGTCTATGCCAAAGATCTCCTCTCCCATTTTAAAAAGGAGAATTACCAGTTGAGACTCCGGAATTTAGTGCACCCTCCCTATTTCATTCCGGAAACCAAGAGAGTCCCCAGTCTCTTAAAGGAGTTTCAAAGGAGAAAAATTCAGATGGCCCTGGTGGTCAACGAGTACGGGGGAATAGAGGGATTGGTTACCCTGGAGGACCTGGTGGAGGAGATCGTGGGCGAGATTCCTCCCGAGTATCGGAAGGAGAAGAGGCTCATTGAAAGAATTGATCGACGTACCCTGAGGGTGTCCGGTCGCCTGGAGATTGATGAAGCGAATAGGGTGCTCAAGTTAAGACTTCCCGAGAATGGCTTTGAGACCATCGGAGGCTTCATCTTCAATCTCATCGGCCGTATTCCCAAAGAAGGGGAAGAGATAAATTATAGGAAACTCTCTTTTGTCATTGAGAAGGCTACCCCCAAGAGAATCCTCTCTGTGAGGATAAAGAGGAGATAATGATAATCTGGATCATACTGGCCATAGGATTCTGTTTACTGCTTGCTGCTTTCTTCTCTGGCACAGAGACGGGAATGGTCTCTGTGAGTCGCATCCGGGTGAGGCATCTTATGGAGAAGGGCTCGAAGCAGGCACAGATTGTGGAGAACCTTCTCAAGAACCCGGATCGCATGTTGGCCGCTACCTTGATAGGGACAAATATCTCTTTAGTCACGGGAAGCGCTCTGGCTACCCTTCTACTGATGAGACATTCTCCAGATAAGGCAGCGCTTCTGGCTACTCTTATCATGTCTCCCCTAGTTATCATCTTTGCCGAGATCATCCCTAAGACGGTCTATCGCTATCATACAGACTACCTTACTTTCACTTCGGCCTATCCTCTCAAGTGGGCCTGTGATATCTTTCGTCCTTTGATCTATTTCTTCACCTTTATTACTAATGGGATCATTCGGCTATTGAGAGGGAAGAAAAGAATAAAGAGCCCCTATGTTACCCGAGAGGAGTTGCAATCTTTGGTGGGGATGGGCAGAAGGGAAGGGGTGCTCGAGACTACAGAAGAGGAACTTATCCATCGGGTCTTTGAGATGGAAGAGACCACCATAGATAAGACTATGGTTCCTAGAGAAAAGATAGTAGCCGTGAGAGAGGAAACCTCCTTAGAGGAGGTCTTGAGTCTGGCCATTAAGAAGGGTTTTGTCCGCATCCCGGTCTACCGCAAGGATATAAAACATATCACGGGAATCGTCCATGTCAAGAACCTTCTATCCTATTCCAAGAGAGAGAGGGAGAGGATGAGAGCAAAGGAGGTCATGCATCCTGCCCACTACACCTCTCCAGATAAGAAAGTGAGCCAGCTCCTAAACACCCTTCGTCTGGCAAGAATTCACATGGTCATCGTGGTAAATAAGAAGAAGGAGACTTTAGGGTTGGTTACTATTGAGGACCTCTTAGAGGAGATTGTGGGCGAGATAGAGGAGGAGTATCGTGTGGACTAAGATAAGGGGATATTTTCTAACCGGTTTGGTCGCCGTTCTACCTCTGGTGGTTACTATCTGGATACTTTATCGGGTATTCCTTTTTATTGATACACGTCTGACGGCGATCATTGAGCCCTTTGGCCTTTTCCTACCCGGGCCCTGGTTGGGGAAGGGGTTGACCCTCTTGGCCATTCTCATCCTGATCCTCTTAGTGGGGCTCTTTGTGCGCAATATTATTGGGAGGAGGTTTCTTGTCTGGGGAGAGGCCCTTTTATATAGGGTTCCTGTCGTGCGTCGCATCTATCCCTTCGTCCGGCAGGTATCGAATGCTC
>JAUXAI010000063.1 GCA_030619985.1 bacterium | reverse complement strand
CTGATCCAGGAGGGAACACCTATATCAATCCCACGGGAAATCCAGGGATGGCCTCTGCGGGAGTGGGGGATGTTCTGACGGGGATGATCGGTTCCTTCTTAGCCCAGAGAAAGGAACCTTTAGAAGCAGCGAAGACAGGAGCCTATCTCCATGGTCTGGCAGGGGATTTGGCTGCCCAAGAGAAGGGAGAGGAGTCTCTCGTTGCCTCTGATGTTTTGGAGAAACTACCCCAGGCCTTCAAACAAATCAAGGAATAGAAGGAAAGAACAGTAAAATGCAAAATTATCAATGCAAAGTCAGCAATGCAAATTTTTTTAATTTTTCATTGCTAATTGCTAATTTTACCTGTCTGCCGACAGGCAGGCAATTTGCATTGAAGAGGAGGTGAAATAATGGTTGTGCAGGCGAAGGACATTATGACAAAAGAGGTATTGACAGTAAAAGAGGATATGACGGTAAAGGAGGTGGCAAAGTTTCTCGTAGAGCATAGGATAAGCGGAGCACCAGTGGTGGATGAGAGCAATAAATTAAAAGGAATTGTGACTGAGGCAGACTTAATCATTAGAGATAAGAAGGTTCATATTCCTACCGTAGTCCAGCTTTTGGAAGGAGTAATCTATTTAGAAAGCCCCAAGAGATTTGAAGAGGAAATGGGTAAAGTCTTAGGCCAAAAGGTCTCCGAAGTAATGACCAAAGAGGTAATCACCATAAAACCAGATACCTATATCGAGGATATTGCAACTTTAATGTCCACGGAGAGAAAGTATCTTCTACCTGTTATGGAGAAGGACAAGATCGTGGGCATTGTAGGGAAGGCGGATGTAGTCAGGGCCATTGCTAAGGGAGAAGCCTAAACGCAGATGACCGCAGATCAAAACGCAGATTACCGCAGATAGCGGGATACAGAAGATGATTGTAGAGACGAAGAGCGCAAAAGAGACAATAAGACTGGGAAAGAAGATAGGTAAATTACTTCGACCGGGAGATGTTGTTGCTCTAATTGGGAAGTTGGGGAGTGGGAAGACCACTCTGACCCAGGGTTTGGCAAAAGGCTTGGGAGTGAAGAAGAAAAATTATGTAACCAGTCCTTCCTTCACTCTGATTAAAGAGCATAAGGGAAGAATGCCCCTCTATCACATTGACCTTTATCGAATAGATAATCTTAAAGAGGTCTATGATCTGGGCTACGAAGAATACTTCTATGGAGAAGGAGTGACTATCATTGAGTGGGCGAAGAAGGTAAGAAGACTCTTGCCAGAAGAAGTCCTAATCATAAATCTGGAAATTATCGACGAGAATAGAAGAAGAATAGAGTTTATTCCAAAAGGAAAGCATTACCGAGATATAATTGATAAGTTGATACGTTGATAAGTTGATAGGGACAAATATGAGGATTTTGGGAATTGAAACCTCAACCATGACTGGCTCTGTTGCTCTGATGGATGAGGAGAGACTGATTGCAGAGTATACTCTAAACCTAAGGGAAACCCATACCTCAAGATTAATGCCTGCTATAGATAGGATATTAAAGGATGCCTCCTTAACTCTTAAAGATTTGGATGGAATCGCTGTCTCTCTGGGGCCGGGTTCCTTTACTGGTCTTCGTATCGGGATTGCTACTGCCAAGGGATTGGCTCAAGGACTAAATATCCCTATTGTTGGAATACCAACCCTGGATGGATTGGCCTTTAATCTCTTCCATTGTAAGGATTTAATCTGTCCCATTCTGGATGCGCGGAAGGGAGAGGTCTATTGTGCTTTATATAGGAATAGGAAGAGACTTACTAAGCATATGGCTTGTGAGCCGAACGAGTTATTAAAGAAGATAGCGTTAAGGGTTAAGGGTCAAGGGTCAAGGGCGATTTTTTTGGGGGATGGGATTGAGGTCTATGGGGATTTAATTAAGAAGAAGTTAGGAAAGAAAGCGGTCTTTGCCCCTAAGGCGAGGAGACTACCGAGCGCTTCATCCATTGCTGAATTGGGATTAAGGAAATTGAGGGGAAAGAAAAAGAGCGAACTTTCGACTTTAAAACCAATCTATGTTCGAGCACCAGTTGAGAGATAAAGGGCTACAGGCCCCAGGAATGTCGAAACGGAGTGATGGGGTAAGGGAGTAAGGGAGTAACGGGGCAAAAGAGAAAGACACCGATACACCGTTACACCGATACGCCGATACAGAAATACACCGCTTCACCTCTTCCTAAATATGGGGCTTGCAGCTTGTAGCAGGTTTCTTTTTTTGGAGAAGGTTTTGGTTCCCATTACTATTGAGGATATGAAGAGAGAGGATATCGATGAGATCCTGGAGATTGAGAGGGCCTCCTTCCCTTCTCCTTGGTCGGGAGAGGCCTTTTTGACAGAACTGAAAGAGAGGGATTCTTCTTGCTTTCTGGTTGCCAAGAGTGAGGGCAGGGTGGTAGGCTATGCTGGATTCTGGTTGATATTTGATGAGGCACATATTACAAACCTTGCCGTTCATCCAGAATATAGGAAAAAGAAGATTGGGGAGAGGCTCATAAGGTTTCTTCTAAAATTAGCGGTATCAAAAGGGGCAAAGAGGGCCACTTTAGAAGTAAGGCCTTCTAACTTAGCAGCCCAAAATTTATATAAGAAGTTCGGCTTCGAAGTAGGGGGCATCCAAAAGGGATATTATAACGATACAGGTGAGGATGCTTTAATAATGTGGAATAAAAATTTGGGAGGTCTCTAAAAAGTCACAGATTCAGACAGATTTAAGCAGATTCAAACGGATAAACCTTCGAAGGAGTTTCCGTCTGCATCTGTCATAATCCGTTTGCATCCTTTTTCAGGAATCAATTTAATAAGATTTGACAGGATAGAATTTATAGGATATACTTAATAATTACCCTAATTGGGAGTTGGAAGATGAGAAGCGATATTATGAAGAAGGGGTATGAAAAGGCGCCCCATAGATCCCTCATGAAGGCTATGGGCTTGAAGGATGAGGATATCGCCAAGCCCATTATCGGTATCGCTAATGCAGCGAATGAGATTGTTCCTGGTCACATCCATCTTGATAAGTTGGCGAAGGAAATAAAGAAAGGAATAAGAGAGGCCGGGGGAACACCCATTGAGTTCGGGATCATCGGGATCTGCGATGGTATTGCCATGAACCATCCGGGGATGAAATATTCCTTAGCCTCTCGGGAACTCATCGCTGATTCTGTGGAGAGCATGGCCATCGCTCATCCTTTCGATGGATTAGCCCTACTTACTAACTGCGATAAGATCACCCCTGGGATGCTCATGGCCGCTGCCCGATTAAATATTCCAGCAATTATTATTTCCGGTGGGCCGATGCTTACTGGTAAGTATAAGGGAGAGGATGTGGATCTCATCAATGTCTTTGAGGGAGTGGGAAAGGTGGCTATTGGCAAGATGACCGAAGAGGAACTGAAAGAGTTAGAGGATGTTGCCTGTCCAGGAGAGGGATGCTGTGCGGGAATTTTTACCGCCAATTCTATGAACTGTCTCTCTGAGGCTTTAGGGATGGCCCTTCCCGGAAATGGGACCATTCTGGCTGTCTCGAATAAGAGAAAAGAATTAGCAAGACTTGCTGGAAAGCAAATTATGGAATTGGTTAAAAAAGATATCAAACCCCTGCAGATAATGACCAAGGAAGCCTTTGAGAATGCTATTACTGTTGATATGGCCCTGGGCTGCTCCTCGAATACTGTCTTACACCTTCCGGCCATTGCCCATGAGGCAGGAATAGAATTAGATCTAGAACTCTTCGATGAAATCAGTGCTCGTACTCCCCACCTATGCGATATTGCCCCTTCTGGGAAGTATCATATGCAGGATCTGGATGAGGCGGGAGGGATCCCAGCACTGATGAATGAATTAGCAGAAAAAGATCTTTTGAGCCTCGATGAGTTAACAGTTGCCGGCAAGAAAATGGGAGAGAATATTAAGGGTGTAGAAATAAAGAGAAAAGAGGTTATTCGGTCCCTTAAAAGTCCTCTCCATAAAGAGGGAGGAATCGCAATTCTTAGAGGAAACCTTGCCCCGGATGGTGGGGTGGTGAAGCAGGTGGCAGTCTCGAAGGAGATGCTCAAGCATAAAGGTCCGGCGAGGGTCTTTGACTCTGAAGAAGAAGCGGTGGAGGCCATCTTGGGAGGAAGGATAAAGAAGGGCGAGGTAATCATCATAAGGTATGAGGGTCCCAAAGGAGGTCCGGGGATGAGGGAGATGCTCACTCCTACCTCTACTGTCTGTGGTATGGAATTGGAGAAGGATGTGGCTCTCATTACAGATGGGAGGTTCTCTGGAGGAACGCGGGGTCCATGCATCGGCCATATCTCACCAGAGGCAGCTAAAGGAGGGCCGATAGCCATAGTCAAAGATGGAGATATTATACGTATTGATATTTCTAATAAGAAAATAGATATAGAATTGAGTGAGAAAGAGATAGAGGAAAGACTTTCTAAGTGGAAGGCTCCGAAGCCCAAGATTAAGAAGGGCTACTTAGCCAGGTATGCCCGGATGGTCAGTTCAGCGGATAAGGGAGCCATATTGAGGAGGTAATAATGGCCCAAAAGATGACTGGTGCAGAGATCTTAATCGAGAGTCTCATAAAGGAGAAGGTGGAGGTCATATTCGGCATCTGTGGAGGAGCCGTCCTTCCGGTATTCGATGTCTTATATGATGCTCCTATTAGATTCATTCTCACCAGGCATGAGCAGGGGGCAGCCCATATGGCAGATGGCTATGCTCGGGCAACGGGCAAGGTAGGGGTCTGCATGGCAACTAGTGGTCCAGGGGCAACTAACCTAACCACAGGCATCGCTACCGCCCATATGGACTCCATTCCCATGGTAGCCATCACCGGCCAGGTTCCCACTCATCTGGTAGGAAATGATGCCTTTCAGGAGGCAGATGTTACGGGAATCACCAGACCCATCACCAAACATAACTTCTTAGTTAAGGATGTCAAGGACTTGGCAAGGACGGTGAAGGAAGCCTTCCACATCGCTTCTACAGGAAGACCAGGCCCGGTATTGATTGATCTACCGAAGGATGTTCAGATTCAGGAAACGGAGGCCAAGTTCCCCAAGGAAGCAGAGATTAGGGGATATAAGCCAACACTTTCTGGTCATCCGGGACAGATAAAGAAGGCCGCCCAGATGATATCAAGAGCCACTAGGCCTCTCATCTATGCTGGAGGAGGAGTGATATTATCCGGGGCTAGTAAGGAACTCATCCAGTTAGTAAAGAAGACAGATATTCCGGTAGCCACTACCCTCATGGCTTTGGGCGCTTTTCCTGAAGACTCTCCCTTATCTTTAGGGATGCTGGGAATGCACGGAACAGAATACGCCAACTATGCCATCATGGACTCTGACCTCATCATCGCCATCGGTGCTCGATTCGACGATCGGGTTACGGGAAGGTTAGATAAGTTTGCTCCTGAGGCAAAGATCATCCACATCGATATCGATCCCAGTGCCATAAGCAAAAACGTTCAGGTAGATATTCCCATTGTGGGGGATGTGAAGAATGTCTTAAGGGAACTCAATAAGATAGTTACTAAGCCCAAGATATCTGCTTGGTTGAAGCAGATTGGGCAGTGGAAGAAGAACCATCCCTTGACCTATAAAAAGGGCGGTAAGCTGAAGCCCCAGTATGTTGTAGAAAAGATCTATGAGGTGACTAAGGGTGAGGCCATTATCGCTACTGAGGTGGGTCAGAACCAGATGTGGGCTGCCCAGTACTATCAGTATACCAAGCCCAGGACCTTCTTATCCTCGGGTGGCCTGGGCACCATGGGCTATGGCTTTCCCGCGAGCATCGGGGCCAAAGTGGGTTGTCCAAATAAAATCGTCTTCGATATCGCTGGTGATGGCTCCTTCCAGATGAACATTCAGGAACTGGCTACCTGTGTTCATAATAAGATACCAGTAAAGGTGGCCATTTTGGATAATGGCTATTTGGGTCTGGTCAGACAGTGGCAGGAACTTTTCTATAAGAGGCGATACTCTGCCGTTGATTTGAGTGGAAATCCGGACTTTGTCAAAGTAGCTGAGGCCTACGGAGCAGTGGGCATCAGAGTGGAGAAGAAGGAGGATGTTCTTCCTGCCCTGAAGAAAGCAATCTCTATCAATAAACCAGTAGTCTTAGATTTTATCATCGATCCAGAGGAGAATGTCTTTCCCATGGTGCCTGGTGGAGCA
>JAUXAI010000047.1 GCA_030619985.1 bacterium | reverse complement strand
CCACAACCACCGCTCTCTTCCCTTCAAGGGGAATCTGGTACCTATCCAGAAGTTCCATGATCCCTCTTGGGGTGGCGGGAACAAATAAGGAACCCCCTTTCAGTAACCTTCCCATATTCAGGGGGTGGAAGCCATCCACATCTTTATCAGGAGAAATCCTTTCTAAGATTTTCTTTTCATTGAGATGGCTGGGGAGAGGAAGTTGAAGGACAACCCCATCTATTCTGGAATTACTGTTTAACTCTTCTATCAATTCTATTAATTCATCCTGCGAGGTATTCTCTTTTAGGGCGCGCTCCTCAAAATAGATCCCCACTTCTTCTGCTTTTTTCTTCTTATTCCGGACATAGATTAGGGAAGAGGGATCCTCCCCAACCCTTATGACCGCCAGCCCAGGAGTAATTCCTTCTTCCTTTACTTTTAGAGAGAGTTCTTTTTGGATTTCTCGGGCAATCTTCTTTCCATCTAGAATTATGGTGACCATCTCTCTTGAATCCTTTCTATCTTTTTTGCTCTTCCTGACTTAGAATCTATGCTGATTACTACCCCCTGAAGATAGATATTCTCCTTCTCAACTTCAAACCTAATCGGTATCTGGGATAGAAATCTCTTCAGGGCCAGTTCCTTCTTTACACCGATCACAGAGTCTAAGGAGCCTACCATCCCAATATCTGTGATGTAGGCCGTACCCTTAGGAAGGATCCTCTCATCTGCTGTCGGGATATGGGTATGGGTTCCCACCACAGCCGATACCCTTCCATCGAGATACCAGCCCATGGCCATCTTCTCACTGGTGATCTCAGCATGCATATCAACGATGATGATCTTTGTTTCCCTGGATAGCTTTTCAATCTCTTCATCTGCCTTTCTAAAGGGACAGTCTAACTCGGCTAAGAAGACTCTCCCTGAGAGATTTAGGACTCCAACCTTTCCACCTTTTTCTGTGGAGAAGATACAGGAGCCCTTTCCGGGAACCTTTGGGGGATAGTTTGCTGGCCTCAAGAAGTAAGGGTCCTTATCCAGGGTTCCATAGATCTCCTTATATTTCCAGACATGATTCCCACTGGTAATAACTTCTATCCCACTAGAATATAGTTCCTCAACGATCTTAGGGGTAATCCCCATACCACCAGCAGCATTCTCACCATTAGCGATCGCCAGATCGACCTTATGCTCTCTCTTCAATTTGGGAAGAAGATCAGCAACTGCCTTTCTCCCCGGACTTCCGATAATGTCCCCAATAACTAAAATGTTCACATTCTCATCTGCTCACTTTCCCACTCTTTACTACTTCGCGTATTCTACGGTTCTCTTCTCCCTTATGACGGTCACTTTTATCTGTCCCGGGTATTCTAGTTCCTTCTCAATTTTCTTACTTATATCTCTTGCTAACTGGGCCGCCTGGGCATCGTCAACCTTCTCTACCTCCACCATAATCCTTATCTCCCTTCCTGCCTGAATAGCATAGGACTTCTGGATTCCGGGGAAGGAGTCAGCAATATCCTCTAATCTCTCCAGCCTCTTAACATAGCTCTCCAGGGTCTCTCTTCTCATCCCTGGTCGGGAAGCAGAGATAGCATCTGCTGCTAGAACCAAGACCGCTTCCACGCTCTTGGGTTCCACTTCCTCATGATGGCTGGCGATGGCCTGGATAACTCCCGGGGATTCCCGATATCTTCTCGCCAGGTCGGCTCCAATCCGGGCATGGGTACCCTCTACCTCATGGTCCACCGCCTTCCCTATGTCATGGAGTAATCCGGCCCTCTTGGCCACCTTGACCTGGGCTCTTAGTTCTGCGGCCATCATCCCGGCAAGATGGGCCACCTCCTTGGAATGCTCCAGGACATTCTGACCATAACTCGTCCGATACTTCAGCCTCCCTAGGAGCTTGAGCTCCTCTGGATGAAGGTTGGAAACCCCGACCTCAAGAGCCGTCTCTTGCCCCACTTTTCTTATGGTGGCCTCCATCTCCCTCTTCGCTCTGCCCACCATCTCCTCAATCCTGGCGGGCTGAATTCTGCCATCAGCGATTAGCCTTTTTAAGGCGATCTTGGCGATCTCCCTCCTCACGGGGTCGAAACTAGAGAGCACTACCGCTTCTGGGGTATCATCAACGATTAAGTCAACCCCGGTGGCGGCCTCAAAAGCCCTGATGTTCCTTCCCTCCCGACCAATGATCCTTCCCTTCATCTCATCTGAAGGGAGGGAGACGGTAGAGACTGTAATCTCTGTGGTATACTCTGGAGCGCACCTCTGAATGGCGGTGGAGATAATCTCCCTTGCCTTCCTATTCGCTTCCTCCCTTGCTTTATCCAAAGCAGCCTTAATCACCATTGCTTGCTCCTGAGTCATCTCTCTCTTTAGATTAGCAAGGAGCATTCCCTTTGCTTCTTCCCTGGTTAGTCCGGATAGTCTCTCCAGGTTCTTTCTCTCTTCCTCCATAGTAGCCTTCAGGCTCTCTTCTTTTAAAGCAAAGGACTTCTCTCTGGCCAAGAATTGATTAGCCTTGAGAGCGAGGTCCTTCTCCTTCTTCTCCAGTAGGTCAACCTTGCGGTTTAGTTCTTCCTCTTTTCTGGAGAGTTCTCGAGAAAGTCTCTCTATCTCCTGGCGTCTGGTTTTAGTTCTTTTCTCAAACTCTACCTCCTGCTTATGAGAGATATCTTTTGTTTCCAGGAGGGCCTCTCTTCTTTTGGCCTCTGCTTCCCTTTTGGCTTCCTCTAAAATTTTCTCTGCTTCTTTTTTGGCTGCTCCCAGGCGTATCCGGGTGATCTTCTGCCCGACTAAAAATCCTACCAGGAGGGCACTTACTAGGCAGAGGAATAAGGCAATGGCAGGACCAAAAATCTCCCAATTAATGGTCATCTATCTCCTCCTTTTCATCACAGATTCACCCCGCACCTTTGCCTTTTTGAGAAACGATTTCTAAAAAGGTGCGGGGTTCACACAGATTGATTACAGATTTCCGCAGATCACAGATAATGAAAATAATTAATTGTAATTCGCGTAGATTCGCGTCTTGATTATCTTTCGTTTCTGCTTTACAGTTCGCGTAGATTCGCGTCAATGATTCGCGTCTCTGTTATCACCTTCCCAACTCTTCTATCATGCCTCTTGCCTGGGAGACTATTCACTATCTGAAAGTCATAGGCTAAGGCAACGAGAGAAACCTTTTTGGGTAACCTTTTTAGAAAGCGATCGTAGTATCCCAGCCCATATCCTACCCTTCTCCCTTTTAGGTCAAAGGCAATCCCCGGAAGGATGACCAGATCGATCCCTTTGGGTGTTGCCTTCTTAGAGGCTTCTTTAGGCTCCAGGATGCCAAAGCTTCCCTTTTCTACATCCTTCTCCAGCTCTTTAATCTCACCCAGGTAGATCTCCCTCCTCCTTACCCTGGGAAGGAGGACTCTCTTTCCTTTCCTGAGGGCCTCCTCCATCATCTCTTTTGTCTTTACCTCGCTCCCTTTTGAGTAGTAGAAGAGGATGGTATGGGCCTCTTTAAACTCCTTCAGAGAGAAGAGCCTTTTTTTTATTCTGCGACTCTTTTTTCCTCTCAGATCTTCTGGTTCTTTATCTCTTCTGGAAAGAATCTTTTCCCTTACCCTTCTTTTCACCCCGCACCTTTTGATAGTCAATTCTTTCCCATTCTTCTAATCTCTTTTTTATTCTCGCCTCATAGCCATGTTCCGTGGGCTGATAATATTTTACTTTCTTGGGAAGATACTTCTGCTTGACATACCCTCCCTTATATTCATGGGCATACTTATATCCCTTTCCATAACCCAACTTCTTCGCTCCTTCATAATGGGTGTTCTTGAGATGTTTGGGCACTAAAAGGGTTCTTTTCTCCTCAATATCCTTCAGGGCCTTCTCGATGCCCAGGTAGCTGGCATTCGATTTGGGGGCCGTGGCTATATAGATCGCTGCCTGAGCTAAGGGGATCCTGGCCTCTGGTAGACCGATAGATTCTGCCGCCCCTAAGGCCGCCTGGGCTAAGACTAAAGCCTGGGGATCGGCATTCCCCACATCCTCACTGGCACAGATAACGATCCTTCTTGCGATGAACCTTGGATCCTCTCCGGCAGAGATCATCTTGGCCAGCCAGTATAATGTAGCATCTGGATCAGAGCCCCTCATACTCTTAATGAAGGCCGATATGGTATCGTAGTGCTCGTCCTCGCCCCTATCATACCTCAGGGCCTTCTTCTGAATGGACTCCTGGGCCACCTCAAGATTGAAATCGATTATTCCTTCCTTATCTGATCTGGTAGTCATGACCCCCAGTTCCAAGGCGTTCAAGGCTTTTCGGGCATCCCCATCACAATAGGTGGCCAGGTGCTTCGAGGCCCCTTTACCCATCCTTACCTTATAGCCTTTCAGTCCTTCCTTTAGGGCCCTCTTTACTATTTTTTCGATATCCTTTCCCTTTAAGGGCTTGAACTCAAAGACCAGGGAGCGGGAGAGAAGGGCGGGAATGACAGAAAAGTAAGGGTTATGGATGGTAGCCCCGATCAAAATAATGACCCCCTCCTCTACATGGGGGAGCAGGACATCCTGCTGGGCCTTATTGAAACGGTGAATCTCGTCAATGAACAAAGTGGTCTTCTTCCCATACATCGCCCGCCTATCCTTCGCCTGGGCAACAACCTTTCTGATATTCGCTACCCCACAGGTGGTGGCATTGAGATATTCAAAGTGGGACTTTGTCCTTCGGGCGATGATGTAGGCTAAGGCACTCTTCCCAGTTCCCGGAGGTCCCCAGAAGATGGCAGAGTTTATTCTGTCCGCCTCTATTGCCCGCCTCAATAACTTCCCCTTGGAGAGGATAGGCTCCTGGCCCACGAACTCTTTCAAATCCTTGGGCCTCATCCTCAGAGCCAGAGGAGCCTCTTCAGAAATCTTTTTCTTTCCCTTTTCTTCAAAGAGATCCATTCCATCCTCGCTTCGCTCGTCAACACAGATTAGCACAGATCTAAAATACAGATTAGCACGGATTATTCGCGTTGATTCGTGTTTTAGTTATCTTCCGTTTCTGCTTTACAGTTCGCGTATATTCGCGTCTTAAAAGAAAAGTTCCCCGCTCAGGCCGTGTGTGGAAACTTTTGAATCGGCTTTACGCCAAGTGGGTACCCTACTAGTCGCCAGGAAATTTCTTCCCCGACTCGGGTCCCCAGTTTAGAAGTGTCGACTCAAAATTGTTGCCGCATCACGCGCTAGAGCAGGGAACTAATTATAGTATAACACACTTTTTTTCAATTTGCAAGCAAAATCTATCTTAATCCCTGTTCAAGAAGTTTGATCAGTTTCTTCTGTCTTTCCCTTGTTCTTTTGTTAGAGAGTTCAGTCTCTCTCTTCAACTTATGGAGTTCATCTGCGATGTTCAATGCGGCTTTGACAGCAAGCTTAGCGGAAAGTACCTGAGAACCAGCAGGGGCTAGCTTTCTCATCTTGCTATCTACATATCGAGCCAACCTCTTGACGTACCTTTCCTCCTCGCCTCCTTCTACTCTTATGGGATAGCTACTACCCAAAATCTCTATCTTTATGGTCTTGGTCATCTTCCCGTCTTCTCTAAACGAGCGAGAAGTTCTTCTACTCGAAGTCTGACAAAATCCTTGGTCTTCTTCAGGGTCTCGTTTTCATTCTTGAGTTTAGCCATTAATGTCAGGATTTTCCTAATTCTTTCTTCCAGCCTATCTAAATCACTCACTTTCTGATCCTCGCCCCCAGCCTCTTCTCCAGCCCCAGAGAGATCCTCTGGTGGAGCCTTTTAATCTCCTCATCCTTAAGCGTCCTATTCTTTGCCCGATAGGAGATGGAGTAGGCCAATCCCTTGTGGCCGGAGGGGATCTGGGTTCCCCGGTAGAGATCGAAGAATTCAACCCCCTCCACCAGTTCCCCTCCCAGGGAATAGATGGTCTGGACAATCTCCTCAGAAGTAATCTTCTCAGGAAGAGAGAGGGCGATGTCCCGGACAATAGCCGGATACTTGGGAAGTTCTCGGAATCTCTTCGCCCTCCTACTCAAAAGAAATTCTTCCAGGTCAAGTTCAAAGACAAAGGCCCTTTCTTCTGTCCCAAAGTAGGAGAGGACTTTAGGGTCCATCTCTCCCAAAAGGCCTACTTTTCTATTAGCGATTAAAATCTCTCCTTCCCTTCCGGGAAGAAGAAAAGGCAAGGAAGCAGAACCAATCCTGGGAGACGGAATGGCCAGTTCTTCACAGAGGGTCTCCAGTATTCCCTTCAGGTCATAGAGATCGCCTTCTCCAGAGAGAAGTGCTCCTAAGGCCATCTGCTCTTTCTTAGGAGAGAAGACGCGGCCCAATTCAAAGACCTTTACTATGGAGTTCCCCTGATTGAGGTTATGAATAAGATTTTTGAGTAGTCCAGGAATGAGGTTGGGTCTCATGACATTCTGCCTCTCAGTCAAAGGGTTAGTCAGTTTGATGATTTCACGAGGAGCAAAGCCCATCCTCTTCCCCTCCTCAAGGGAGATGAAGCCATAGTTAATCACCTCTCTCAAACCACAGGCGATCAAGATCTCTTTAATCCTGGGGGCTAAGGTCTCGAGAGGTTCTTGGGAGTAGGAAGTTATCTTCCCTCCAGGTAAGGCAGAAGGAATCCTGTGATAGCCATGTATTCTGGCAATCTCCTCAATTAAATCAATCTCCCTGGTGATATCCCTTCTATGGGAGGGAACTTCAACACTTCCCCCCTTTATTTTAAACCCTAATTTCTTTAGCATTCCTTTCATCTGGTTCCAGGAGAGACGGGTCCCCAATAGAGCATTGACCCTCTCTCTCCTTAAGGTTATTCTCTTCGGTTTCCTGGGTAGAAAATTTCTATCAACGAAGGCTACCTCTTCCCCGCCAGCTAATTTAAGAATTAGATCCCGCGCCCTCCGGGAGGCAGTAATTACCCCTTCCGGGTCAACATCCCTTTCAAATCTATAGGATGATTCAGTAAAGAGGTTTATTTTCTTTGATCCTCTCCTCACGACTATGGGGTCAAAATAGGCGCTCTCTAAGAGAATATTTCTTGTTTTATTAGTAACTTGGGTATTCTCTCCTCCCATAATTCCGGCTAAAGCAATGGCTCTCTTACCATCTGCGATGACCAGGATACTCTTATCCAATATTCTCTTTCTACCATCCAGAGTAGTTATTTTCTCCCCCTCCTTCGCCCTCCTCACAATTATCTTCTTTTCTTTTATCTTATTTAAATCAAAAGCATGAAGGGGCTGACCGGTTTCAAATAATACATAATTGGTAATATCAACCACATTGTTGATGGGCTTTATTCCCATACTCTTCAGGCATTCTTTTAGCCAGGGAGGGGAGGATTTGACCCTGACATTTTCAATTACCCGGCCAGTATAACGGGGGCCACCCTTCCTATCCTTTATCTCTACTTTAATAATTCCTTTTTTTCTTTTATCTTCTTTGTTTATCTTAGGAAGTTTCAAAGGTTTATTGATTAGGGCCGAGACTTCCCTTGCCACACCGATGATACTGGCACAATCCCCTCGATTGGTAGTTAGGTCAAGTTCCAGAATAGTATTTTTACCAGACTTCTGGATATGACTTACCTCCACCCCCGCCATGGTCAATCTATGAGCCAATTCTTGGGAAGAAAGTTTAATATCAATATATTCTTTCAACCAGCTAAGCGGAACTTTCATTTTTTCTTTCCTTAGATTGTATAAAACTAACCCGTTATTCTTTTTCTAAAGTAGTTTTCACAATATCAAAATCACTAACACTAATCTTGACAGAAGCAGATTTTCTTGAGGCCAAGATTTCTTCAGATTCTTTATGGGTGCCAAGTTCTCTTTTGAACGAAAAATCTACTGATTGTTTGGGTAGTATGAATCCCAATGAATGCAACCATTTATTTTCCACATCTATGAGGTTTTCTTCCACATTGTAAAAAGACGCATTTACTTTAACCGATTTTAAAGTCTTATCTGAATTGTTTACAATTGTCCCTATAACTTTTTCTTTTGTTGGCCAAGACGAGGGGGCTTTTTTAATATTTATAATTTCTAAAAGTTTAAGAGTATTAAGTTTCTCAAGTGCTTTCTTTTCACTCTCTTGACCCATTTGCGTAAACGGGCTTGTTATCTCAGTAGTAATTTCTCCAAACCCTCTTTTAATTTTAGGCACGGTGAAAGAGAACATCGCAACTGTTAATAAAGGCCATACCACTAATGCAATTATAACAACAATAATTGGACTATTTAGCGCTTTCCAGATATATTTTCCAACTGGTTTATTCATAACAATTTCTCCTTTCGTTTTGGATTTCATTCGCGTATATTCGCGTTCGTCTATTTTTTGCTTCGTGCATTCGCGATAATTCGCGTCTTAGAACTGCCTCAAGAACCTCAGGTCGTTCTCAAAGAAGAGTCTCATATCGTTGATATTATATTTAAGCATGGCGATTCTTTCTATTCCCATACCAAAGGCGAAGCCGGTATACTTCTCTGGATCGTAGCCTACCGCTTTAAAGACGGAAGGATCGATCATCCCGGAGCCTAAGATCTCCAGCCAGCCGGTTCTCTTGCAGACAGAGCACCCCTTTCCTTTACAGATGAGACAGCCGATATCTACCTCGGCAGAAGGCTCGGTGTAAGGGAAGAAGGAGGGGCGAAAACGAACGGGAGTCTTGGGGCCGAATAATTCATTTAAGAAGACCTCTAATACTCCTTTTAAATGAGAAAAACTAATTCCCTCATCGACCATAAACCCCTCCACCTGATGAAACATGGGTAAGTGGCTGGCATCCACTGCCTCATACCTATATACCTTGCCCAGAGAAATGACCCGGATGGGAGGTTTCTCCTTCTCCATAACATGTATCTGGACAGGAGAGGTGTGGCTCCGAAGTAGTAACTGGCTGCAGGAATGTTGAAACGGGGACACGGAGAAACGGTGAGACGGAGAAGATGATCCCCGATTCCCCGATTCCCCGATTCCCCGATTTATACGTATCATGTGGCTTGTGACCTTTTCAAGGTAGAAGGTATCGAGCATCCCTCTTGCTGGGTGCCCCGGGGGCATATTGAGGGCCTCAAAGTTATAGTAGTCCGTCTCTATCTCCGGGCCCTGGACGATGCGAAAGCCTAATCTGGAAAAGATTCTCGTGACTTCATTCAAGACCTGGGTTATGGGATGGAGCCCACCCAGGGAGGGCTTCTTCCCGGGAAGAGTGAGGTCTAAAGGAGCCAGGACCCGCCTCTCCTTAGCCTTTGCTTTTCTTTCTTCTATCTTTTGATTTAAGGTTTTCTTTATCTCATTGGCCAGTTTTCCTAAGGAAGGTCTCATCTCCTTAGGCATTTTTCCTATTTCCCGGATAAAGAGAATGAGGGCGCCTTTCCTTCCCAGATACTTTACTCTCAAGGCCTCCAGATCTTCAAGGGTTTTGGCTTTATCGAGTTCTCTTCTTGCCTCTCCCTTTATTCTTTTCAGCCTCTCTTCCAATTCCTACTCCTTGCAACCGCCGAAACGTAGAGTTTAAATGAGAAACGCCGAAAAATCTTCTGCGTCTCTGATCCTTCTGCGCTTCTGCGTTACTCTTCTTTGCTGGAAAGCTTTTTAAGTTTTGCCAGATGCTCGTCCTTACCAATGACCACTAAGTGGTCCCCCTTCTCAATCTTATCCTCTGCCTTGGGAGCAATATTTATGGTTTCCACAAAGTCTGTCTCCCCAGTCTTAGTGAGGTGGGGAACCTTCTTCTTTATGGTGATCATATTTGCCCCATACTTCGCCCGAATATCAAGGTCTCTTATCGTCTTGCCCACAAAGGCTTCTGGGGCCACGATCTCCATGATGCTATGACCCGGAGCTAATTCTATCTGCTCCAGGACACTGGGGGTAATGAGGGTCTGGGCCAGCC